>DAITMV010000024.1:0-19673 GCA_036834985.1 Burkholderiaceae bacterium | reverse complement strand
CTACGATACGGCCGGCGTACATGATGGCCAGTCGGTCCGCCACCTCCACGGCAGCGCCCATGTCGTGGGTCACAAAAATAACCGCCATACCCGTTTCCTGTTGTAGCTGCCGTAACAGCAATAAAATCTGGATCTGTACGGTGGCATCCAGTGCAGTGGTCGGCTCATCGGCAAGCAAGAGCCGGGGCTCGGTGGCCAAGGCCAGTGCGATCATGGCACGTTGACGCATTCCACCAGACAGTTCGTGAGGATAGGCATCAAACCGTCGTTTGGCCTGTGCAATCTGTACACGGTCCAACATCTGCAGCGCCCGATGGCGAGCGGTGGTATTGTCGATCTGATGGTGGGCTCGAATCGCCTCAGTGATTTGCTGCCCGATGCGATACACCGGATCAAACGCCAGCCCCGGTTCCTGAAACACCATGGACGTGACGCCGCCGCGGTAGTGATCCAGCGCACGGCCTTTTAACGACAGGACATCCTGTCCATCGACGTTAATGCGGCCACTGACGTGCGTGGTCGATAGTGGATGCAAACGCAACAAGGCACGCAACATCACGCTTTTTCCGGAGCCTGATTCACCCAACAAGCCCAGCACTTGGCCAGCGGGCAATTCAAAGCTTATATCGGTCAATGCGTTTGCTTTGCGTTGACCGGTGAACTGAACATGTAAATGTTCCACCTGAACCAACGATGGGGCAGGATGCAGGGGAATGATCTGGCTCATGCGAACACTCCTTGATGGATAGCGGGTGCAGCGTCCCGGTAGATCGTCTCGCGTAACACCTGCGCACGGTGACAGGCCACCCGATGATGGGTACTGTCGAACACGGGCTGCAATATCGGCATACGCTCGGAACACATTGCCTGCGCATGCGGGCAGCGGTCTTTGAATCGGCAACCCGGCGCCGGGTTGATGGGGTTGGGTGGATCACCACTGAGGGGCGAGGCCAGCGTGCGGTGGTCTGGGTCCATCGACGGCACAGCCGACAACAAAGCACGGGTGTAAGGGTGCGCGGCCTGCCCGTAAATCATCTCAACCGGACCTTGCTCAACCACCTGCCCCATGTACATCACCAACACCTCGTCACACAGGTAGTGCACCACATGTAAATCATGAGAAATAAACAGATAAGTTAATTGCCGCTCGGCTTTTAAATCCTGCAGCAGATTCAAGACCTGTGCCTGAACGGATTTATCGAGCGCCGCCACGGACTCATCCAGAATCAGCAAGCGTGGATCAAACGCCAAAGCCCGTGCGATATTGGCACGCTGCCGTTGACCACCCGAGAGCTCATGCGGGTAGCGCGACGCAAACAAATCAGGCGACAATCCGACACGCGCCATGAGATCACGAGCCAATCGCAACGCGTTGTTTTTGGATACACCGTGGGCTTGCGGTCCATATGCGATGGACGCTTGCATGGTCAGCCGCGGATTCAGTGATGCAAATGAATCTTGAAACACCATTTGCAATTGTTTGCGAAACCCTTTGAGGGCCAAGCCTCGAAACTCGTCAACCCCTTGCCCGTCAAACACCATAGAGCCGCTGTCTGGGTTGATCAAGCGAGCGATCAAACGAGCCGTCGTTGACTTACCGCAACCCGACTCACCAACAATCCCAAGCGTGGTGCCTTTGGCAACAGAAAAACTTACGCCATCCACCGCGTGTACATACTGAGGCGTTTTATCCAGAAAGCCGGAGGACACTTTGAAATATTTTTTCAAGGAATCGACAATCAACAACGGCTGGGCTGGCCCACCCTGATCTGTTGCTGGTGTTTGAAATTCAGCGTTCGTGTTCATTGGTGAATATCCATCGCAGCGCGCACGCTATCAGCCAGTACGTTAAAGGCCACCGAGGTCATAAAAATAAATACGCCAGGCAGCGCTGCAACCCACGGATTTAAATAAATCGCTGAGCGAAGGGTGTTAAGCATCAAACCCCACTCAGGTTCAGGCGGCTTGACGCCCAATCCCAGAAATGACAACCCTGAAGCGAGAATCATACTTACGCTCAGCAAACCCGTGGCATACACAAACACAGGGCCCAACACGTTGCCCAACACATGCACACGAATGATGGACAACGCCCCCGCTCCACTCATACGAGCCGCCTCGATGTAATCAAGTTTACGAACCTGCGTGGTTACGCTCTCGGCCACCCGCACCACCTGAGGTACAAACACCAGGGTCAACGCGATAAGGCTGTTACTCATACCGGGCCCCAGAGCACCGGAGATGGCCACCGCCAGCAGCACCGACGGGAACGCATAAAACACATCCAGCATGCGCATGATGATCATGTTGACACGGCCTCCCAGGTAACCCGCCAATAGGCCGACACTGGTGCCGATGGCAAAAGCGGCCAAGACGGGGATCACTCCCATCAGAAGCGATAAACGGCCTCCGTACATCAATCGGCTCAGTAAATCCCGACCCAACTCATCGGTACCCAACCAGTGACCCACAGAGCCCAGCGGCAGAAGGCGCTTGATCATGCTGGCCTTGTAAGGATCAGCAGGCGCTAACCACGGGGCAAAGACGGCAGCGCCCACCAGAATGGTCAACAAACCCACGCTCAACAACGCCATGGGGTCTTTGCTCAATTGCCCAAAGACATTGGCCCAGTAACTGCGGGTCGCCGAGACCAGATCATTCACAGGCGCCAGACTGGCGTCAGCCCTGGATGCAGATAAAACAGCCGCCATCACATCGTTCCTTTTCATGCCCGGCCCGAGCGAGGATCAATCAACGGTTGCACCACATCGACAAGCAAATTGAGCAGTACAAAAAACAGGCACAACACCAGCAAAGTACCCTGGAGCAGTGGGATGTCACGTTGAAAGATTGCGGTATTCAATAAAAAACCGGTACCGGGCCATGCAAATACCGTTTCCACCAAGATAGAGCCGCCCATTAAATAGCCGACCTGCAAACCCGCTACGGCCAGCACGGTGGGTGCGGTATTTTTTGCCACGTGTTTAAAGATGGCCACGCCAGACAAGCCCCGTGCTCGCAAGGCTGTGACAAACTCCTGTTGCAACGTTTCAGAGACCAAGGCGCGCACCGTGCGTGTAATGATGCCCATCGGAATCACGGACAACGTAAGCGCAGGCAGGACCATGTGCTTGATGTGCTCGATATCCCACACCCAGCGGCCGGACTCGCTGGATCCGGCCCCCATCGCGGGCAACCAGCCAAGCCACACCGAAAACACAATCGTCAACACCAGGCCGAGCCAGTAGTGGGGAATACTCACTCCCACAACCGACAAAAATGTCGCCATCCGATCCACCCAAGACCGGTGGCGATACCCCGCCACGGCACCTAGCACACACCCGAGCAACACCCCTGCTGCGGCAGCCGCCCCCGCCAGAATCAACGTGCTACCCACAGCACTCATCACCTCGCTGACGACGGCCCTGCCCGTTGCAATTGAAGTTCCTAAATCTCCATGCAAAGCGCGCAGCAGCCACAAGCCGTATTGCACCGGTATCGGCTTGTCTAACCCATAAGCTGCCTTGAGCGCCTGCACCACGTCAGCCGGAGCATCGGCCGGTGCGATCGCGTTGAGTGGGTCGCCCGGCGCCAAATACACCAACACAAACGACACCACCGTCACGCTCAACGCAATCGGTATGGCATACAGCAAACGCTTGAGGAGATAGGTCAACATAAGGCGATCACATCCGAATGGTGGTCAAGTCCTGAAACCAATGCTGGGCTTGCACAAACTCTTTGACCTTCGGCGACAAGGCGTGTGGGTTTACATCGTGCACCACCCACAACATCAAGGCATCGTCGACCATCGTTTGATGCACCGTGGCCAGCAAAGCATCCTGCGTTTTGGTGTTGAACGTGGTACGCACTTTTTCCAGGGCGCTGTCCACGGCAGGGTTGCTGTAGCCCCCCCAGTTCACACCGTTGGGGGCGACGTATTTGCTATCGGCAAACCGCGTGATTGCATAAAAGGGATCGGCGGTGACATAGCCCAAATTGATCGCGCTGATGCCTTTGCCTGCGTTCATGTCGGCTTTTGCACCACTGCGCCAATGCAGGTAGAGGTTCTCCAACTCAACCACTTCAAACGTGATCTGAATACCAATCTCGGCGAGACTTTGCTGAACAAACTCATTCATGGGCAAGGACAGCATTTGCCCCGTGCCCCCCTGCGCAATGATGACTTTGGCCTTGAGCGGACGGGTGGGTCCATAACCCGCCTGAGACATCAAGGCGCGCGCAGCAGGCAAGTCATAGGTCAGCTTAAACGTTGGCTTGCCAAACCAAGGGCTCGTCGAATCCAGTTGCCCCTGGGCCGGGCTGGCCAAGCCGCCCATCAATTTGACAATCGCACTGCGATCAATCGCCAGGTTGGCGGCTTTTCGAACACGGATATCCGCCCATGGTGAACCAGGCTGGGTCGAAAAGTGATAGGGCCATACATGCGGGGTGACGTTTTGTACCACTTTAAAACCGCTGGCTTTGAGCTGCGGCAATACATCGGGGGGTGGCGTCTCGATGATATCCACTTGACCATTGAGTAATGCGTTGGCCCGAGTGACGGCATCGGGGATGGGCATCAACACAATGCGGTCAGTTTTGGGAATGCGGTTTTTATCCCAATATGCTGCGTTCTTGACCAGCTCAGCCCGTTCGCGGGGTACCAGCTTATCCAGCTTGAACGGCCCTGTACCCGAGGGCTGTGAGGCCACTTTACCCCAGTCTTTGCCCAGCTTGTCCCACTGCGCGGGGCTGGATACCAAAAACCACGGTAACTGATATGGGAACAGCGCATCTACTTCTTTGGTGGTGATTTGTACCGTGTAGTCGTCCACCTTTCGATAGCTGGCCACGGATGGGATGCGCGGACGCACCTGCGCGCTCTGCTTGGCATCAAACTGGGGCGACTTGTCGTTCAACACCTTGTCCAGATTCCACACCACAGCATCGGCTTTAAAGTCAGAACCGTCATGAAACTTAACGCCCTTGCGCAAGGTGAAGGTCCAGGTTTTATTGTCTTTCGGATCAACCGCCCAAGCGGTTGCCAAACCAGGGATCAACTTGCCAGGCCTGGAGGCTACATTTGACTCCCATGCAATCAATGGGTCGTACAGGGTGTGACCGGTAAATTGATAGGCACCAGCACCTTTGTCGGGTTGACCGGTGGTCAATGGAATATCAGCCATGGATATTCCATAACGAGCCACCGTCTCCGCGAGGGCGGCTGTATGCAAGGCAATGCCAAGCGGAATGGCGGCCAGCACGCGAGCCAGGTCTTTAAACCGGGGGGAAGCAAACTTCATGGGGCACTCCAGATCACTAGTCGTCCCCATGCTTTGCATGCAATGTGCCAGTTCGCCTGGCGATGCATGATGTTTTTTATAAACTCATGAAAGTAAATAAACTATTGATATATTGTATTTTTTTATGCAATCGCAACCCATGCGTGTGCTGGCAATACGCACCAATAGATTGCATGCAATACGCACCAGCACGGGCCATGGACAGGCACAACACTGAACGCAGGCCATTTTTGGCTTACCATGTGGACCGATCACCACCTTTTAGGCCAAGATGGCTTAAGACCACTGCAAACACATGATGCGATTGCGCTTTTGGACCTGGGTACCTGGCCAACGAACACCCAAAACCTACCGAGAACTGGGCACGCTGCTCGCTTTTGTGGCGGGCGCGACCAACGCGGGCGGCTTTTTGGCGGTCGGCTACTATACCTCGCACATGACAGGCATCATCTCTGGCATGGCCGATAACCTCGTGCTGGGCAACCTGGGCGTGGTGCTGGCCGGCCTGGTATCGCTGGTGTGTTTTCTGCTGGGCGCCATGAGCACCGCGCTGATCGTGAACTGGTCACGCCGACACCGGCTGCACAGCCAATACGCCCTGCCCTTGGTACTGGAGAGCATGCTGCTCATGTTATTTGGAACACTGGGACAAGCCATCGAACAACATGTGCAGCTGGTGTTACCCGGTACCGTGCTGTTGTTGTGCTACCTGATGGGTTTGCAAAACGCGCTGATCACCAAACTCTCGCGTTCTGAAATTCGCACCACCCATATCACCGGAATGATCACCGACATGGGCATTGAACTGGGCAAGGTGGTGTACTTTAACCGCTCACCACACCACCAACGCGTTGTAGCCAACCGTGAAAAACTCATCATCCACAGCACCCTGGTGTGCAGTTTTTTTATGGGAGGTGTCGCAGGGGCAATCGGCTTTAAACACGGGGGCTTGACGACCGCCTTGTGGCTGGCGACGGCCCTGCTGGCTGTATCATTCAGGCCGGTGGTGGACGACATTCGCATTCGATATCGATGGTACCGCTTGCATTCATCCCTTTTTAATTAAGTTGTTAACAGGTATGCCTGAACTATCCAGCTTCACGGTGGCTGTTATCGGCGGAGGGCCCGCGGGGCTGATGGCGGCCGAGGTCATGAGCCGCGCGGGGGTGTCTGTCGACCTGTATGACGCCATGCCCTCGGTCGGCCGTAAATTCCTGCTGGCTGGGATTGGCGGGCTGAACATCACCCACAGCGAAGACTATGCGCTGTTCTGCAGCCGCTACGCCGATCGGCAAGCGCAGTTGCAGCCCATGCTCGACCACTTTCCGCCCGATGCCCTGCGCCGTTGGGTCAAAGCATTGGGCGTGGACACCTTCGTGGGTACATCAGGCCGGGTGTTCCCCAGCGAGATGAAAGCCGCCCCCTTGCTGCGAGCCTGGCTGCGCCGCTTGCGCGAACAGGGCGTGCGTACCCACACACGCCACCGCTGGCTGGGCTGGACGGATCAAGACAAGCTACGCATCAGTACCACCACCGGGGACATCGAACTGAACCCCCACGCCACCGTGTTGGCTTTGGGTGGAGCCAGCTGGCCTCAATTGGGATCCGACGGAGCCTGGGTACCGTGGCTACGAAACAAACACGTCATGGTACATACCCTGGAAAGTGCCAATTGCGGGTTTGAAGTGGCCTGGAGCGATTACATCCGTCAAAAATTTGCTGGCGTGCCGTTAAAGTCTGTCGCGTTGGCCATAACAGATCTTCAAGGGCAACGGATCGAACGGCCCGGCGAACTGGTGATCAGCGCACAGGGCGTTGAAGGCAGTTTGATCTATGCGTTTTCACGCCCGATTCGCCAGTTGATCAACGCCAACGGACGGGCCAGCTTCACGCTTGATTTATTGCCCGGACGCACTTTGGAGCGTGTTAGCAATGAGCTGACCAAACCACGCAACGGACACTCGCTGCCCAGCTTTCTCAAAAACAAGGTGGGGATCAGCGGCGTCAAACTGGCCCTGCTGCATGAAGTCCTGAGCAAAGCACAACTCGACGACACGCCCCTCCTTGCAAACACCCTCAAAGCACTTCCCATCACCGTCACGGCCCCTCGGCCCATCGCTGAGGCGATCAGCACCGCTGGGGGAGTCAGCTTTGACAGCCTGGATCAGTACCTGATGATCAAATCCCTGCCCAGCACCTTTGTCGCCGGCGAAATGCTCGACTGGGAAGCGCCCACGGGCGGCTATTTACTGACAGCATGCCTAGCCAGCGGGTTGGCGGCCGGGCAAGGGGTGTTGCGATGGCTAGCTGAGCGCTCATACGCATAAAGCGTATATCCGTATGCCCAGCAATAAAGTATTTTTTTGCTACATTTTTTTGGCAATATTGACCACATCAAAGATCAGGATGATGTCATGGCTGCTCAAGAATCACCCATTCGCATCAACGCAAGGCTGCTTGCACAGGCTCAAGCGGCGGCAGAAACATTTCGCCGCAAAACACCCGAACAAATCGGCTACTGGGCTGATATAGGGCGCATTCTGGAGTCTCGTCTGAGCGCCAGCGACATCTCCGCGATCCTGAGCGGCATCGCGACAGTTCACGTGTCATTGCCTGCAGCAACTCAAAATAGCAACAGCCCAGGCATTCGATACAAAGCCAGCACACAATACCCGGGCTTTCATGCTGGTCGGTGGCAACGGACCGGGGAATTCCACCTACTTTGAACTTTATTTAGAGGACAAAGGGCTTGCGTTCATCAATGCAGATTTGATCGCCAAAGATAGGTATGGTGCCGACGCGCAAGCCAAATCATTGGAGGCCGCAAAAATCGCGGAAGATGCCCGTTATCGCCTCATCGATTCACGTCAAAGTTTCTGTTTCGAGACTGTTTTTTCCCACGCATCCAAAGTGGATTTTCTGGCGCACGCAAAGGCAAATGGCTTTCTGATCAAGATGATCGCCATTTATACAAGCTCCCCGGCCTTGAATGTTGCTTGTGTCTCACAGCGGGTCTTATCGGGCGGGCACAGCGTTCCGGAACAGAAAATTCTCGACCGAATTCCGCGCACCTACGAAAACATCGGGGCGGCCCTGCCCTTGTGCGATCAGTTTATTCTTCTGGACAACAGCTCTGCCACTGAACCATTCCTGCTACGGTTGGCGTTGGTCGATGGGCAGTGCCGATTCAAACACGACAGCTTGCCGGAGTTTGCTGTTCAGTGGGTTGGATAAAACGTCGCCTAAAGATTTAAGCTTTGTTCGTTGCAAGAGCACGATGCCGTAGTCATGGGGTTGGCCGATATGGGATTGGCAGCGCTGAGTAAACGAGAAGCCTCTATTTAAAAGTAAAGTGTGCGCACACTGCGATCGAATTGTCTTTTTATGAAATCTATTACATTGATCGAAAAAAAAGCCAACCTAAAGAGGTTGGCTTTCTGTTTTTTGGTGGCCCCCCCGTGAGTCGAACACGGCACCAACGGATTATGAGTCCGCTGCTCTAACCAAGCATGAGCTAGGGGGCCAAGAAGCGGCGAGTATACCTAACTTTTTTAGGCTCAGTTACCTTCGAGGAAGCTTTTGAGCTTGTCTGACCTGCTTGGGTGACGTAGCTTGCGCAGGGCCTTGGCTTCTATTTGTCGAATACGCTCACGGGTGACATCAAACTGCTTACCCACCTCTTCGAGGGTGTGATCGGTCGACATTTCGATACCAAAACGCATGCGCAGAACCTTGGCTTCGCGGGGTGTCAGCGAGTCCAGCACTTCCTTGGTCACATAACGCAGGCTGGAATACTGGGCAGCCTCCTGAGGCGCAATGGTCGCATTGTCTTCGATGAAGTCACCCAAATGGGAGTCGTCATCATCGCCAATCGGAGTTTCCATGGAGATGGGCTCTTTGGCGATTTTGAGGATTTTGCGAATCTTGTCCTCAGGCATTTCCATACGCGCAGCCAAGGTCGCGGGATCAGGCTCAATGCCGGTTTCCTGCAAAATCTGGCGGCTGATACGGTTCATTTTGTTGATCGTCTCGATCATGTGAACCGGAATACGGATGGTACGGGCCTGGTCAGCAATCGAACGGGTGATCGCCTGGCGAATCCACCAGGTGGCGTAGGTCGAGAACTTGTAACCACGGCGGTATTCGAACTTGTCCACAGCCTTCATCAAACCGATATTGCCTTCCTGAATCAAATCGAGGAACTGCAAGCCACGGTTGGTGTATTTTTTGGCAATCGAAATCACCAGACGCAAGTTGGCCTCGATCATTTCGCGCTTGGCTTTGCGAGCCAGGCTCTCGCCGGAGGTCATCTGCTTGTTGATGTCACGCAGGTCTTTGAGCGGCAACACAATGCGGTTTTGCATGTCGATCAGTTGCTGCTGCAATTCGTGCAGGGCTGGAATATTACGGCCCATGATGGCTGCGAAAGGCTCCGCACCATCTGCCAGGTTTTTGGTCCATGACAGGTTGGTTTCGTTGTCATGGAATTCGCGCATGAAGCGATCGCGCGGCATACCCACACGGTTGACCATGATGTCGTAAATACGGCGCTCTACTTTGCGCACATCCGACATTTGCGAACGCAGGGTGTCGCACAGGCGCTCAACCACTTTGGCGGTAAAGCGCAAGGTGATGAACTGCTCGGCGATGGACTGCTGGGCTTTCAAATACGCCGGGCTGCGATAGCCATCGGTTTCGGTGGCCTTGGTGAGGGTCGCAAATTCCTTGCTGATGCGATCAAACACCACCAGTGCGTTGTTCTTGAGCTCTTCGAGCTGCTTGGCCGACATGCCAGAACCGCCGCCTTCGGCTTCTTCTTCATCATCCTCGGGCATATCGGCAGCAGCAGCGGCTGCGGCCGAGGTGGCATCCATGGTGGTGTCGGCATTCGGATCGATGATGCCGTCAACCACCTCATCCACCTGGCTTTCACCCGCACGGATTTTATCGGCCATGCCGAGTACTTCCATGATGGTCATCGGGCAGGCGGAAATCGCCATCACCATGGCCTTGAGGCCATCTTCAATGCGCTTGGCGATTTCAATTTCGCCTTCGCGGGTCAGCAGCTCAACAGTGCCCATTTCACGCATGTACATGCGGACGGGGTCCGTTGTGCGGCCAAACTCGGAATCAACCGTGGACAACGCGGCTTCAGCCTCTTCCTCGGCATCGTCTTCAGACGTTGCCACAGGTGCGTTGTCGTTCATCAGCAGGGTTTCAGCGTCGGGGGCTGCTTCGTACACGGAAATACCCATGTCACCGAAGGTGCTGATGATGGTTTCAATGGTTTCTGCGTCGATGACATCATCGGGCAGGTGATCGTTCACTTCAGCGTAGGTCAAAAAGCCGCGCTCGCGACCCAGTTTGATCAGAATCTTCAAACCGTTGCGACGTGCCTCAAGCTCTGCTTCACCGCCTGGAGACTGGGTAAAGTAGGCGGCGTTCATCAAGGCCTTTTCTTTGGCCTTTGAACCGCGACGAGGCTTGGGTGCGGCGACTTCAGGAATCACCACTGCTTCGACATCAACGTCCTCAACATCGTCAGCGACCAGTACGTCGTCAGAGATGGAGACGTCACCGGCTTCAAGATCATCACCCGAATCATCGGACTCGGCATCCACTTTTTTAGCCGGGCGAGCCTTGGCCGATACCGCTTCCGCAGCGTCCGCCTTGGGCTTGCGACCGCGCTTGGCACCTTTGTCCGCAGCGACAGGCGCCACAGCTTCAACCTTGGGGGTTTTGGCTGCCTTGGTGCTTGCCTTTTTGGGGCTGGCTGGGCTGACGCTGACATCATCATCAGGCGGGGTGACAACCTCTGCCTTTTTGCGGGCTTTGGGTTTGGTTGCGGCGGGGACTACTTGATTCTCTTTTTTCATATCGTCAACAACTGTTTGACCTGCTGTTTGCTTTTCAACGCGCTGTTGCGCCACATTCTTTTCGTCGTCGGGAGAACTGAAAATCGCATTCAAAAATTTGAACATATATACCCGGCCACACTAGAAGTGCTTGAAAAGCCAAAAGAAAAGGTGAACCTGTAATTATAACGGATTCACTCGCTCTTGTTTCAAAGATATTCGTCTCTGAGACCAATATCGGTAATTTTCCTGCGTCTGTGCATCTTTTAAGCCGGACTGCACCAATCGATCCAGCTCATGGGCAATCCAGCGGTCCCAACATTGATACATCGCTGCGGCCAACTCGGTTTCGAGATTGAGTTCCGAATCGAGCAATATTGCATCATTCGCAGCTAGGCCCACCCATTCCGCATGGGACGTGTTGCGAAAAAGCTCCACCAACTGTGCCGCTGAACATGCACCCGTCACGTGAATTGCCTTGATCAGCGCCACGAGCGCCTGCTGATCAGGCGTTAAATCGGCACGGGTGGCCAACTGATCACAATAATCGGTCGTCACATTCACATGCTCTGGCGCCCCCAACAGGAGCACGGCCACGCGGCGTTCCGGCTCAGCCGCCCCTGCCCGAACGTTCTCACGCCTGGGCTTGGGCGTAAAGGTGACCCGCTTGCCATCTTTGCGTCGCAAGCCAAACTGTTGCTCTAATTCAGCCGGGGTACTCATCAGAGGCTCGGCGATGGCTCGCAACAAGGCCACACGGTAGGCACTGGGCGGAATCTGGGTAATCATGGGCCTTAACATGCCGACTGCAGCAGAACGCCCCTCCACATCACCCAAACGGTGCCGCTGAGCCACCTCCTTCATCAAAAACTGTGACAAGGGGATGGCCTGCTCTACCACCACATCAAAGGCCTCGGCACCAAACTCACGAATGTAGGAGTCCGGATCATGCTCAGGCGGTAAAAATATAAATTCGATCCGTCGCTGCTCGGCAGCATGAGGCAAACTGGCCTCCAAAGCCCGCCACGCCGCTTTACGCCCTGCGGCATCCCCATCAAAACTGAACACCACACGGTCGGTTTGCCGGAACAGGCGCTGCACATGGGTAGGTGTAACGGCCGTGCCTAAAGTTGCAACTGCGTTCTCAAAACCCCACTGGGCCAGCGCGACGACGTCCATGTAACCTTCAACCACCAGTACGTAGCCGCGGTCACGAATACTTGGCCTCGCCTCACTTAAGCCATATAACTCTTGACCCTTGGAAAACAAAATCGTTTCCGGTGAGTTGAGGTATTTGGGCTCCCCTTGATCGATGATCCGTCCACCAAAACCGATGATGTCGCCCCGACTGTTTCGAATCGGAAACATGACCCGATCACGAAAGCGGTCATAACGGCGGTGACCATCCTCGGACTGAATCACCATGCCCGCATCGATCAGATCGGTATTGGCATCGTAATCACTGAACACCTGCGCCAAAGCACGGGACCCTCCCGGCGCATAACCCAAACCAAACCGGGCGGCAACCTGCCCCGTCAAGCCGCGCGACTTCAGATAAGCCACCGCCTGGCTGGAGTTTTTAAGTGACTGTTTAAAAAACTGCTGGGCAATCTGCATTTTTTCGATCAGCACCGCCTGTCGTGAGCGCTCCTGCATCTCTTGCTGCGAGCTTTGCACCTTGGGTACTTCAAGCCCTAGCTGCCCTGCCAGTTGCTCCACGGCCTCAGGGAACGGCAAGCCCAGGTGCTCCATCAAAAAAGAAATCGCCGTGCCATGTGCACCACAACCAAAGCAGTGATAAAACTGTTTGGCCTGACTGACCGAAAACGACGGGGATTTTTCTTTGTGAAACGGACACAAGCCCGTTAAATTGGCACCGGCTTTTTTGAGCGTGACATAACGCCCGACCACCTCAACGATGTCGGCCCGGTATAACAGATCTTGGATGAAACTCTGCGGAATCATGCCACTTCGCTCCCATGGCAATGATTAAAGCGAGCAGGACTCTGCCTTAAGATAAAGCCTTCTTGACCAGTCCTGAGACTGCCGACAAATCAGCTTTCCCTGCCAGACGGGACTTTAATACCGCCATGACCTTACCCATGTCCTGAGGACCGTTTGCACCCACTTCGGCAACGACAGCACCTACGGCAGCCTGAACATCCGCTTCCGACATTTGAGCCGGCAAGTAGGCGGACAGCACCGTAATTTCGTAGCGCTCAGCTTCAGCAGACTCGGGACGACCCCCCAAATCGAATTGGGTAGCAGCCTCTTTGCGTTGTTTGATCAGTTTTTCGATCAAGGACAGCACGGCACCATCGTCCATCTCAACTCGCTCATCGACTTCTTTTTGCTTGATGGCAGCGGTCAGCAGCCGCAAGGCGTTGAGCTTGACTTGCTCACGCGCCTTCATGGCTGTTTTTACGTCGTCGAGAATTTTCGCTTTGAGTGACATGGAAGACACAGCGGACACAGACAGAACGAGTGCTTAGTACAGCTTCTTGGGCAGCATCTGGCTACGCAGACGCTTAAAGTGACGCTTAACAGCAGCTGCTGCCAGACGCTTGCGCTCTGCGGTTGGCTTTTCGTAGAACTCGCGCGCACGCAGTTCGGTCAAAAGACCAGTTTTTTCGATGGTGCGCTTAAAGCGGCGCAGGGCAACTTCAAACGGCTCGTTTTCTTTAACGCGGATGGTAGGCATTCGACTAAAATCCAAAAATAGGGTAACTGCCAGAAATTCCGGCAAAGACCGCAAGAATAGCACAAGGGGTTAAGGTACTCAAGCCGCACGTGTCGTTTTTATCTGAACGGCCTTGCCGGCGGCTACACCACTGGCCCAGGCCCACTGAAAGTTGTATCCGCCCAACCAGCCGGTGACATCGACCACCTCGCCAATAAAATATAAGCCGGGATGCGCCTGCGCCTGCATGGTTTTACCCTCGAGCGCACGGGTATCAACCCCGCCGCGCATCACTTCTGCCTTTTTATACCCCTCGGAACCTGAGGGTTTGAGCGTCCAGGCGGTCAAACTGGCCGCCAATGCCCGCAGGTCTTTGTCGGAGACCTCGGCACATTTGCGGGTGGCCATCGCTTGCCATTGAGGCTGCGACAACCACCCATCGGCCAGACGTTTGGGCAAGTACTGGCCCAGTACGGTGTTTAACTGCTGCTTGCTGCTGCGCTTGGCCGTCAACAGCTGGTCTTCCAACGGCTCGCCATGAGAAAGATCGAGCGTGACAGGCTCACCTGGGTTCCAATAGGAGGAAATCTGCAAAATGGCCGGGCCGCTCATCCCCCGATGGGTCAACAGGGCATCTTCATCAAACACCGGGCTCTTGGGAGCGGCTTGTGCCATGACAGGCAGCGCAACTCCGGCCAGACCGATAAAAGGCGCCCAGGCGGCCGGGTCAAAACACAGTGGAACCAAGGCGGGTTGAGTCGCGACAATCGGCAAGCCGAACTGCTGGGCAATCCGCAAGCCAAAATCTGTCGCCCCGATCTTTGGAATGGGTAAGCCACCGGTGGCAATCACCAGTTGAGGTGCGCTCAACTCGCCGGCTTGTGTTTGGAGCGTATACGACCGGTCGCCATGGCCATCGTCACCGCAACTGACCGACTGAACCGCACAGGGCCTAAACCACCGCACGCCGCCCTGATCACACTCGGCTGCCAGCATCTGGATGATGTCTTCAGCGCTGTGGTCGCAAAATAACTGCCCTTTGTGCTTTTCGTGAAAAGCAATCCGGTGACGTTTGACCAGCTTGATGAACTCGGCGGCTGGGTACGCTGACAAGGCCGAACGACAGTATTTCGGATTGCTGGAGATAAAGTGAGCGGGGCCTGCATTGACGTTTGTGAAGTTGCAACGCCCGCCGCCAGAAATTCTGATTTTCTCGGCCAGACGATCGCTGTGATCGACCAGTGCCACCCGGGCCCCCCGCTGCCCGGCGACCGCAGCACACATCATGCCGGCTGCGCCCGCCCCAACCACGATGACATCAAAACGCAAGCTCATTGATCAGGCTTGCGGGAGGCAATCAAGCGCTCGATGGCCGCCAATTGGCGTACAAAGCCGGGTGGCAGGGATTGAGCGTCGCTGCGCAGGTAACGCTTGACCATGTCCGCCGTGCTGGCAGCATCTTTAAGGGGATGAGGGTCCGGGGTGTCTACAAACGTCGCATCACCCGCATCCAGTTCGGTGCTGTGACCATTGAACACGCCATCCATCCGAGGGGTACGCTGTGGGTGGGCGACAGGCTCGCCCTCGTGACCCCTCAATACCAGTGCGGTGGCATCCATGCGCGCCAACACGTCGCGCTGCAAATGCCAAAACTCCGGATGCGTGTAAGAGGCCAACATCACCGCCTCCTGATGCGAAAAGGGCTGTAAAAACTTGACGATGGTATGTGACGAGTTTCGCACACCCAAAATAGCGCGTTTGTCGATTAAAGAGGCCAAGCCTGGATGCAGGGCGTGAATATCGACAAACAGAGGCTCCTGGCGCAAGGTCGCCGCCTGCAGCTCGGCATCCATGCGATCCGGGTGACTGCAACGGGCCCAGCCCAATGCGTCGAATACATCTGAGGTGGTTACCCGCCCCGTAGGATCGGCCGGCAAACCGTGCACCAACACCGGGTGCCCTGCCTTGGCCAGCAAGCCAGCCAGCAAGGGGGTGTAATTGGGGCGACGACGCGCGCCGTTGTAGCTCGGGATCACGATGGGTGGCTTGCCTTGGGCTCGGAAGGACAACAACAGCGGCAGGGTTTGACGCGCCGCCTGACAAAAGCCGAGCAACTCGTCCGTGCTTTCGCCTTTGACCCGAAAACACAGCAATACGGCACCTAATTCCAGGTCGGACACCTGGCCGGAAAGCATCGCAGAAAACAGCGTGCAGGCCTGCTCGGTTGTCAGTCCGCGCGCGCCTTCTTTGCCGCGACCAATCTCCTTGATATACGGTGCGCAAGAAAACATGTCGTGTGTCTCAAGAAATAAATCACCACCTAGTGTACCAATGCTGGCGAGGCTTTTCTTGAGGGCACGGTGCTTTCTTGCGCGCCGCGGTGCCTACGCGGCTTTTTGAACCGCCGGGTTCACTTGCTTGTTATGCAAAAACTCCAGCACTTGTTTGCGGTATTCGCTGTACTGCGCATCTTCCGACAAGGCGACGCGGTTACGGGGTTTGGTCAGCTTGACCTGGCAAATTTCGCCGATCGTGGCCGCAGGCCCGTTGGTCAGCATCACAATTCGATCGGACAACAAGACCGCTTCGTCCACATCGTGCGTGACCATCACCACCGTGCTTTGGGTCTTTTCGACAATTTTGAGCAACTCATCCTGCAAATGGGCACGGGTCAAGGCATCAAGCGCACCAAAGGGTTCATCCATCAACAGCACTTTGGGCTCCATCGCCAGTGCGCGGGCAATCCCCACACGCTGCTTCATGCCGCCGGAAATTTCATGCGGCCGCTTTTGCAAAGCGTGCGTCAAACCGACCATGGCCAGTGCGTCTTCGGTGCGGGCCTTGAGTTTGGCTTTGGCCTCTTTTTTACCAAACACGCGCTCAACGCCCAGGTACACGTTTTCAAAACACGTCAGCCACGGGAGCAAGGAGTGGTTTTGAAACACCACGGCGCGCTCAGGGCCTGGGCCTGCAATTTCGCGACCGGCACAAATCAGCACACCGTCGGTGGGTTGGGTCAGCCCGGCGATCAGATTCAGCAAGGTTGACTTGCCGCAACCGGAGTGGCCAATCAAGGTAATAAACTCGCCTTTGCCCACGGTCAGGTTGATGTCACGCAACGCCTGGAATTTGCCGTGCTCGGTGTTAAAACTCATCTGCACGTTCTGGATTTCGATGTACTTGTCCATGATTATTTCCCTTCGTCGCTGTAGGTAAATGCGCCAGCTAAAGCGATCAGCATCTGTTCAAGAATCACACCCACCACACCAATGACAGCAATCGCAATCAGAATGTGCGGCACGTTCAGGCTATTCCACTCATCCCACACCCAAAAGCCGATCCCCACACCGCCGGTCAACATTTCGGCCGCAACAATCACCAGCCAGGCGGTGCCAATCGCCAACCGAACGCCCGTCAACATGTAGGGCAACACGGCGGGAAACAGGATGGTGGTGAACACTTTCCACTCGGACAGGTTCAACACCCGGGCCACGTTCAGGTAATCGGAAGGGACGCGCTGCACACCCACTGCGGTATTGATGATCATGGGCCAGATGGAGCAGATAAAAATCGCCCAGATGGCGGCCGGGTTGGCGGCCTTGAACATCAATAAACCCAAGGGCAGCCACGCCAGCGGTGACACAGGTTTAAACAAGCCAATCAGGGGTGCAAACATGCGGTTGGCAAAGGTAAAACGCCCGATGATAAAACCCAGTGGAATCCCTACGGCCGCTGCCATGCCAAACCCCATGCCCACGCGCTTGAGTGAACTGAGCACGTTCCAGCCGATGCCCTGATCGTTGGGACCATTTTGATAAAACGGATCCGAGAACAAACGCACCGCCTCTAGAAACGTGGCTTTGGGCGTCGGAAAGCTCGTGGCATTTTGTGTCATCACCCCCCATATACCGATCAAAATCGCCAGCCCTACAAAAGGCGGGAATATCTGCAAAAACAGGTTACGCCCCATGGCCGACCAATTGATAGGGGTACGCGGCTGCTTGGGTTCTTTTTTGACCTCGGGTTTAACAGGCTCAACAGGACGGCTCACCTCCCCCTGTGAGGGCATCGCCACCGACGCAGCGGTGGGTAATTGATGCAGGACTGCGCTCATATCAAATCCTTTCTATCGCCACAGGCTTTAAGCGTGAATCTTGAAGCTGGCCGCATAGGCCTTGGCGTTTTTGCCATCCCAGGTCACGCCGTCAATCAGCTTGGCACTGCGGAATGGTTCTTTAGGCACAGAAATTTTCAGTTGGCTCGCGGCCTCTTTGTACAAGTCGATCTGGTTAACACGCTTGGCCACTGCGAGGTAGTCCGGATCGTCCTTGAGCAGGCCCCAACGCTTGTGCTGGGTCATGAACCACATGCCGTCAGACAGGTAAGGGAAATTGACCAAACCGTCATTGAAAAACTTCATGTGGTTTGGGTCGTCCCAGGTCTTGCCCAAACCGTTCTGATAGCGGCCCAAAATCCGCTGGTTGATCACATCCACCGAGGTGTTGACGTAGGATTTTTCAGCGATGGTTTCGGCCATCTTCAGACGGTTATTGAGGCTGGCGTCAATCCAGCGGCTGGCCTCCAATACCGCCATCATCAGGGCGCGTGTGGTGTTCGGATACGTCTTGACGAAATCCTGCGTGGTGCCGAGCACTTTTTCAGGGTGATCTTTCCAGATGTCTTGCGTGGTGTTGGCAGTGATGCCGATGCCATCAACAATCGCGCGGTGATTCCAGGGTTCGCCCACACAAAAGCCGTCCATATTGCCAACCCGCATGTTGGCGACCATTTGCGGTGGCGGCACGGTGATGGTTTTAACGTCTTTCATCGGGTTGATACCCGCCGCCGCCAGCCAGTAGTACAGCCACATGGCGTGCGTACCGGTTGGGAAGGTTTGCGCAAAGGTGTATTCGCGCTTGTCCTTGGCAATCAGCTTAGCCAGGCTGGGGCCATCCACGGCACCGGCATCGGCCAGCTTTTTGGACAAAGTGATGGCTTGACCGTTGTTGTTCAGTGTCATGAGGGTGGCCATCTCTTTTTTAGGACCGCCAATACCCATTTGCACTCCGTAGATCAAGCCGTACAGCACGTGTGCCGCATCAAGCTCACCGTTAACGAGCTTATCGCGCACGCCGGCCCAGCTGGCTTCTTTGCTGGGCACGATTTTGATGCCGTATTTTTTGTCGAATCCCAGGACAGAGGCCATTACAACACTGGCGCAGTCCGTCAGCGGGATGAAGCCGACTTTTACGTCTGTTTTTTCAGGGGCATCAGAGCCTGCAGCCCAAGCACCTGCACGAATCAGAGGATCTACCATCGTTAATATCGACGCCGTGGCGGCGGTTTTCACCCACTGACGACGGGAGGCATTAATGCCTTGCTTGTCGTCCGCAGCGCTTGTAGCAGCCGCTGTTGTGGATTTGTGTGATTTACCTTCGCTCATGAGCTCTTCCCCAAAAAAAAGCGGCGTCGAGCCCACGACGAATCGTGTGCAGGACGCCGTTGTCCAAACTCCCTTATCTCTCATGAAAGAGCGTCGGGAGACCTGTCAATCCACCTGTAGCACGCCGCCTTTGACGCGCTACGCAAGAGACTATGCAATCCGCGTGCCAGATATATAAGCACATGTTTTTAAATAGTTTTTTAATTAAATTGATTTTATACAGCCGCTTGACGCACAAAAACCCGCAGAAACTTCGTATCAAAGCGTAACTGTGGTGCATTGCACCAAATCAAGACACGGGATGCGCACTGTTTTGGTCGGCTGCGTGAAGTGGCGAGTTAACAACCCTCGCGGCAAGGCCGTGGGTTGTCAGACAGCGGTGCTGTCAA
>DAITMV010000023.1:0-25196 GCA_036834985.1 Burkholderiaceae bacterium | reverse complement strand
TATCAAACCCGAACTGGTGTTGCGTCCCATTCAGGGCCCCACATGGGGCTATCGCCATCGCGCCCGTTTGACCTGCCGTCTGGTGGATAAAAAGGGCGGCATGCTGGTCGGCTTTCATGAAAAAGGCTCCAGCTATGTGGCCGATATGACTGAATGCCATATTCTGCCCCGGCATATTTCCGATTTGCTGGTACCGCTGCGCCACTTGCTGCAGTCCCTGAGCATTGCACAAAAAGCCCCTCAAATTGAGCTGGCCGTGGGCGAAGACGTCAACGCGCTGGTGTTGCGTCACCTGGCTCCCTTGACGCCTGACGACGAGCAGGCACTTAAAACGTTTGCAGACCAGTACAACGTCCAGTGGTGGCTACAGCCTTCGGGACCGGCATCGGTCTGGCGGTTTTATCCGCAGGATGGCAAGGACTTGCATTACCGCATCCCGGCCTACGACATCACCATGCCCTTTGCGCCCACTGACTTTACCCAAGTTAATCACCAGATCAACGCCGCCATGATCGCTAAGGCCTTGCAGCTGCTGGATCCTCAGCCAAATGAGCGAGTTGCCGATCTATTCTGTGGTTTGGGTAATTTCTCTTTGCCGCTGGCCCGTCTGGCGGGGGAGGTCGTAGGCGTTGAGGGGTCAGAGATCCTGACCCAACGGGCTCAGGGTAATGCAGAATTTAACGGGCTGGGGCATAAAACCCGCTTTTTTGCACGTAACCTGTTTGAATTAACCGCCGAAGAATGGCGATCATGGGGCACCTTTGACCGGTTGCTCGTTGATCCGCCCCGCGAGGGCGCGCTGGCACTTGTCCAAGCGCTGGCGGCAGCTCCTGAGACTGCACCCAAACGGATCGTCTATGTGTCATGCAACCCGTCTACCCTGGCGCGTGATGCCGCTATCTTGGTGCACGAAGGTGGTTATGTATTAAAGGCGGCAGGCGCCATCAACATGTTTCCACACACCTCACACATTGAGTCGATCGCTGTTTTTGAACCAGGACCTGTCGCTGTTTGAACTATCAACAAGCGAAGGGCTTAGGTGCTGGCCACGGCGGGTACGAGGCAGCCCAGACGTGACAACGGGATCGGTAGACATTGCGTCTGCGATCTCGTTGAGGTGTTGGCGACTCGCTTCGCCAACGTAGCAGCGGGTTCGAAACCCGCTTAAAAAAACTTATTAATCAGTAACTTATCAGTACATTTCTATCTGTAGTTCCGACGATTCAAATTTATTCCTGTTTTCACACAACTGCAACAACTTTCGATGTTGCAGTGCAATTTTACCCGTCAGATACTTCCAAAAGACCCAGATCAGTCGCGACTATTGCCTGTAAATGCCATCAAAATTGACAGCAAATTGGCAAATACGTTGTACAGATCCAGATAAATCGACAGGGTGGCGGTGACGTAGTTGGTCTCGCCGCCGTCAATCACACGTTTCAGGTCAAACAGCAAGTAGAGCGAGAAGATGCCCACTGCCAATGTCGAGATGGTCAGCGCCAGGGCCGGCAGGTGCAGGAAGATGTTGGCCACGCTGGCCACCAGCAACATCATCACACCGATAAACAGGAATTTGCCCAGATTTGAAAAATCACGCTTGGTGACCGATGCATAGCTGGCCAAACCAAAGAAAATGCCGCCGGTGCCCAACGCGGCAATACCGATCAGGCTGGCACCGTTGGACATACCCAGCGCCACGGACAGCATGCGGGACAGCATCAACCCCATAAAGAACGTAAAGCCCAGCAAGAGGGCCACGCCCATACCTGAGTTTTTGGTTTTCTCGATTCCCCAGAAAAAGCCCATGGCAATGGCCATGAAGGCGATAAATCCGATAAACGGGCTGCCGGCAAACAGCGAAAACCCCATTTGCACCCCGATGTAGGCGCCTAAAGCGGTCGGCAGCATGGATAGCGCAAGCAACCAGTAGGTGTTGCGCAGAACATTGTTGCGCACAGAGACGGTTGTGACGGAACCGCTACGACCAAAATCGTAGGAATTCATATTGGCCATATATCAGTGACTCCTGAAAGGGTTGGCGTTGTAGATAAAACTAAGACTAACCGGAACCGGGGAAAGTTTCAAATATGTAACCAAATGTTGTTAACGGTTCGCAGTGTATGACGAATATTGCGGGTGATCCGACGCAATTAGAGTGCGAGTGACAGAGTTTACCGCCATAAACAGTTATAATTCCGAGGTTATTGATTTGATTCTTTTTTCGGAGTAAAAAAATGGCGATTGAGCGCACCCTGTCTATTATCAAACCTGATGCCGTGGCTAAAAATGTCATCGGCCAAATTTACAGCCGTTTTGAAGGCGCTGGCTTGAAGGTTGTTGCTGCCCGCATGGCACAACTGTCACGTGCTGAAGCTGAAGGTTTCTACGCAGTACACAAAGAGCGTCCTTTCTTTAACGACCTCGTCAACTTCATGATTTCCGGCCCGGTGATGATTCAGGTTCTGGAAGGCGAAGGCGCCATTTTGAAAAACCGCGACCTGATGGGCGCAACCGACCCCAAGAAGGCCGCTCCTGGCACCATTCGTGCTGATTTTGCTGACAGCATCGATGCAAACGCAGTACATGGCTCTGATGCCCCCGAAACCGCTGCTGTGGAAATTGCGTATTACTTCCCCGCATTGAACGTTTACAGCCGTTGATAGGTCTGTAATACAACAGGCTGAACAACAACGACATGACCGATACCGCGATGACTCAAACCAACCTGCTGGGGCTATCCGTGCCGCAGCTGGAGGCGTTTTGCGCCGGTATCGGTGAAAAATCGTTCCGCGCCAAGCAATTGGCGCGCTGGTTGCACAAAGCAGGTGTGTCTGATTTTGAAGGTATGACCGATCTGGCCAAGGCGTTTCGCGCCAAGCTGCCTGCGGTGGCCTGCATGCAGACACCCTCCATTCTGTCGGATCACACCTCCTCGGATGGCACCCGCAAATGGTTGTTTGATGTAGGGCAGGGCAATGCGGTTGAGTCAGTGTTTATTCCCGAAACAAACCGTGGCACGCTCTGTGTATCGTCACAGGCTGGGTGTGCCGTTAATTGTCGTTTCTGCTCTACGGGTAAGCAGGGTTTTTCACGCAACCTGAGCAGTGCCGAAATTGTGTCCCAACTCTGGCTGGCCAATCGCCTCTTGGGTGCATACAACAATGGTGATGCGTCTGCCGAAGGCGAGCGGGTCATCAGTAATGTGGTCATGATGGGCATGGGTGAACCCTTGCTTAACTACGATGCACTGGTTCCCGCCTTGCAGTTGATGCTCGATGACCACGCCTACGGTTTGTCACGCCGTCGGGTGACTGTCTCGACCAGCGGCGTTGTGCCCTTTATGGATCGTTTGTCCCAGGATTGTCCGGTGGCGCTGGCGGTGTCGCTGCATGCCCCCAATGACACCCTGCGCGATGAACTCGTTCCGCTGAACAAGAAATATCCGTTAAGAGAGTTGCTGGACGCGTGTTTGCGCTATTTGAATCACGCGCCACGCGATTTCATCACCTTTGAATATGTCATGCTCGACGGTGTCAATGACAAGCCCGAGCATGTTGCCCAGCTGATCGAGATCGCGGATATCGTGCCGTGTAAACTCAATTTAATTCCTTTTAACCCCTTCCCCGAATCGGGGTTGCGCAAGTCCGCACCGGACCGTATTAAGTACTTTGTACAGAGACTGTCTGAAGCAGGCATCGTCACCACGGTCCGCAAAACCCGTGGCGATGATATTGATGCAGCGTGTGGGCAATTGGCCGGGGAGGTGATGGACCGCACCCGTGTCAAGCAGCGCATCGCGGAGCAGCAGCCAGTCACTTTTTTAAAGCGAATCGGGTGAAGGTGTTGCGATGATCAAGAGCATGCAAAGGGTCGGGGGCCTTAGGGTCGTGTGGAGTCTGCTGAACAAGTGGGGCGCCGTCATGATGGTGGGCGGGCTCGCCGCGTTGGCATCAGGCTGTGCCGTGGTGGGTGGCGATCAGGCTGTCGCGGCCCCCATCGCTCTGAAAAACGACAATTCAGACCTGGCGCGCATGAATCGCGCCCGTTCCCGGGTTGAGCTGGCCAGTGCGTATCTTGCCGACGGCAATCCGGCCATCGCCTTGTCGGAAGCCCGAAAAGCGGTGGCGATTGAGCCCGAGCTGGCCGATGCGCATGGTGTGTTGGCGCTGGCCTTGGACCAATTGGGCGACAAAGGCTCGGCCAAGGTGTCTTATGAGCAGGCCATCCGCCTTGATCCTGAGAATATCGATATCAAAAGTAACTACGGCATGATGGTCTGCGACGCAGGGCACGTGCCAACAGGTCTTGACTTGATTACTTACGGTTTGTCTCAACCTTTGTATCCGCGCAAAGTTAAACTGATGCAAATGGCGGGTGTCTGCGCTTTAAAAAACGGGCATAAGGCAGTGGCAGAGCAGTGGTTCAAGAAGGCGATGGCGGCGGAGCCAAGCAATGTATTTTCTGCGCTACAGTTATTCGAGATTTTCCTTCAAGAAAACCGGCTAAGTGAAGCACGTACTTTACTCACAACACTAAAAGCGCACAATGAAACTACACCTCAATGGTTGTTGTTAACTGCGCGTCTGGAACAAAAAGCAGGATCAACAGCAGCGGCCTCGCGGGCGGTTGCGTTACTGATGGAGCGCTTCCCTGAGTCAGTGGAGGCGTCAACGGCAAAATTAGGGATAAAAAATGAGTGAAGGTCATTCACTACGGGGGCTACACCCGAACACCACAGGCGATCATGATATGGAGACGAATAGAACAGTAACCCCACCGCTGACCGTTGTTGAGGGCGGCTCGCCCGTTCAGCAATTTAAGATCGCGCGTGAAAAAATGGGGCTATCAGTGTCTGATGTGTGCAGTCGTTTGAAGATGACGCCACGCCAGGTCAACGCGATTGAGGCTGGCTCACTGGACGGCTTGCCGCCCGGTGCCTACGCCAAGGCCTTTGTAAAAAGCTATGCCAAATTGCTTGAGCTGGATGCCGACCTGATGGCTGCGGCCCTCTTTGCCGGTAAGGATCTGGATCAAAAAACCGATTTCCCTTTGACCGGGCGGATCGATCGCCGTCCACCACAGTCCGAAGTCAGCATCAGCATGGCATCGGAGAAAACAGTGTCCTCGCAAGGCAAAGGTCTAGGCAGTTACAGCGTTCATAAAAATTCAGACAAACGCGTGGTAATCGCCAGCGTTGCCGTGCTGTTGGTTGGAGTGTCCGTCTATTTTCTCGGCCCGATCGCACAGGACAAATGGAAAGCTTCCCATGAGCAACCCGTACTGACCACATCGCCAGCCATGGAGCCGGCGCCAGAAGTGGCTGCACCGGTGGTCGATCCGAACGCCTCCTCGGTCACGCTGAATCCGCAGATCACCGCGCCCGCGGCAGATCCTCCCAACCCGGCCTCAGGCTCAACCCCTCCTGCATCTCCACCCCCTGCCGCCCCGGTCGCGGCTGTGACACCCCCCCCCGCCGTGGCCACCCCAGTTGCTGTGGCTCCCGCTCCCGCTGCAGCAGCTGTTACAGCGGCTCCGGTAGCGCCTGCTGCATCGGCTAAGCCTTCTGCCGTCACGGCGCCCGTGGCTGCCCCGGCTCCTGCCCAAGTGGCTCCAGCCGCTTCGGCTGGCCCGGCGCCTGCCATCAAGCTTGTCTTTAGCGACCGTGCATGGGTAACAGTTCGTGATCGCGATGGCAACGTCCTGATGTCGCAATTAAATGCCCCAGGCACCGAGAAAACGCTCGAGGGCAAAGGTCCGTTTAAGCTTATTTTGGGCAATGCGCCAGCCGTCAAATTGACGCATCGCGGCAAGGATGTTGATCTGAAGCCCTATATCCGTGACGACGTAGCCCGCATGACGCTGGACTAACTCTTCATCGCCCCTGACACCGTTTACTTTTGAACTGATTGATCATGTTGTTTGACCACCCTGTAGTCAATGAGCCCGCGCGACGCAGAGTCTCGCGTCAGATGCTGGTCAAATGGGGGAATCGCGCGGTCAAGGTCGGGGGTGGGGCGCCCGTAGTGGTGCAGTCGATGACCAATACCGATACTGCGGATGCGATTGCAACGGCGATTCAGGTCAAGGAGCTGGCCATCGCGGGCTCCGAACTGGTTCGCATCACCGTTAACACACCTGAAGCGGCCCATGAAGTTCAGGCCATTCGTGCTCAATTGGATGCGATGGGCATTGATGTGCCCCTGGTCGGCGATTTTCATTACAACGGGCACACCCTGTTGTCTGATTTTCCCGAGTGCGCCAAAGCGCTGTCAAAGTACCGTATCAACCCCGGCAATGTAGGTTCGGCCCGCAGTCGTGATGACAATTTTGCAGCCATGATTGAGGCTGCTTGCCGTTATCAAAAACCCGTGCGTATCGGCGTGAACTGGGGCAGTCTGGATCAAAACCTGCTGGCCCGCATGATGGACGAAAACGCTGCGCGTACGGTGCCTCTGGCGGCACAGCAGGTGATGTATGCGGCGCTGATTGAGTCTGCGATCTCCAGCGCCCGGCTGGCTGAAAAGCTTGGTTTGGGGGGCGATTGCATCACGCTGTCGTGTAAGGTGAGTCAGGTTCAGGATTTGATCGCGGTGTATCGCGAGTTGGCCCTGCGCTGTGATTACCCATTGCATCTGGGTTTGACCGAAGCCGGAATGGGTAGCAAGGGCATAGTGGCTTCAACGGCGGCCATGGCCATTTTGTTGCAGCAGGGGATTGGTGACACGATTCGCATTTCTCTGACACCTGAACCGGGCGGTGACCGCACCCGCGAGGTGGTGGTGGCGCAGGAAATTCTCCAAAGTATGGGGATGCGCGCTTTTACACCCCAGGTGGTGGCTTGCCCCGGTTGCGGCCGCACCACCAGCACCGTGTTTCAGGAGCTTGCCGACGACATTCAAACCCACCTGCGCGCGCAAATGCCGGTGTGGAAAACCCAATATCCGGGTGTCGAATCCATGACGGTTGCCGTGATGGGATGTGTTGTGAATGGTCCGGGCGAAAGTAAACACGCCAACATTGGCATTTCTTTACCGGGCACGGGGGAAGCACCCGCAGCGCCGGTGTTTGTGGATGGCAAAAAAGCAGCCACTTTGCGGGGTGATCGCATTGCCCAGGACTTCATGGTGATGGTTCAACGCTATGTTGAATCGACCTATAGCCTGCCTGGTCTTGAAAAGTCCGGGCAAAAAATCGCGTAATAAGCGACAATAGCGGGTTACGCGGATACTGTAGCTGCTGTCAAATTTTCTCATGAGCGATACAACCAACAATTCCAGTGGAGCAACGCCTGTTGCATCCAGCAAAGTCGAGCGCCTGCGCGGTGTCAAGGGCATGAATGACATTCTGCCCAATGAATGCGCCCTGTGGGACCGTCTTGAAATGATTATCAAGGATTGGCTCCGTAGCTACGGCTACCGGGGTATCCGCACACCTGTGCTTGAGCATACGGCCTTGTTCCGCCGCGGGATAGGTGAAGTTACGGACATTGTCGAAAAAGAAATGTTCAGCTTTACCGACCGTTTGAACGGCGATGAGCTGACCATGCGTCCTGAGTTCACCGCCGGTATTGCACGGGCCACCATCGAGCACAACCTGACGTACAACGCGCCACAGCGTGTGTTTTCCATGGGGCCGGTATTCAGACACGAGCGCCCGCAACGGGGGCGGTACCGCCAGTTTCACCAGCTCGACGTGGAAGCGCTGGGGTTTGCCGGGCCGGATATTGATGCAGAACTGATCGTGATGCTCAACCGCCTATGGGGCGATTTGGGGATTGAAGGCGTGCGTCTGGAGATCAACTGCCTGGGCGCGCCCGAAGAGCGCAAGGCGCATCGGGAGGCGCTGATCGGCTATTTTGAACAGCACCGCGAGGTGCTCGATGAAGACGCGCAACGCCGCTTGTATTCCAATCCGCTGCGTATTCTGGACACCAAAAACCCGACCATGCAGGCCATGGTCGAAGGGGCACCGCGTTTGTCGGAGTTCCTGGGCGAAGCATCCAACTCCCATTTTGCCGGCGTGCAGCGCCTGCTCAAGGATGCTGGTGTTCCGTTTACCATCAATCCGCGTTTGGTCCGCGGCTTGGATTACTACAACCTCACCGTGTTTGAGTGGATCACCGACAAGCTCGGCTCCCAAGGCACCATCTGCGGCGGTGGTCGCTACGATGGCTTGATGGACATGCTGGGGGGCAAACAAACCCCAGCGGTCGGCTTTGCCATTGGGCTCGAACGCCTGCTGGAGTTATGGAATGAGTCTGCCTCGCAAGAGGAAGAAGAGTCCGATGTGGACGCCTACATCGTATTTCAGAACGAAGATGGGCAACGCCGTGCGTTTACCCTGGCCGAGCAGTTGCGTGACGGTGGCCTGAATGTAATTTTGCATGCCGGTAGCACGGGTTTGAAGAGCCAAATGAAACGTGCAGATGCCAGTGGTGCATTTGTGGCAGTCATTCTGGGTGAAGACGAATTGGCCGCGGGAGAAGCCACGGTCAAGGTGTTGCGTGGCGAATCCCGTCAGATGCGCATGAGTCAGGATGGGCTGGCCGAGTCGCTCTACGACCTGCTGTTTAACAATGATGACGATGATGAGGACCAAGCGTGAGCAGCTTTGATCTGGAAGAACAGGAACAAATCGCCAACTTAAAGGCGTTCTGGGACAAGTACGGCAACTTCATTTTGACGGTTGTAACCTTGGTCCTGAGCCTATTTGCTGCCAAAAACGGCTGGGAGTGGTGGCAGCGCCGTGAGGCCGCACAGGCTGTGGTGGCCTACGAACAGCTCGAAAAGGCCGTGACAGACAAAAACCTGGCTGCCTTAAAGGATGCCTCCTCATCGTTGCTCGAGAATAACAAGCGCACCACCTACGCCCAAATGGGTGCCCTGATGGCCGCTAAAGCGTTTTATGACGCAGGTGACGCCCGTTCAGCCAAAGCCCAACTGCAATGGGTCATTGACCAGGGCAGTGACAAAGCCTACGTGGCTGCGGCGCGCATTCGTTTGGCGGGTGTCTTGCTCGACGAAAAGCAGGCTGACGAAGCGCTCAAGGTTCTGAACGCTGAAGTTCCCAAACCCTTTGAGCCACTGCTGGCCGATCGCCGCGGTGATGTGTTTGTCGCCCAGGGTAAAGCCGACGACGCAAAAAAAGCCTATGAAACCGCGCTGGCAGGCTTACAAAACAATGCAGAGTGGAAGGCCGTTGTACAAATGAAGTTAGATGCGTTGGCCCAGTAACAGGACCGATCATCGGACGGGAACAGGCCCAGCCGTCATTAACTCGGATGGCCGCCGAACTAACAACGAGGTGATGGATTGAAGTGGTTGTTCGCTCAACGCCCTGCGGCGTTCACAGTACTGCTGGTTGGCCTTGCGCTGGCCGGTTGCAGTACGCTTGACAAACTCAACCCGTTTTCCGGTCAGGAGTTTCCACCCGCCAAGCTCGAACCCATCAAGCCGGTATTAACGCCTAAGGTGGTGTGGAAGCTTGATGCAGGCGCCTCTGCCAAAGGCGTGTTTCAGCCCGCGATGGCCAATGGCGTGGTGTTTGTCGCCTCGGATGCCGGGGTGGTGCAGGCGGTTGATCTGTCCACCGGCAAGCTGCGCTGGAAAACCGATTTGAAGGTCAAACTGGTCACGGGTGTTGCGACCACCGCTGATTCCGTGGTGGTGATTGCCAGCAAAGGTGATGTCATTGCCTTAGACAGTGATGGCAAGCCCCGTTGGAAGGTCAATGTCGGCACCGAGGTATTTACGCCGCCGGTTGCAGCATTTGGTGTCGTCATCATTAAAACCGGCGATAGCCGCTTGTTGGCCTTGGAGGCTGACAATGGCTCGCGCCGCTGGTCCTATGCGCGCCAAAACCCGCCGCTGACCTTGCGCTCTGTCGATGGCGTAGCCATTTCCAATGGCTTGGTGGTGGCAGGCTTTCCCGGCGGGAAGATGGTCGGCGTGTCGCTGACCACCGGTTCATTGCGCTGGGAGGCGACCGTGGCCAATGCCAAAGGCTCGACGGAAATTGAGCGGATTGCCGACGTGATTGGTTCGCCCGTCATCAGCGCCCGTGAAGCCTGCGCAGCTGCCTTTCAGGGGCGCTTGGGGTGCTTTGATGCAATCAATGGCAATTCAGTCTGGACTCGTGATTTTTCATCCCCGGTTGGTGTGTCCGTGGATGATCGTTATGTTATTGGACCGGATGAAAAAGGTGATTTGTACGCCTTCTCCCGCGATGGCGGCAGCAACGTATGGAAAATTGAATCACTGCAACGCCGCCAGCCTTCTGTCCCGATTGTGATGGGGCGCTCAGTGGTGGTTGCAGATTTTGAAGGGTACTTGCACTGGATTGGCCGTGATGATGGTCGTTTCCTGGCTCGGCTGCGCCCTGATGGTGAAGCGATCTCAGGCCCCTTGGTCATCGCGGATAAAACTTTGTTGGCACAAACCCGTGGCGGGACTGTGTTCGCTATTACTTTGGATTGAACATGAAACCGGTCATTGCTTTTGTTGGACGCCCCAACGTCGGCAAATCTACACTTTTTAACCGACTGACACGCTCGCGTGATGCCTTGGTGGCCAACCAACCCGGCTTGACCCGTGACCGCCATTACGGCGTGGGTCGAATCGGTAGCAAAGAGTATCTGGTGGTAGATACCGGTGGTCTGGAACCGGTCGCCAAAGACGGTATTTATGCCGAAATGGCCAAACAAAGCCGTCAGGCGATTGTTGAATCCGATCTGGTGATTTTTGTTGTCGACGGTCGGCAGGGCATCACCCCGCAAGACACGGTGATTGCCGGTGAGCTGCGTAAAAGCCAGCGCAAGGTGCTGGTGGTGGTCAACAAGGCCGAAGGTATTTCCTCGGCCATGGCGGGCGCTGAGTTTTATGAGTTGGGCTTGGGCGATCCCCATGCCATCTCGGCAGCGCACGGCGATGGCGTGCGTGAGGTGATGGATTTGGCGTGCTCGTTCCTGCCTGACGCCATTGAAGAAGACAATGACCAGCACGCGCTCAAGGTGGCGATTGTAGGACGCCCGAACGTGGGCAAGTCGACCTTGGTCAACACCTTGCTGGGTGAAGAACGCGTCATTGCTTTTGACATGCCCGGCACCACGCGCGACAGTATTTTTATCGAGTTTGAACGCAACGGGCGCCCCTACACGCTGATTGACACCGCGGGTCTGCGCAAGCGCGGCAAGGTGTTTGAGGCGGTCGAAAAATTCTCCGTGATTAAAACCCTGCAAGCCATTGAAGGCGCCAATGTGGTGATTTTGATGCTTGATGCCCAGCAAGATATCTCTGACCAGGATGCTTCAATTGCCGGTTTTATTCTGGAAACAGGTCGTGCTCTGGTGCTCTGCTGCAACAAGTGGGACGGGGTGGAAGAGTACCGCCGTGATCGTTTGAAGGTGGAGATCAATCGTCGCTTGGTGTTCCTGAGCTTTGCCAACCTGCACTTTATTTCCGCCAAGCAAAACTTCGGGATCGCGGCCTTGATGCGTTCTGTCGAAGAGGCGCATGCGGCTGCCTTTGCCAAGTTGTCCACCCCCAAACTGACTCGCCTGATTCGCGAAGCCGTGGAGCAACAGCCGCCTCCACGCAAGGGGATTTTCCGTCCCAAGATGCGATATGCCCACCAAGGCGGGCAAAATCCGCCGGTTGTCATTGTGCACGGTAACGCGTTGGACTCCGTGCCCGATAGCTACAAGCGTTATCTGGAAACCAAAATCCGCACCAAGTTCAAGCTCAAAGGGACACCCTTGCGCGTGGACTTTAAAAACTCATCCAATCCATACGCGCGCGGCGAGTAGAGGCACACACCGCGCAAGGCCGGGAACAGGCTTAAAAAGGGATGCGCCCGGTCAGGATATCCTTGTACATCACCCAGTCTCCCATGAAGCTGTAGCCTGGGTTTTTAAAGGTGGCCGGACGGTTTTTCTCAAAAACGAAGTGGCCAACCCATGCAAACCCGTACCCGCATACTAGGCCCGCGGCAAACCATCCGGGGTTGCCCGTGCTCAAGAGCTTGAACAGGCACCATAGCACTCCGGTTGAACCCACCACATGTAGACGGCGGCACGTCTGGTTTTGATGCTCGGACAAATAATACGGATAAAACTCTTTAAAACTGGTGAATGTTTTGGGGGTCGCGCTCATGTGGGTCTCCAAAGCTGTTTTTATAATTGACTCAAAAACTTTATCACAGCCTGAGCACTTGCGTCGGCTGATTCGATCATCGGCATATGCCCACAATCGGGCAGCCAGCGCGACTCGGTGTGCATGGCTACGCGATTGCCCAGCGTGCTGAGTAATGGCCCGAGATGTTTGACAGGCGTCATCACGTCGTGTTCGCCGCTGATCAGCAACACGGGGCAGTGTACAGTCGTGGCATCGTCCAGCCCGGTGTCATAGGTGTGGCATGCGTAAAAGTCACCGTGCAGTACCCCTTTGGGCAGACGCTGCATCATTCGGACACCCTCGTTGACCAGATGTACACCGGGCAGGGGGCTTGGCCCTGCATCAAATCCGGGGCGGTGCTGTGGAGCCAGGCACCACTGGCTGATGGTGCTGCACAACGCTTCTGAAGGCTGATGCGCGTGGTTCAGAATCTCATCGCTCACCGTCATGGGATAGGCGGTCGACATCAGTATGAGACCTGCCGCGTGCCCACTCGCCAAGGCGGCCCAGCGCAAAGCAATCAAGGAACCCATCGAGTGGCCCATCACCACAACCGGTTGGGGATGATGCGCTTTGATATAGCCGTCCAGCCAGTTGGCGTACTCGTGAATTGAACGCATCACCTGCGAGCCCGCTCCGCTCGCCGCACCGTGTCCCGGACAGTCCAGCGCGACGGTCGTCCACCCGGCCTGCCGCAGTCGCTGTTCGGTGCTCGCCCACACCTGCCGGTTGTGGCCAGCACCGTGCAGGCAGATCACGACAGGGCGGGGCGGTATTGCCTTAGAGTGCGGGAGCGAGCCTAATGGGTTGGCGGGCGTATCCTCAAGCGCTTTGCCTGCCGCCGCCAGTGCTTTGATCATCTCGTCCCGAACATCCTCCGTGGCTTGTAAACCAACCGTCAGTTCAAGCTCGTGGGGCAGTTCCGTAGGGTGTACTTGGGTGTATCGCAGCCGTTTGCGCAGGGTCTTGACCATCACGGCGATGGCCGCTGGATCACTATGGAGTGCTCGCAGATCCACCTTCAAAGTGCGGCCCGGTGTCAGGGGCGGTGTTTGTTTTAATAGCGCAGCAAGGGTATTCCGGTTGGTTTGCAGGTGGTCCAGCCGCAGGCGCAGTGTGTGCAGGCCCGTTGAGGCGACTGCCGCCTGTGAAGGGTCCATCGGCCCACCAATCGCAGGGTACCGGTGCGCCCTGAGGCTTGCGCTGATCGGGGTCACGCTGTTGGTATCCAGCCCGTCCAGGCACGGGGCGTGGGCATAGCGCTCAGCCAGCGGTGGCGTATCCCAGCGCATCAAGCCGCTTTCAACCCATGCACTGCCTTGAAGGTCGACCCCGGCCAACATCCCCAGATCAGAGTACAGCGCCAGGCCAACACCCTGCGCAAACGGGTCGCACCAGTAGGCGGTGTCGTTGGATACATCGACACAACTGACAATATGATGGGTTTGTCCGAGTGCTCCGATGGTTGCCAGGTTCGGAGCGTTCCAATGGTCGCTGCTGATCAGCAATCGGGTTTGCGGGTTGATGGCTGCTTCCCAGTCGCTGCGGTGTGCGGTTTTGACCAAGCTGACTTCAACCCGCAGACATTTGCTAAGTTGTTCAATCTGCGTGAGCAGCATGTGGGGCAGTGTGTGGCTGACCACCATGTGATGCCCCGGCAAACCCAGTTCCATAAACAGGCCTAACAGCGAAGCAGCGGCCGACTGTATTGTCACGGCGGCTACTCCGCGGTGAAGCGTACACAGCTGCAGTTCGAATTGCCCCACAGCGTCCTCGAGCCCCGGCTGTTGGGTCCAACAGCCCGCCATGGTCCGCTGGACTTGGGTTGAGAATGAGTCAGGCATGGTCAGATCTCCTTTTTTAGCGATCCTAGCACGCACATTCATTCGGATTGAGTTACGATAAGGATTATAAAAATACGGTTAAAACCGCCAACAAGGAGGTGTGTAATGCAAGTCAAAGAAGTGCTGCGAGTCAAAGGTAATACCTTGTTTACTGTCACTCCCGAAACCTTGTTGTCTGATTGTGTCGTGACCATGGCCGATCATGATGTCGGTTCATTGGTGGTCATGGAGCGTGGCAAGCTGGCCGGCATGCTGACATTCCGTGAAGTGATCCGGATATTGGCTAAACGGCAGGTTGAGCACCGCACCGGGCCCACCCCGCCCATGGCTGAAATCATTGTGCGTGATGTCATGAATACCAGCCCGTCTGTGGCCTCCCCGACCATGGAAGTGGATGATCTACGTAAATTGATGCTCGAGAACCACCAGCGCTACTTGCCAGTGATGGACGGCGACACCCTGCAAGGTGTGATTTCCTTTCATGACGTGGCCAAGGCGGTTCTGGAAGAGCAGGGCTTTGAGAATCGCATGCTGAAGGGTTATATCCGTGATTGGCCTGTTGAAGCGACCTCCTGATGAATCACTGTTGTACGAGGTTTGATTGAAACTGGCGGTCATTGGCGCCGGCATCGCTGGCTTGGCCTGTGCGCGGGAGTTAAAAGGTGCCGGGCTTGACGTGGATGTGTTTGAAAAAAGCCGTGGTGTGGGTGGGCGTATGCCTACCCGCTGGATTGGCCCCCATCCAGGTGTAACGGGGTTTGATCATGGTACCCAATATTTCACGGCAGACCATCCAGCCTTTACCGAAGCGGTAGACATGGCTCATGAGGCTGGCGCCGTTCGCCCCTGGGAGGGTCAATTGGTCGACCTGTCGTATGGCGAAACCAAACCACGGCTGGCCACCTCCATGCGGTGGGTGGGTGTGCCCGGCATGGCATCGTTTGCAAAATCACTGGCCAATGGCTTGTCGGTCCTGCTCCAAACGCGTGTAGAACGCATCGAGCCTGCCGCCAACCGTACCTGGAGCTTAAAAACAATCTCGACCGCCGGTGAGGGCGGCTATGTCACCGGTTACGATGGCGTGGTGGTTGCGGTACCCGCCGAGCAGGCTGTGGACTTGCTGATGCCGGTCGATTGGGCGCTGGCTGATCGTGCCGCGAGTGTCAAATCCAACCCGAACTGGACTGTCATGGTTAAATTTGACGAGCCACTGGTGGTTCCGATGGATGGGGCGTTCATACATGACAGCCCTTTGGGATGGGCCGCACGCGACAGCAGCAAACCAGGGCGGGCAGAAGGCGAGCGCTGGTTGTTGCAGGCCACGGCCGCCTGGTCACAAACCCATATCAGCGATGACCCGCAGACGGTAGCCCGGATGTTGGTCGACGTATTTCTGGCAGTGGTCGGCGCGCGACTGCACCCGGTGTCTGCCGTTGCCCATCGCTGGTTGTATTCTGCGCCCATTGAGAGTCTGGGCGAGGAGTTTTTCTGGAAACCCGAACTTCGTTTGGGTGCCTGTGGCGATTGGGTCAAGGGCCCGCGCGTTGAATCTGCCTATTTGAGTGGCTGGGCGCTGGGTAAAAAAATTGCATCGTCAGTTTCTCGCGTAAAATAGCGTTTTTGCAATTGCTCTGGGTCTTTCATGTCGGGTAGCTCTTTTGGCCATATATTTACCGTAGCCAACTTTGGCGAAAGCCATGGCCCAGCCATTGGCTGTGTGATCGACGGGTGCCCTCCCGGCATGGAGCTCTCTGCTCAGGATATTCAGCCGGATCTGGACCGCCGCAAGCCTGGCACCTCCCGCCATGTGACCCAGCGTCAGGAAGACGATCAGGTCGAAATCCTTTCTGGTGTGTTTGAAGGTAAAACCACAGGCGCACCGATTGGTTTGCTGATCCGCAATCAGGATCAGCGAAGCAAAGATTACGGCAACATCATGGATACCTTCCGCGCGGGCCATGCCGACTACACCTACTGGCATAAATACGGCATTCGCGATTACAAGGGCGGTGGCCGTTCTTCTGCCCGCCTGACAGCTCCTATGGTGGCCGCCGGAGCCGTTGCCAAAAAATGGCTTGCGCAACAGCATGACATTCAGATTCGTGGCTGCATGACTCAAATTGGCGAGGTTCAGATTCCGTTTGTCGATTGGGCGCATGTGCCGGACAACCCGTTTTTTGCACCCAACGCCCACGTGGTTCCCGAGCTGGAAGCTTATATGGACCAGTTGCGTAAATCGGGCGACTCCATCGGAGCTGGTCTGCGTGTTTGCGCATACAACGTGCCCGTGGGTTGGGGTGCCCCCCTGTTTGATAAGCTTGATGCTGACATCGCTTATGCGATGATGGGTATTAACGCAGTCAAGGGTGTTGAAATCGGTGCAGGGTTTGGCTGTATCACGCAAAAAGGATCCGAACACGGTGATGAACTCACGCCCGAGGGGTTTATGAGCAACCATTCCGGCGGTTTATTGGGTGGAATTTCAACCGGCCAGCCGATCGACGTTAAAATTGCCATCAAACCCACTTCGAGCATCCGCTTGCCACGTCGCTCCATTAACAAGGCGGGTGAGCCCATCATGGTCGAGACCTTTGGCCGCCACGATCCGTGCGTTGGCATTCGCGCCACCCCTATTGCTGAGGCCATGCTGGCCTTGGTGTTGATTGACCACGCCTTGCTGCATCGCGCTCAAAATGCCGATGTGTCTGTCGATACCCCTCGCATCCCCGGACTGGCTCCGAACGCTGACTGGCAAGGTTAAACCGTGGTCGCGCTGGCGGTGTTTTACGCCGCCTATTTCAGCTTTGTAGGTCTGTATTCGCCCTATTTTGGGCCGTACCTCAAATCAATGGGCCACTCGGTTCAGACCATTGGCTGGGCGCTGGCCCTGATGCAGTCCATGCGGATCATTGGGCCGCAGGCCTGGGGCTGGTTGTCCGATGTGACTGGCAGGCGAGTTGTGTGGCTTCGCTGGGGCGCCTTGTTGGGTTTGAGCTTTGCCATACTGCTGTTTTGGCGGGTGCAAGAGGCTTATTGGGTGTTGCTGTTTGCCGTATTGTGCAACAGCGCCATGTCGGGGTTGGTGCCCTTGTCTGACGCACATGCCATGCAGGCCTGCGGCAGCGATCTGGGCCGATACGGCAAACTGCGCTTGTGGGGCTCGTTGGGCTTTATCCTGAGCGTTGTTGGGTTTGGGCAATGGGCCAGTGTTCACAGCCTGCAAGATTACCCGTGGGTGGTTTGTGTCTGTTTGCTGATGACCCTCTGCGCAGGGCTGCTGATGCGTGAGCCCACCCGCGATCCTGTCCACGGCAACCAACCCACATTACGCTTTGCAAGCCTGTTTGCGCAGCCTGGCATGCGCTGGTTTTGGGCGTCTTCGTTTTGCATGGTGGCTGCTCACGGCAGCTTGTACGGTTTTTATTCCCTCTACCTGCAGCACCACGGTTACGGTACGGATGTGATTGGCGCCATGTGGGCCATTGGTGTGGTCGCGGAGGTGGCGTTTTTCTGGTTTCAGGGCCGCTTTTTCAGCAAACTCCCGGTGGCCGGGTGGTTGCAATGGGCCTTGCTGGCGTGTGCACTGCGCTTTGCATTGGTCGCGGCGTTTCCCACACTGTTGTGGTTGATGGCCCTGACTCAGGTCTTGCACGCCTTGACGTTTGCCGCCCATCACAGCGCGGCGATGGCCTTTTTGCGAACCCACTGTGGTCCGAGGCTATTAGGGCGAGGGCAGGCGCTTTACACGGGGATTGCCTATGGTGCAGGCGGCTTTTTGGGTACAGTACTGGCTGGGCGGGTTTGGGGATGGTTAAGCCCGTCCTATGCCTTCTGGATGGCTTGCGCGTTTGGCTTGCTGGGCTGGGCATGCGCCCGGGCCATGTCTCGCGCGGATCGTCTCTGTACACCGTAAGCTTGTGGGTCAACGGGCTGGGGCGGTCCGCGTTAATAGGGGAGTAATTGGCTATCAGCGGAACAAGCGGTCAAGGTCGAAGCAGTTACTCGAGCAAATACTGGGGCAGGTTCTGGAGCAGGTAGGGACAGTTTTCGTAATGGTTTTTTATTCATACAACTGACAGGTTCAAAATGATCAGTGTTTTCAAAAAGATAATTGTTCAGTGCGTGATTGTTGGGCTGGGCATGTCAGTGGCTGGATGCCAGGCGGCACGCACCACGCAGGCTGGCGCAGTCGGGGTTGATCGCAACCAGTTTTTTGTGGTCTCCAGTCAAGAGATTGAAAGCAGCTCGGCCAAAGCCTATCGGCAGGTGCTGGCTGAAGAACAAAAAAAGGGAACACTGAACCGCGATCCCGAGCAGGTCAGGCGTATTCGCGCCATCGCCAGTCGTCTGATTCCCGTGACAGGGGCCTTTCGTGATGATGCGCCGGGCTGGAAGTGGGAGGTCAATGTCATCACCTCCAAGCAGCTGAATGCTTGGTGTATGGCAGGTGGCAAAATTGCTTTTTACACCGGCTTGATCGACACCTTAAAACTCACCGACGATGAAATTGCAGCGGTCATGGGCCACGAAATTGCGCACGCTTTGCGCGAACACAGCCGCGAGCAAGCCTCTGAGCAGATGATCACCGGTTTGGGCTTGTCGATCGGCGGTGCCTTGTTGGGGCTGGGTAAAGGTTCGATGGACCTAGCCAATATGGCCAAAGACGTTTTGATCACCTTGCCTCACAGCCGCAGCCACGAAACCGAAGCGGACCGCATCGGCGTAGAGTTGGCTGCCCGTGCAGGTTATAACCCAGAAGCGGCCATCACGCTGTGGCAAAAAATGGGCTCGGCCGGTGGCAGCGCTCCCCCCCAGTTTTTGTCAACCCACCCCGCACCGGAAAACCGCATGGCCGACTTGAAAGACTACAGCCAGCGTGTTGAGCCGCTGTATGAGGCGGCCAGGCGCAGATAAACCCGACAGGCCCCCATCGCTGCAAGATATAAGCGAATGCGAATATTGCGGCATGGGCTGTGGCATAATAGAAAGCTCTTTATAAACAGGGTGCTTTGTGGTTTACACCGAGCGCCTTAGACGATTTTTGCAGGAGGTTGGTTGGTATGGCTAAGACTTTGTACGACAAGCTTTGGGATGCACATGTGGTTCGCACCGAGGCCGATGGTACATCGCTGCTATATATCGACCGCCAGCTGGTGCACGAAGTCACCAGTCCACAGGCCTTCGAAGGGTTAAAGCTGGCCGGTCGTCCCTTGTGGCGCAACAGTGCCAATCTGGCGGTGGTTGACCACAACGTGCCCACTACCGATCGCAGCCACGGCATCGCCGACCCCACGTCACGTCTTCAGGTCCAAACCCTGGATGACAACGCCGCTGAATACAAACTGACCTACTTTAATATCAACGACAAACGCCAGGGCATCGTGCACGTCATTGGCCCGGAGCAGGGTGCCACCTTACCTGGCATGACGGTCGTTTGCGGTGATTCCCACACCAGCACCCACGGTGCGGTTGGTGCGCTGGCCTTTGGCATCGGTACCTCAGAAGTTGAGCATGTGATGGCCACCCAGTGTTTGCTGATGAAAAAAGCCAAAAACATGCTGGTTCGCATCAATGGTCATGTGTCTGCCGCCTGTTCCGCCAAAGACCTCGTATTGGCTGTGATCGGCAAAATTGGCACAGCCGGCGGGACTGGTTATGCGATTGAGTTTGCCGGCGAAGCAGTGCGCGCTCTGTCTATGGAAGGCCGCATGACCATGTGTAATATGGCCATCGAAGCTGGTGCACGTTCAGGCATGGTGGCGGTAGATCAAACCACGATCGACTATTTCAAAGGTCGCCCATTCAGCCCAACCGGTGCGCAGTGGGACCAAGCCGTGCAGTATTGGAGCACCTTGTTCTCCGATGAAGGTGCCCATTTTGATGCGGTGGTCGAGTTAAACGCCGCCGATATCAAGCCGCAGGTCACCTGGGGCACCTCACCCGAGATGGTTGTGGCGATCGATGACCGTGTTCCAGACCCATCCATCGAGGCCGATCCCGTCCGCCGTGAAGGCTGGGAGCGTGCGCTCAAGTACATGGATCTCAAACCCAACACACCCATAACCGACATCCCTGTAGATCGCGTATTTATTGGTTCGTGTACCAACTCGCGTATCGAAGATCTGCGGATTGCAGCGTCGGTGGTCAAAGGCCATAAAAAGGCGGACAGCGTCAAACAGGCGCTGGTGGTGCCCGGGTCGGGGCTGGTCAAGGCGCAGGCTGAGGCCGAAGGCCTGGACCAAATTTTTATCGCTGCCGGTTTTGAGTGGCGCGAGCCTGGGTGCTCGATGTGTCTTGCCATGAATGCAGACCGTCTGGAGCCAGGTGAGCGCTGCGCCTCGACCAGCAACCGCAACTTTGAAGGTCGGCAAGGCGCCGGTGGGCGCACCCACCTGGTCAGCCCTGCCATGGCGGCTGCGGCAGGCATAGCGGGTCATTTTGTCGACGTAGCAACCATTAATTAAACCAAGAGAGGATCCCCATGCGAATCATTATGTCCGCAGCAGTAGCTCTGGTACTGACCCTGAACCTGATGGGTTGCAACACCGTTGAAGGTGTCGGTAAAGACATTAAACGCGCTGGTCAAGGCATCGAGAGCGCTGCAGACCGCAGCAAGTAAGCGAAGGTTATGGATAAATTCATTGAACATGAAGGTATCGTGGTGCCGCTTGACCGGGCCAACGTCGATACGGATGCGATTATTCCCAAGCAGTTTTTAAAGTCCATTAAACGCACGGGCTTTGGCGTCAATCTGTTTGACGAATGGCGTTATCTGGATCAAGGCGAACCTGGCGTTGATTGCAGCCAGCGTCCCGTCAACCCTGATTTTGTGCTGAACCAGCCTCGGTACGCCGGTGCCACGTATCTGCTCACCCGCAAAAACTTCGGTTGTGGATCGAGCCGTGAACATGCGCCCTGGGCCTTGCAGCAGTATGGTTTTAAAGCGGTTCTGGCCCCCAGTTTTGCCGATATCTTCTTTAATAACTGCTTTAAAAATGGCTTCTTGCCTATTGTTTTATCAGAAGAAAATATTGAGCAGCTCTTCCAGAAAACCCTCAGCACCGAAGGTTTTAAACTGACGGTCGATTTGCCTGGCCAACGGGTCAATACCTCGACGGGTGAGTCCTACGCTTTTGAGATTGATCCATTCCGCAAGCATTGTCTGATCAACGGTCTGGATGATATCGGTTTGACCTTGCAACACGCCGATCAAATCAAGTCTTTTGAAGAAAAACGCCTGGCCCAGTTTCCCTGGCTGGCGAACACCATTACGGCCTAACTTTTACGACCGGGTCGGTTCTGTGCCGCCCGGCATGGAACCACCATGACCTACCACATCGCAGTCTTAGCCGGTGACGGCATCGGCCCTGAAATCACAGCGCAAGCTGTCAAGGTGCTCAACGCATTAAAGGACGAGGGCTTGTCTTTCACCCTTGAGGCCGCACCTGTGGGGGGGGCTGGGTACCGCGCGTCCGGGCACCCCTTGCCTGATGCCACACTGGATTTATGCAAGCGCTCCGATGCGATCCTGTTTGGCGCCGTGGGTGACTTTTCTCTTGACACCCTTCCACGTCATTTGCGCCCCGAGCAGGCCATTTTGGGTTTACGCAAGGCGTTGAACCTGTTTGCCAACTTCAGGCCCGCCCTGGTGTATCCAGAACTGGCTGATGCCTCTTCCATGAAGGCCGAGGTCATCGCCGGTCTGGATATCCTGATTGTTCGCGAACTGACGGGCGATATCTATTTTGGTCAGCCGCGCGGCATTCGAATCGTCGAAGACGGTCCTTTTAAAGGGGAGCGCGAAGGGTTTGACACCATGCGCTACGCCGAGTCCGAGATCAAGCGGATTGGTCATGTCGCGTTCCAGGCGGCGATGAAACGCAACAAGCGCTTGTGCTCCGTGGACAAGGCCAACGTGCTGGAAACCACTCAATTGTGGCGTGATGTCATGGTTGAACTGGGCAAAGAATACCCAGAGGTTGAGTTGACTCACATGTATGTCGACAACTGCGCCATGCAATTGCTCAAAAATCCCAAGCAGTTTGATGTCATCGTGACCGGCAACATGTTTGGCGATATCTTGTCCGATGAAGCCTCCATGCTCACCGGCTCGATCGGTATGCTGCCATCGGCATCTCTGAACGAGAAAAATTTTGGTCTGTATGAGCCCATTCATGGCTCCGCACCTGACATCGCCGGCAAAGACCTCGCCAACCCCCTGGCCACCATTCTGTCGGCAGCCATGATGCTGCGCTACTCATTTGGCCAAGAGCAGTTTGCCCAGCGTATCGAAAAGGCTGTGCAGGATGTGCTGGCCCATGGCCCACGCACAGGTGATATCTGGCGCGAGGGCAAGCAAAAAGCCGGCACCGAGGCGATGGGCGATGCGGTGGTTGCAGCCCTGATCGCCAGTCGCTGAGCGTTACACAGAATACATATTGAAAGGACTTGATGATGAAACGGGTAGGCTTAGTAGGATGGCGCGGTATGGTTGGGTCCGTGCTGATGCAACGCATGCAGGCAGAGAACGACTTTGCACTGATCGAGCCAGTGTTTTTTTCCACCTCCAACGCCGGCGGTGCCGCCCCAGCGTTTGCTGCCAATGCGGGTAAGCTGGAAAACGCCTTCGATATCGACGCGCTGAAAAACACCGATGTCATCATCACCTGCCAAGGCGGTGACTACACCACCGAAGTATTTCCCAAGTTGCGCGAAGCAGGCTGGAATGGTTACTGGATCGACGCCGCCTCTACGCTGCGCATGAAAGACGACGCCATCATCATTCTGGATCCGGTCAATATGGACGTGATCAAAAACGGTCTGAGCAAAGGCGTCAAAAACTATGTGGGCGGTAACTGCACCGTCAGCTTGATGCTGCTGGCTTTGGGCGGTTTGTTCCAGAACAATCTGGTGGACTGGATGACCGCCATGACCTACCAGGCCGCCTCCGGCGCTGGTGCGCAAAACATGCGTGAGCTGATTGCCCAGATGGGGTCCATCCACGCCAGCGTCAAGCCGCTGCTGGACGATCCGGCCTCCGCCATCCTTGAGATCGATCGCACCGTGGCGCAAACCATTCGCTCCGACGCCTACCCGACCGACAACTTCGGTGTGCCGCTCGGTGGCAGCCTGATTCCCTGGATCGACAAAGACCTGGGTAACGGCATGTCCAAAGAAGAGTGGAAGGGCGGTGCAGAAGCCAACAAGATTTTGGGCCTGCCTGCGATGGGCACCCCCGGCTGTATTCCAGTCGATGGTTTGTGCGTGCGGATTGGCGCGATGCGTTGCCACTCACAGGCCTTGACTATCAAGCTCAAAAAAGACGTTCCGCTGGACGAAGTCAACGACATGCTGGCTACGGCCAACGACTGGGTTCGCTTTGTTCCCAACGAACGTGACCGGACCATCCGTGAACTGACGCCTGCGGCTGTGACCGGCAACCTGCACATCCCCGTGGGGCGCGTACGCAAGCTGGCCATGGGCGGAGAGTACCTGAGCGCCTTTACCGTGGGCGATCAGTTGCTGTGGGGGGCAGCCGAACCACTGCGCCGCATGTTGCGTATCCTGCTGGATAATTAAAGCCGCAAATGCTATCGTCACCGCCAATAACAACAACACCGGAGTTCGCGTGACCCGTTCTGTATCCAGACCGTTTTCTTTGGCTTTGTCTGTCGCACTGACCTCGTTGTACATGGCGGGGTCAGCCCAAGCGGCCCAATTGGGTCGACTCGACATTCTCTCAGCCAGTGGTCAGCCACTGGTCGCCGAAATTCAGGTTGAGAAAATTGCCGAGAACGAGCGCAATGGTCTGGTGGCCCGTCTGGCTGATGGCGATGCATTTAAAGCGGCGCGTCTTGATCCGTCTCCGTTGTTGTCCCGGTTGCGATTTGACCTGGTGCCGGGTTTAACGGCAGACAAAGCCATCATCCGCATCACCAGCACCGAGCCGGTCCCGGCCCGGTTCTTGGACGCGTTGGTGGAGGTGTCCTGGGCGGGCGGCAAGTTGGTCCGTGAATACACCCTGGCGCTGGATCGCAAGGTCGATTCACTGGCCCTGCCCAATCCTGGGTCCGTACTGCCTGAACCTGCCCCGGCGCCCCTCGAGGCTGCCCAGCCTACCTCCAATACGGCTGCGTCATCTGCGGTCGCCGCGTCTCCAGAGGCTGCACCCGCCAAGTCTGATGCCACCTCATTACCCACAGCCCCTGCAACATCTGCCGCTGCTGCCGGTCCAGCCCCCGCGCCGTCTAGGCCTGCGGTGGTTAAAAAGGGCGATACCTTGTCCGAATTGGCCTTGTCGCTGGTGCCGCAGGCTCAATCTCAAGAGCAGGCCATGGCGGCACTCTACCAAGCCAATCCCGGTGCGTTTATCAACGGCAGCATTCACTTGATACGTGAAGGGGCAACACTTAATGTGCCTGATGCGTCTGTTGTTAACCAGCAGCCACGCGCCAAGGCCATCAGCCTGTTGCGGGATCACGATAACCGCACCCTGTCGGGCATGCAGCGTATCGCTGCCAATCCCGGCAAGTCCAAGGCCAATCCGGAAGGCACCACTGTTACCGGTTCCATCGAATCCAAACCGGTCGATGCAGACGCCGCCCCCAAGCAAGACCAGTTAAAAGTGGGCCGTGCCCGCAAAGAAACTGCCAAACCGGCAGAGCAGGCCAATCAGAATGCCGAAGAGCTGATTGCCAAAGAAAAGGCCCTCAAAGAGGCCAATGAACGCATCGCGATTCTTGAAAAAAACGTCAACGATCTGCAAAAGCTGCTTGAGCTCAAATCCAAGTCACCTGCGCCGGCAGCCGATGCACCCGCTGTACCCAAAGACCCCTCTGCTGAAAAAGCCGATACACCCGCCGCAGCCACTGAGCCCGGCGCGGAACCCCCCAAGGCCGTAGAGCCTCCGGTGGCCAAGCCGGCCGCCCCGGCGGTACAGGCTCCTGTTGAGGAAGTTGCCCCCAAAAAAGTCGGTGTTGTCCAATGGTTGCTGGGCACGCCCTGGATTTTGGCGGGAGCTGGCGCTGGTCTGGCCACCGCGGCGGTCATGACGTTGGTGTTGATTCGTCGCAAACGCGCCAAACATGCATCACCGCTTGACGAGACGGTTGCCGATCCGCTCATGCTACCACAAGCACCCACACCGGGGCAAAACGACGCCCCTGTGGACGTGCCCCCGTCG
>DAITMV010000022.1:0-26748 GCA_036834985.1 Burkholderiaceae bacterium | reverse complement strand
ATTGCCCAACAAGGGCGTCGGCTTGGCCCGTCTGGAATTTATCATCAACAACGTAATCGGCATTCACCCCAAAGCGATTCTCGATTACCCGAATGTCGATAATGATCTGAAGAAGGCCGTGGAATCCGTGGCAAGAGGCCACGCCAGCCCCCGCGCGTTTTTTGTGGACAAGTTGGCCGAAGGGATCGCCACCATCGCGGCGGCGTTCTATCCAAAACCCGTGATTGTTCGCCTGTCCGATTTCAAAAGCAATGAATACCGCAAGCTGATTGGCGGTAGCCGTTACGAGCCCGAAGAAGAAAACCCAATGCTCGGGTTCCGTGGTGCAGCCCGGTACATCTCCGAAGGCTTTGCCGAGTGCTTCCAGATGGAATGCGAAGCGTTGAAGCGGGTTCGCGAAAAAATGGGGCTGAGCAACGTTGAAATCATGGTGCCGTTTGTGCGCACGGTGGGGCAGGCCGCCAAGGTGGTTGATTTACTAGCCGCCAACGGACTCAAACGCGGTGATCACGGTTTGCGTTTGATCATGATGTGTGAAGTGCCGTCCAATGCGATTTTGGCTGAGCAGTTCCTCGAGTATTTTGATGGCTTCTCGGTGGGTTCCAACGATTTGACCCAGCTTACCCTCGGTCTGGATCGCGATTCAGGTCTCGAACTGCTGGCCGCTGATTTTGATGAACGGGACCCCGCCGTCAAAGCCTTGTTGCAACGGGCTATCAAAGCCTGCCGTGATGCGGGCAAATACATCGGTATTTGCGGGCAGGGGCCTTCAGACCATGCAGACTTTGCAGAATGGTTGCGTGATGAAGGTATCGTGTCCATCTCCCTGAACCCCGATACCGTTGTTGATACCTGGCAGCGTCTGGCGAACAAAGGCTAAGTGGCATGACCATCGCCATGTGGTGGGCTGTATTGGCGGGAGTGCTGGTGGCATGTGAGCTCGCCAGCACCACGTTTTACCTGCTCATGCTGGCGGTTGGGGCTGGAGCCGGGGCGGGTGCCGCCTGGCTCGGCCTTGGTTTTGAAGCGCAACTGGTGATTGCCAGCCTGGTCGGTGCAGTGGGCGTGCTGGCGTTGCGCAAAAGCCGTCAGGGTAAGGCTGCCAATACCCCGGGCAATAACGACCTGGACGTTGGCAACATGGTGGATGTACACCAATGGGACTCCACCGGCACCTGTCGGGTCGACTACCGGGGTGCACCTTGGTCCGCTGATGCGGTGTACCCTGATCCACAAGCAGGCCCGCATCGTATTGTTGCAATACAGGCCAATCGGCTTAAACTTCAAAAATTGTAAGCACGCGGGAGTGATGTCACATGGAATTTGCACTGATCATCCTGATCATCGGCATTATTTTTGTTTCCAACTCCGTCAAGATCGTTCCGCAGCAAAATGCCTGGGTCATCGAGCGTTTGGGGAAATACGACCGTTCACTGAACGCTGGACTTAATTTTTTGATGCCTTTTATTGAGCGGGTCGCCTACAAGCACTCCCTCAAAGAAATTGCGCTGGACGTACCCAGTCAAGTCTGTATCACCCGCGACAACACACAATTGCAGGTGGACGGCATCTTGTACTTTCAGGTCACCGACCCGATGCGGGCCAGTTATGGCTCGGCCAACTATGTCATCGCGGTGACGCAGCTGGCCCAAACGACCTTACGGTCAGTGATAGGTAAACTGGAGCTGGATAAAACCTTTGAAGAGCGTGATTACATCAACCACAGTGTGGTCAATGCCCTCGATGAGGCGGCGCTGAACTGGGGCGTCAAAGTGTTGCGCTACGAAATCAAGGACTTAACGCCACCGAAAGAAATTCTCCATGCCATGCAGGCGCAAATTACCGCCGAGCGTGAAAAACGTGCCCTGATTGCCGCCTCCGAAGGCCGCAAGCAAGAGCAAATCAACATTGCCAATGGTCAGCGAGAATCCGCCATTGCCCGCTCTGAAGGCGATCGCATCGCAGCGATTAATCAGGCGGAAGGGCAGGCCGCCGCTGTGAAGGCCTTGGCCGAAGCAACCGCCGAAGCGATTGGCAAAGTGGCCGCCGCCATCGAGCAACCGGGCGGCATGCAGGCAGTTAATTTGAAAGTGGCTGAAAAATACGTGGAGGCGTTTGGCCAGATCGCCAAAGAGGGTAATACCTTGATTGTGCCCTCGACCATGTCGGATATGTCCGGTCTGCTGGCAGCGGCCACCAGCATCATCAAAAAATAGCGAACTGTTTACCCAACGGGCCTTTTACAGGCGGTTGACCTTCATCAACCGATCCTTCTCACGGGCCCAGTCTTTGTCTTTGAGGGTGTCGCGTTTGTCGTGCTGCTTTTTACCTTTGGCCAGCCCGATTTCACACTTGATCCGGCCATTTTTAAAGTGAAAATCCAGTGGTACCAGCGTATAGCCTTTTTGATCAACTTTGCCGATCAATTTGCGAATCTGGTCTCCGTGCATGAGCAGTTTACGGGTGCGAGTTTGAGCCGGGGTAATATGGGTCGAGGCAGCCGACAGGGGGCTGATATGCGAGTTGAGCAGAAATAATTCGCCTTTCATGACAACCACATAGGCTTCTTTGAGCTGCGAGCGCCCCGCCCGGATGGCCTTGACTTCCCATCCCTCCAATACGAGGCCAGCTTCATAGCGTTCTTCTATGAAGTAATCAAACGTGGCTTTTTTATTCTGGACAATACTCATATTGGAATGCGTCTTCAAAGCGCAACAGCGCTAACAACAGTAAAATACGCATTGTACTCAGTTCTTGCCGCCCGTTTGATGCGGCTTTGCTCATGGCGATTGTAGAAAAGTCTGTTTTGGTGCTGTTTAGTGCCGAACAGATGTTTGACCTGGTTCAGGATGTTCCGGCGTACCCCAAATTTTTGCCCTGGTGTGGCGGGGCTTATATTGCCCGCGAGCAGGATGGTTTTATGGAAGCCTCTGTCGAGATTGCATTCAAAGGCGTACGGCAGAGTTTTACTACGCACAATACGCATGTTCGTCCGGCGAGCATTGAAATGAATCTGAAGGAGGGTCCGTTTCAGTCCATGCAGGGGCGTTGGGAGTTTTTATCGCTGCGCGAGGATGCCTGCAAAGTTCAGTTCAAGCTTGATTACGAGTTTTCGAACCGGGTGCTCGAGCAATTGATCGGACCGGTGTTTCACACGATTGCAAACAGCTTTGTGGATAGTTTCATCAAACGCGCAGAGATTGTTTATGCGGTAGGGGGCTAATGTCCATGCAGATCAGTGCCATTGTGATGGATGCGGCAGACTCCGGGGTGTTACTCAAAGCGCCCCGTACACTGGACGTGCCCAGTGGGTGCACCATTGAGGAGGCACTGGTTTTTTTGGGTGTGAAAACCGACGCCATCGAGGGCTTGATTCGCTCAAAATGTATCGCTATTTTTGGTGAAACGTGCAAACCGGGTCAGCGTTTACACGAAGGGGATCGGCTGGAATTCCTCGACGAGCTGCATTTTGATCCCATGGAAAGCCGCCGCCGACGTGCTTCCCATACCCAGAAAAAGCGTGGAACAACCCATACTGGCCGCAGTTTGTAGTACCAGCTACCCACAGAGCGTTCGGAAGAACGCGTTTTTTACCGTATAATTCGTTTTTGCGCCCCGGAGAAAACTGATGCGCGTTATGCAGAAAGCGCTCACTTTTGATGATGTCTTGCTCGTCCCAGCCTTCTCGGACGTTCTCCCTAAAGACACGTCATTAGCAACCAAGTTAAGTCGTAATATCACCCTGAATATCCCTTTGGTGTCCGCCGCGATGGACACCGTGACCGAGGCTCGTCTGGCCATTGCAATTGCGCAAGAAGGCGGGATCGGCATCGTTCATAAAAACCTCAAGCCCAAAGACCAGGCTGCCGAAGTAGCCAAAGTCAAACGTCATGAGTCTGGCGTGGTTCGTGATCCGATCACGATTTCCCCCGACATGACCGTTCGCCAGGTGTTTGAAATCACTCAGCAATATCGAATTTCCGGTCTGCCCGTGGTCGAAGGCAAACAAGTGGTGGGTATTGTGACCAACCGCGACCTGCGGTTCGAAAACCGTCTGGATGCCCCGGTTCGCAACATCATGACCCCCCGCGACAAGCTGGTAGTAGTCAAAGAGGGCGCTTCGCTGGATGAAGCCAAACGCCTGATGCACGAGCACCGTTTGGAGCGTGTGCTGGTGGTCAACGACAACTTTGAGTTGCGCGGCTTGGTCACGGTCAAAGACATTCAAAAAGCCACAGAACACCCCAGTGCCTCCAAGGACGAACACGGTAAATTGCGTGTGGGCGCCGCGGTGGGTGTGGGCGATGGCACTGAAGAACGTATCGAACTGCTAGTGGCAGCAGGCGTAGATGTACTGGTGGTTGATACAGCCCACGGTCACAGCAAAGGTGTGCTGGACCGCGTGAACTGGGTCAAACGCACCTATCCGCACGTAGACGTTATCGGCGGCAATATTGCAACGGGTGATGCCGCCAAAGCACTGCTCAAGGCAGGTGCCGACGGCGTGAAGGTGGGTATTGGCCCTGGCTCGATCTGTACCACACGTATTGTGGCTGGGGTCGGTGTTCCGCAAATTTCCGCGATTGCGAATGTAGCCGAGGCGCTCAAAGGCACGGGTGTTCCACTGATTGCAGACGGCGGTATCCGTTATTCCGGTGATATTTCCAAGGCGCTGGCTGCTGGTGCGCATTCAGTGATGATGGGTAGCATGTTTGCCGGTACTGAAGAAGCGCCGGGTGAAGTGGTGTTATTCCAGGGACGCTCGTACAAAGCCTACCGTGGCATGGGCTCCTTGGGCGCCATGGCGCAAGGGTCTGCCGACCGTTACTTCCAGGACCCTTCCAACAACGCTGATAAGCTGGTACCGGAGGGTATCGAAGGTCGTGTGGCGTATAAGGGCTCCGTACTGGCGATCATTTACCAACTGGTCGGTGGGGTGCGTTCGTCGATGGGTTATTGCGGTTGCCGCAGCATCGACGATCTGCACAACAATTCGCAGTTTGTGGAGATCACCTCGGCCGGGATGCGTGAGTCGCATGTACACGATGTGCAAATCACCAAAGAAGCGCCTAACTACCATACTGATTGACGATTCATGCAACACGACAAAATCCTGATCCTGGACTTTGGTTCTCAGGTCACCCAGCTTATTGCCCGCCGCGTTCGCGAAGCCAAGGTGTATTGCGAAATACACCCTTGTGACGTGAGTGATGAGTTTGTTCGTCAATTTGGCGCCAGCGGCGTCATATTGTCTGGCAGTCACCAATCCACCTACGAGGAATCCACCGACAAAGCGCCACAAGCCGTCTTTGAATTGGGCGTCCCCGTGTTGGGTATCTGTTATGGCATGCAAACCATGGCGCAGCAACTCGGTGGCAAGGTGGAACCGGGCAAGGTGAGGGAATTTGGTTACGCTGAAGTGCGTGCGCGGGGTCACACCCAGCTATTGGACGGGATACAGGATTTTTCCGCCCCTGAAGGCTACGGCATGCTCAAGGTCTGGATGAGTCATGGTGACAAGGTGACCGAAGTGCCTCCAGGCTTTAAAGTCATGGCCAGCAATGAGTCGTGTCCGATCGCGGCCATGGCCGATGAAGACCGCCGGTTTTATGCCGTGCAGTTTCACCCCGAGGTCACCCACACCCGACAGGGCAAAGCCATCATCAATCGCTTTGTGCTGGATATTTGCGCTTGCAAGGGCGATTGGACCATGCCCAATTTCATCGACGAAGCCGTTGCCCGCATTCGCGAGCAGGTGGGTAGCGATGAGGTGATACTGGGATTGTCCGGCGGGGTTGACTCCTCTGTGGCAGCGGCCTTGATTCACCGCGCTATTGGCCCGCAACTAACGTGTGTGTTTGTTGACCATGGCCTGCTTCGCTTAAACGAAGCCGAGCAGGTGATGGACACCTTTGCACGCCACTTGGGTGTGAATGTGATTCATGTGAACGCGACTGATGCGTTTATGGGCCAGCTGGCTGGTGTATCTGACCCGGAAGCCAAGCGAAAAATCATCGGAAAAGCGTTTGTTGATGTGTTCCAGGATGAATCGGCCAAACGGGTCAACGCCAAGTGGTTGGCTCAAGGCACCATTTACCCGGACGTGATTGAATCAGCCGGTGCTAAAACAGGCAAGGCAACCACGATTAAATCACATCACAACGTGGGCGGTCTGCCAGACACAATGAAGCTCTCTCTGCTTGAACCGCTGCGCGAATTGTTCAAAGACGAAGTGCGCGCCTTAGGGGTTGCGCTGGGGCTGGCACCTGAGATGGTGTATCGCCATCCATTCCCCGGCCCGGGCCTGGGTGTTCGTATTCTGGGCGAAGTCAAAGCTGACTTTGCCAAATTGCTGCAACGGGCAGACGCGGTGTTCATCGAAGAATTGCGCAACACCAAAGCCACCGCACAAGATGTGGCGGCCGGTAGCTGCGAAGAAGGCGATGTCGGCAAAAGCTGGTACGAGCTCACCAGCCAGGCGTTTGCAGTCTTTTTGCCCGTTAAATCAGTCGGCGTGATGGGTGATGGCCGTACGTACGAATACGTGGTGGCACTGCGTGCGGTACAAACACAAGACTTTATGACCGCCCATTGGGCGCATCTGCCGTATGAGTTGTTGGGGCGTGTGTCCAACCGCATTATCAACGAAGTACGCGGCATCAATCGGGTGGTGTACGATGTGTCGGGTAAGCCGCCGGCGACGATTGAGTGGGAGTGATCAGACGTCTGGCATCAGCAGGCATCTGATGGTAAAAAACACCTGTAAGCCCGCGTAAATGCGGGCTTTTTTTCTTAACGGTGTGACCTGCCCGGGAATTTCCTACCACTGAGAACTTAACTTTCTGGTCTCGCTTGGAGCGAATGCTGCCAGCCACATCGATTGCCAAACATTCCTGGGTGTATTCATCTACAACGGTTGGGCATTTGATGGTTTGACCATTTGCACAGGCGTCGTATACAAAATCATAGCTCCACACGGTATTGCCCTGACAACCGCTTCATCACCTCGATTTCCAGGTCACAATCCACCAGCAGTTTGCGCAGTCTGGCGTTATCGGCTTCAAGTGTTTTTAGGCGCTTTACCTCATCGGTTTCCAAGTCGCCAAATTTCTGCGCCATGCGTAAATCGTCGGTTCGCTTACCCTGTGGCGTTTGGCCACTTCCACTACTGTGTCTTTGTCCGCTTCTCTCAGGATTCGAACAATCTGTTCATCGGTAAATCGGGTTCGCTTTATTTCGTCTCTCTCTTGGCTGAGAGACCATTGTAGTTAAGTCACCGTGGATCGAAAATCCGGGGCAGGTCAAGGAACACAAAATTCAATCCAAATACCAATAGCGGTTTGCCGGGCTACCCCGTGAAACGATCCCTCACAACGGTTCATCACTAAGTATTTCAGTAAGATTAAGTTTTTTAAAAAACGCCAACTCTAAAAAAGTGCGGCCAAACGGTTAACTCATGGACTCTACACCCAGCAAAACAGCCAAGCCTAGCCTTTGGCATCGATTCATTGAGTGGCTAAGTGGCCCGCCGAATCATGAAAAACTTGAAATGCTCAAAGATAAACCATGGTACGTACGGTTCAAGCTGACTTTTGGTACCGCGGTGATGATTTTTATATGTTTTGTTATCCCTGAAACCGTGAATACCATCAATGGCCTGCCAGACTGGAATAGCTTAGACTCCCTAGAGGTCAACATCGTGGCCACCCAAAATAGAGAACCGCATTTGTTTGTGGATTTAGCAGACGGCACCCGTAAAACCATGGAATGGCCGGTACACATTACTCCCGGTAAAGGAGGCTTTAAAAGTTATGCATGGACAGACCAAGAACGGGAAGCTTTGGTGGGTTGTGTAGCAACAATTCGTGGCGAACAATTGCGTTGGACTCTCACTGACCGTTATCGCGTGTGGGAGCTAGCGTGTCCGAAGAAGAAGATTTGGATCTCCCGTGAAAAAACCACTGAGGAACGTTTGATACAAGAGAAATGGCCCTTGGCGCGTTTTGCATTTATTGGGGCCCTCTACTTCTTAAATATTTTCTTTTTTTTACGTGAACGTAGAGGAAATGTAACCGTATGAGTACTAATCCATCAGGCCTATTGGTAATCACAGGTGCATTTAATAAGCCAGTGAATGCGGCTAACACTGGCGCCGGAGTCTAAAACCCGGATGGTGCTGATTACTCGCAAGCGGCGAGACGCCCTCAACACCCAAGGTGCGTCTTGAGCACCAAAAATACTGGATTATTGGGGGAAACTCGCCTCAATTCGGAGTAAAAACGAACCACACAGAAAGTAAATGCATGAAAATTTCGGCTAGCGTCTTTTTGACGCGCTGATATGTAAAAAGCGCTGATTGTTCAGCGCTTCCCTAGGTTTTAGAGTGATTTAAATTTTCTTTACTGGGTTACTTAAAAATTGCATTATTTGTCGCGCGAGTTATAACCATAGGGCTATAAAATCAAAAGAGCATAATAGGTTCTGTAAGCGTATGCCGGCGCAAAAGGGCATAGACAATAATTGCAACATTTATACTCAGAATATATCGCCCGCATGTCTTGGCTCCTCGTATCGGCGATAATAGGCATTCACGCACTTTAAGCGCAATTTTTGGAATTTCCATGGAAATCAAGGTCAACTTCCTCGACAAACTTCGCCTCGAGGCCAAGTTCGACGACTTCACGGTCATCGCTGACCAGCCGATTCGTTACAAGGGCGACGGCTCAGCACCCGGGCCCTTTGATTACTTCCTGGCCTCGTCGGCGTTGTGTGCAGCGTATTTCGTGAAGTTGTACTGCAATGTGCGGGGTATTTCAACCGAAAACATCCGCCTGTCCCACAACAATATTGTTGACCCGGACAATCGCTACAAGCAGATTTTCAAGATTCAGGTTGAGCTGCCGTCCGATATCGCCGAGACAGACCGCATCGGCATCCTGCGTTCCATCGACCGTTGCACCGTGAAAAAAGTGGTGCAGGCCGGCCCTGAGTTCATTGTTGAAGAAGTAGCAAACTTGGATGCCAGCGCGCAAGCGCTATTGGCCCTTCAGCCGGCAAGCGAAGCGAGTACCTACATCACGGGCAAGGACCTGCCACTGGAGCAGACGATCGCCAATATGTCCAGCGTGCTGGCCAACCTGGGGATCAAGATCGAGATCGCCTCATGGCGCAATCCGGTTCCGAATGTGTGGTCACTGCATGTCCGCGATGCGCACTCGCCGATGTGCTTTACCAATGGCAAAGGCTCAAGCAAAGAAAGTGCGCTCGCCTCAGCGCTGGGTGAGTATATTGAGCGTATCAACTGCAACCACTTTTATGCAGGCAATTACTGGGGTGAGGAGTTTGCCGATGCGCCTTTTGTGCATTACCCGGACGAGCGCTGGTTCAAGCCAGGCAAGGGCGACAAACTGCCCAAGGACATTCTGGACGAATACTGCCTGGCCATCTACAACCCGGACGGCGAGCTGCATGGCTCACACCTGATCGACACCAACTCCGGCAACGCAAAGCGCGGTATCTGTTCACTGCCTTTCGTGCGTCAGTCGGATGGTCAAGTGGTTTATTTTCCATCCAACCTGGTGGAAAACCTCTTTGTCAGCAATGGCATGAGTGCCGGCAACACGCTGCCTGAGGCGCAGGTGCAGTGCCTGTCAGAGATCTTCGAACGTGCCGTCAAGCGCGAGATACTGGAAGGTGAAATCGCTCTGCCTGACGTACCACCATCGGTACTGACCAAGTATCCTGGCATTTTGGCCGGTATCCAGGGGTTGGAAGAGCAGGGCTTCCCGGTGCTGGTGAAGGACGCGTCGCTCGGCGGGCGCTATCCGGTCATGTGCGTGACCCTGATGAATCCACGAACGGGCGGCGTTTTTGCTTCGTTTGGTGCGCATCCGAGCTTTGAAGTGGCGCTGGAACGCAGCCTGACCGAGCTGCTGCAGGGCCGCAGCTTTGAAGGATTAAACGACTTACCCGCCCCGACGTTCAACACCCAGGCCGTGACGGATCCTTATAATTTTGTCGAACACTTTATCGATTCGAGCGGCATTGTCTCGTGGCGATTCTTCAGCGCCACATCCGATTACGAATTTGTGGAGTGGGATTTCTCGGGCCATGGTGAAAACTCCACGGCACAGGAGGCGGACACCTTATTCGATATCCTAAAAGGCATCGGCAAAGAATCCTATATGGCGGTGTATGAGCATTTGGGCGTCACCGCATGCCGCATCCTGGTGCCCGGCTATTCAGAGATTTATCCGGTTGAGGATCTCGTTTGGGATAACACCAACAAGGCCTTGCTGTTCCGTTCCGACATCCTAAATCTGCATCGCCTGGACGATGGCAGTCTTGAGGCGCTGCTGGACCGCCTGGAGAACAATGAGCTTGACGAACAAGGCGACATCGCCACCTTGATCGGCATCGATTTTGACGAAAACACTGGCTGGGGCCAACTGACCGTGCTGGAATTGAAGCTGCTGATTCAATTGGCGTTGCAGCGGTTTGAGGATGCACACGATCTGGTAGGTGCGTTCTTGCAGTACAACGACAACACGGTCGAGCGCGGCTTGTTCTACCAAGCGCTGAACGCAGTGCTGGACATCGAGCTGGACGAAGAACTGGCTTTGGAAGACTACGAGGCCAACTTGCGCCGCTTGTTTGGCGATACAAGAATGAATGCGGTGATTGGCTCAGTGGAGGGCAGCGTACGCTTTTATGGGCTGACACCGACCAGCATGCAACTCGAAGGTCTCGACCGCCACACCCGCAAAATCGACAGCTACCGTAAACTTCACGACGCCCGCGCCAAGGCTGCACTCCTACCAAATTAGCGTTTCTGCCAACCAAGCCCGCCATTTCGCGGGCTTTTTTGTATCAGTGTTCACGTTGTGGAAACCAAATGTTTCCGTCAGCTTTACGTCATGGATCTGTCATCCAGCTTGATTAATCTCTGCCCACATTGTCGCGGCCTGTGCGCCTCGAACCTGTTTTTGCTTTGATTAACCATAGGGATGTACATTGTGAAACCCATTGTTTCCATTTTGGCTGGTGTAGCGGCAAGCGCGTTGTTGGCGAGCTGCGGCGGCGGTACTACCGCGATTTCCACACCCTCTGCTACACGAACGATTGTGATGGTCTGGGATGGACTACGTCCTGATTCTGTGAATGCAACGGATACGCCGAATCTGTTTCAATTGCGACAATCCGGTGTCAACTTCACGGATAACCATTCAACGTATCCAACGTTCACGATGATGAACGGGTCGTCCTTTGCCACAGGCTCTTTCCCCAAGACCAGCGGCTTTTACGGAAACACCTTTTGGACACCTCCCCAAGGAACCGGCAACACCATTCCGGCAGGCAACAGCGCAGCAGGTACAGCGGCCGACTATCAGGACCCGGTATTCACAGAGGATTACCAGATTCTCAACACGCTAAATGCGTATTACGGCAATCAGCTGCTCCTGGTTAAAACACTCTTTAAAACAGCACAAGATGCCGGCCTGGTGACTGCCACCATCGGCAAGACGGGCGCAGCTTACATACAAGACTTGGGCAAAGGCGGGTTTTTCTTGGATGAGAACACCGTCCAACCCCGCAACCTGGTGACTGAGTTGCAAAATAACGGATATGCGCTGCCGGCAAACACCGTGTTTGGATACTCCGGTGCTGATGCGGTCACTTTGGCCAGCAACAACGGCAACCCGACCCTCAAAGCGGGTTACATCACGTTTAACACCACAGCGTACGATCCGAGCAATGCGATTTCGATTGCTGCGCGTGATTCTTCGGACACCACACAAGGTGAGCCTGCTGATGCTGCCAACAAATACATGTTGTCGGTATTTACCCAGTACATCCTGCCTCAGAAAAAGCCGATGTTGTCGTTGATCTGGTTCCGTACGCCAGACAATGTGGAGCACGGCTATGGTCCAGGTACCAGCAACGCCAAGGCAGGTCTTCGCTCTCAAGATGCTCGCCTTGGCGAGTTGATTGCGGCCCTGCGTGCCAATGGCTTGGACAACACCACCAATATCGTGGTGGTATCAGACCACGGTCATAGCAGCGTATCGGGCCCTCTGGCGACCTACCCATTACGCGCCATTACCGGTACATCGCTGCCCAACGGCGCCTTGGTCAATGGTTCGACCAGTGGCAGCACCAATGCCTCCGTAGGGGCCGCGTCTGCCTCTGGCTACTCTTTCTCCGGGGATGTCAGATCCGCTGATCTATTAACCTACCGCGGGTTCAAAGCCTATGACGGCAATGGTTGCAGCACCAGCGCGATGTATGGTTTGGACTCAACAGGCAAACCCACTGTCCCTGTGAAACTGGATGCGTCAGGTAGCTTGTGCGGTTCGGCCAATGCGAAATACCAGGCCATCAGCTCAACCTTGACCACACCAGTGGCCAGCTTCAAAGTGCCAGCGCCTGGTGCCTTGCCTACCAACGGTATCGTGGTTGCCGCCAACGGGGGGTCTGATTATTTCTACCTGCCTTCACATGACCAGGCGACGCTGACGAATCTGGTGACCTTCTTGCAGCAGCGCCAGGAATACGGTGCCATTTTTGTTGACAGCCGTTATGGCGCCATTCCCGGCACCTTGCCCATGTCGATGATCAACCTCGAAAACGCAACCCGTCAAAATAACGGTCAGCCTGACCTGGTGGTCAGCTTCAACTGGGACGATACAGCGGTTGTCCAGGGAATGACTGGCATCACTTTTGAAAGCACTGGCGGCCAACGCGGTATGCATGGAAGCTTTGGTACCACCGATGTTCACAACACGTTGATTGCCAACGGTCCATCATTCAGCGGTGCGACGGTTGTCAACAACCCGACAGGCAACGTCGATGTGGCACCTACCGTGGCCTATCTGTTGGGCTTGTCGATGTCGCAGGCGGATGGTCGTGTGTTGAACGAGGCCTTGGTGACACCCGCCAGCTCGTCCAAGCCCAGTGTGGCCAGCTCAACGGTGAACCCTGCCAGCGCTGCAACCGGCCTTAAGTTTGAAACAATTACTGACCCTACCGGTGCTACCGCTGACACCAGCTTGACGGCTGGCAAATACACCATCAATTTGAACGTCAAGGATTTAACGGTCGATGGGAAAACCTACCGGTATTTTGATTCGGCCAAAGCGGTGCGAAATTAAATCCATCCTCTCAAGCAGTAGCAGGAGTAGTTAATTGATGTATGTTGTCCCCCATCGCCTTGGGGGGCTGGGACTGCGATGGATCACGCTGGGCGTGATCTTCGCAGCTTCTACGTCCGCTCAGGCCAAAGAACTCAAGTTTGAACAGGTTTTTAATACCAAAGCAGAGCCCATATCGCTGCATTACGAGGCTCAGGTGTTGACCAAAAACACGGAGCACACCTTGCAGGTATGGCGAGACGCTGACCGCCGCTTAAAGCGGCGCACCGACGATTCGCTGGAAGTCTATGTCTTTCGGCAACCCGGGGATGCAGAGTTTCAGATGTCTGTTCTGGATTTAAAAAAGCGTATCCATACCCGGATTGATCGCACCAACCTGTATCGAATTGGCAATTTCACGGATTGGTTTGATTTGGCCCACGGTTTGAAATTTCCCAAGGGCGATTACAAGCTGTCCATGGTAGACGCTCCGACGGGTGTTCCCAAGCCGGTTCGCGCCTGCCGTTGGTACGACATGACACAGCAGAGCACCGTAACCCACATCTGCTGGGATACTCAAACGCGACTGCCGATGATTATTCAGGATACACAGGGGCGGATTGTATGGCGCATCTTGAGCGTTGACCGCTTGCCACTAGCTGCAACCACCTTTCAGATCCATGACGAGGGTTTTGTTCGCAACGACGCCAATAAGGATATCGAAAACGACTAACCCGCCGGGACATGCCTGACAACGTGAGATAATCGATGCCCTTCATCAGACGATCTCCCTCAGAGCATGGCCCTTAAAGCAACCATTTACAAAGCTGCGCTGTCGTTGTCAGACCTGGACCGCAATCATTTTGCGGACTATTCCCTCACGCTGGCCATGCATCCGTCTGAAACCGAAGAGCGCCTCATGGTTCGGTTGTTGGCGTTTGCGCTGTACGCCTGCGAGGATTTGCGCTTTGGCAAAGGCATCTCCACCGATGAGGAAGCCGCCGTGTGGGAAGTGGACCCGGCGGGGGTGATTCGATTGTGGATCGAAGTAGGGCAGCCCGATGAAAGCCGAATTAAAAAAGCCAGCGGCCGGGCTGACAAATTGGTGCTGATTTTGTACAGCCGAGCCGCCGATATCTGGTGGAAGCAAAACAAGGATGCGTTGGCGCGGTACAAAAACCTGCAGGTGTATCAGCTAAGCCCGGAGGACAGCGCCAAGCTGTCCAAACTGGCTGAACGCAATATGAAGCTGGTCTGGACGATTCAGGAAGGCACCATCTACCTCGGTGACTCAGATATCCGCTTGACCGAACTGACCCGCCTGGACGCCTAATAAACCTCTCTCACACCGCGATACTCATAGAGGCGTTCCGACGCAACGACGTTTGGTACAATTGCGCTGTTCTTAAAGCATCCTTCTGAAAGCTGCAATGACTCTGAAAAAGACCGATTTATACAAAAACCTGGCGCATAAGGTGGATCAAGAGCGTAGACGTGAATTAACGCCTGACCGCTTTGCCCAAGGCGCAGCGCTGGATCGCAAGGAGCAACGCAAACTGGACCAGGCCAAAGGTCTGATTCCCTTTGCCTGTAAACTGGATAAGCACCTGGTTGAACAATTGCGCGAACAGGCGGTGAGCCGCCAGATCGATATCAACGAGGTGGTTGACCAATTGCTGCGCAAAGCACTGGCGCAATAAATCGATGTTGATGCTCCAGGCATTTGACTTGTCGGCAGACCCCTTGGCGGCTCAGTACCTCAAGACTGAGGTGGTTCAGGTGCAGTTTGCCCGGCAGCCGGGCGTGTTGATCAGCCGTGAAGGCCCCAATCACTTTGAGGCGGATGATGCGCTGATTACCGGCTCAACCGACGATCGCTGGAGCGTAACGCGTCGTCGTTTTGATGAGAAGTATCAGGCCGTACCCCCTACGGTGGAGGGCCAGGATGGTGCGTACTGCGCCAAGCCGGTACCCGTCTGGGCCAAACAGATCCATGAAGCGTTTACAGTACCGCGCCGCCAGGGCGGCGATGTGCTGCGGGGTGACGCGGGCGACTGGCTCATGCAATATGGCCAGGGCGATTACGGTCTGGTGCAAAACAGCCGGTTCATCGCGGTGTACCGGCCGCTGTAAGGTGTTGTTGGAGTGCCATCGGGTGGCATGGGGCACTCCTGGTGTCAGCTCAGATCAAATTCCTCTAGCCGGGGCGCTGCGGTTTCGTTGGCAAACGTGTCGTAACTCCATGGCCAACTGGAGGGCACACCGTCGGCATCCAGATACCAGCTGGAACAACCTGATCCAAAAATGGTCTTTTTAGCCGCAGCGATACGACGTTGATTGTAGTCGTTCATTACATCCGGTTTAACAGTCACTGCATTGCAAACCCCTGATTCAAGCAGCGCAATCAACTGCGACACATACCCCCACTGGCGCTCGGCGATATCAATCAAGGAGAAATTACCCACCGGACCGGTCGGGCCATTGATCATGAAAAAGTTGGGAAAGCCGGGCATGGTCATCCCCAGATATGAGGTCGGGTTCTTCTCCCAAAACTGGTTTAAATCGGCCCCTTGCGCTCCTTGGACTGTCATGGGTCGGACAAAGCGGTTAGCATGAAATCCTGTGGCCAGCGCAATCACGTCCACCTCATGCAAGCTGCCGTCCTGCATGCGGATGCCGGTCGGTTCGATGCGTTTGATGGCTCCCAAGGCCACCTCAACGGTGGGTCGCTGTACCGCCGCGTAGTAATCCGAGGAAAAGATCAATCGTTTGCAGGCAGCGCGGTAGTTCGGACGCAGTTTTTCGCGCAGATCCGGATCCCGTACGCTCACCTCCAGATTATTCTGCACAATGGCTTCGATTTCGGCCATCTCGGGGGAATCCGGCGCGATGATGGCTTGGGTAAATCGCTGCACCATGGCGGTGTACATCTCACCATAGCGGATTTCATCGATCAGGGCAGGATCGGCCCGGAAAGCCGCTCGCTGCTCCTCGTTATAGGGCTCATTGGGTAGCGGCATGATCCACTGCGGTGTGCGCTGCACATGAACCACCTTGCTGCAGCGGGTGGACAGTGCGGTAACGATTTGTACCCCGGTTGAGCCACTCCCCACCACGGCAACACGCTGGCCATCCAGCGGTACCGAGTGATCCCAACGGGCGGTATGGAAGGACGCGCCCTTAAAACTGTCGAGACCATCGATCTGGGGCATATTGGGGTGATGTAATACACCTGAAGCTGCGATGACGATATCAGCACGGTCGGACAGCCCTCCGGAGGTTTTGACCTGCCATTGACCGTTCTCATAAATGCAGCTGGTGACCGCGTTATTAAAGCGAATCAGGGGGGTGATCTGATGGCGGTTGACCACGGACTCAAAGTATTTTTGAATTTCGGGTCCAGGTGCCAGAAAACTGCTCCATTCCGGGTTGGGGGCAAACGAATAGGTGTACGCATGTGCGGGCACATCGCAATTGAGGCCTGGGTAGGTGTTTTCGCGCCAAGTACCGCCAATGCGGTCGGCTTTTTCGTAGACGACCACCTCATGCAAGCCCGATTCCTTAAGCCGGATAGCCGCCAAAATGCCTGCCATGCCGGCACCAATCACAACAACTTTGAGCTTTTTGGGTGGGGTACTGGACACGTTACTGCCTCCTGAATCACTAAGTTGAACTTATTTTTCATGACAGGCGGGCACGCGACATCGTCCAAACAGATGAGATGCGGGTGTTATTTGCAATAAATGGCGGCTAATTGCGTCCATGACGCCCTGAAAGTGGGCATTTAGATACGTTGCAAGGGCAGGGTAATGCTCACTTCCAGCCCATGGCCTTGCGGACCGTCGTCCAATCGCAGTTGGCCATCATGGGCCAGGCAGATTTCGTTGACGATCGCCAGCCCCAGACCACTGCCGTGCTGGTGATCGATTCCCAATATGCGGTAAAAGCGCTTGAGCACGTTGGCACGTTCGTCCAGCGGGATGCCAGGTCCTGAATCGGTCACCAGTACCGTCACCCAGCCTGCGTGATCTGATTTGACGCTGGCCGTGACCGTACCCCCTGAGGGGGTATAGCGAATGGCGTTGTCGATCAGGTTGGTCATCATTTCACGCAGCATACCGGCACTGCCCAAGACCATGGCTCCGGCGTCATCGCCCTCATAGCCCAGATCAACCTGTTTGTCCAAGGCCAGGGGCAGCAAATCAAAAGCAACGCTGCGTACCAGCGTGGCCATGTCCAGTGTTGTTTTTGATTGGCCCAACCCATGTGCAGCCTCGGCGCGCGACAAGGCCAGCATTTGGTCCGTCAGGTGTCTCGCGTTTCGTAAACCGGCCAACAGGGCGACAAAGGTGTTGCGCATCTCATGCGGATCTGTGGCCCGCAATCCATAGTCAACCTGCGTATTTAGCACGGCCAATGGCGTTCGCAATTGATGGGCTGCATCGGCAATAAAGCGTTTGCGTGCCTCGACCAGTTTGTCCAGCCGTTCCATCTGGTGGTTCATCGCGTCGATCAACGGGTTGATTTCTGCCGGCACTTGATCACGGGGAATGGCGGTCAGGTCATCATCATCCCGTTTACGGATGGCATCCCGAATAGCGATCAACGGCTTGAATGCGGTACTGAGCGCAAGGGCCAATGCCACCAAACCGGCGACAATCAGCAGTGCCTGCCGGCGCAAGCTGTCGTAAAACAGTTCACGCGTCAATGCAGCCCTGGATTCGGTGGTTTCAGCCATGAGAATGGTCACGGCATCGTGATCACCCAGCGCGGCGTCATACAGGCGCTTATGCATCACGCCCATGCGGATGACTTCACCTCGATAGACCGAATCAGTGACGATGAGCGGGGCCAGCGACGACGAATCGGGTATCTTCAGATCGCTGTAGCCGGTGATGGTACGACCGTCGGGCGCGCGGACTGCGTAAAACACATGTTCATCCGTCCCATCTTCAAACAGCTCCAGAGCGGAATAGGGGATGTTGACGACAATGTGGCCGTCATAAGAGTGGGTATTTTCCGCAATCGCCTTCAGTGAGGCCTGCAATGAGCGATCGTAGGCGCGATTGACTACGGCCAGCGCGCCCCGATATGACAGGTACGCGTTGATAATCATCAGAATGATCAACGGCGGCAGTAACCAGACCACCACCCGCCTGCGAAGACTTTTGACCTGCGGAACACGGCTTGGGCGCTTATTCCAGAACATAGCCCAAGCCTCGCATGGTGCGGATATTGACGCCTGAGCCTTCGAGCTTTTTACGCAGGCGATGCACATGGATCTCGATGGCTTCGCTTCGGGTGTCCTGCTCTAAGCTGTACACCATGTCAAAGAGGGTATCGCGTGATACCGGTCGCCCGCGACGGGTCAATAACGCTTCAAGCACGGCGGTTTCCTTGGGCGTAAGCAACACCACAGATCCATTGACCGTTGTCAGGCGGCTGGCGGTGTCAAAACTCAGTTGGCCCACCTCAATGGTCAGGGTTTGCGTGACGCCCCGGCGCAGCAACGCCTTTAGTCGCGCTTCGAGCTCCATCCATTCAAAGGGTTTGGCGAGATAATCATCGGCCCCCATGTTCAAACCTTTGACGCGATCATCGGTGGCACCGCGCGCCGTCAACACCAGAATCGGCGTGTTGCCGCTGCGTTGACGAAATCGCCGCAATACATCCAGGCCATCCATCCCGGGCAACGACAAATCCAGTATCACCAGGTCAAAGTGGTCTGTCTGTAAAAACTGATCGGCATGGTCGCCACGATGCACCGTATCCACAGCGTACCCGGCCTGGCGCAGGTTTTTACCCAGCCATTCGGCCAGTTCGTGATGATCTTCAACAAGCAATAATCGCATGGGTGCTGTTAGTGGTGATGAATCGCTCAAGAACTATAACGCAATCACCGACCGAAGCTGCTGGCCACACGCTCCGTATTAACCATAGGCCGGGCAGAAAGCCGATTGAAAGATTCAGTCAGGAAGATGCATCAAAACCTGACATTTCACTGCATATAAACAGGAGACAAACTGATGACATCCGCTCGTTTACATTCCACCCGCCGCCTGCTGTGTGCCGCTTTGGCGACCTTGCCCTTGATGATGCAAAGTGCTTGGGCGCAGTCTGATCTGGCCGCTGCTGGCATCAAGGAAGGCAAGGTAGTGATTTATGGTGCCACTGATCAAAAAGCTGTTACGCCCCTGATCAAGGATTTTGAAGCGATGTACCCCGGCATCAAGGCCGAGTACCACGATATGAACTCCACCGAGCTGTACAACCGCTTTATTTCAGAAAGCGCAGCGGGTACCTCGGCTGATGTGACCTGGAGCTCTGCGATGGATTTGCAGGTCAAGCTGGTGAACGATGGGTATGCACAGCCACATAAATCTGCAGAAACCGCTAAATTGCCTGAATGGGCTGTCTGGAAAAATGAAGCCTTTGGCACCACGTTTGAACCGCTGGCGATCGTTTACAACAAGCGCCTGGTCGATGCCGCTGAAGTGCCCAAAACACATGCTGACCTGGCTAAATTGCTGACCGACAAAGTCGACAAATTCCGTGGCAAGGTCACCACCTACGATCCGGAAAAGTCTGGGCTGGGATTTTTGCTGCACAGCCAGGACGCGCAAACCAATAACCAGATTTTCCTGAACCTGCTCAAAGCCATGGGCGGGGCAGGTGTACGGGTGCAATCATCGACCGGCACCATGATGGAGCGGATTGCCTCGGGCGAAAACCTGATCGGCTACAACATGATTGGTTCCTATGCACGCGTACGGGCTGAAAAAGATCCCAGCATCGGTATCGTGTTGCCGCGCGATTACACGCTGGTCTTGAGCCGTGTGATGTTCATCGCCAAAAAAGCGCCTCACCCGAGCGCTGCCAAATTGTGGGTTGATTACATCCTTTCCAAGCGCGGGCAGGAAATCATTTCCAGCAAATCCGATCTGTACTCCATCCGTGAAGACGTGGACGGCGACACCACCGCAGCCGGCCTTAAAAAGGAGCTCGGCGCTGCCGTCAAACCCATCACGATCGGGCCTGGTTTGTTGACCTATCTGGATCAGGCCAAACGCCTCGAATTCATGAAGCAGTGGAAAAGCTTTGCCGCCGCCAAATAAGTAGCGCCCTTTCTGTTTTTGGATATTTACGATGCGTACCAGTTCGCTTCCGCGGCTTACGGTGATCGGTCTGTTGGGGATATGTGTGTTCCTTCCCCTGGGGCTGATCGCCTATCAAAGCATGCTCACCGGGCCGTTTTTTTTGCCCGGTCATACGGTGGGCTTTGGCTCATTTGAATTCATTATCGACGATCCAGATTTTTGGACCGCCGCCCGCAATTCCATTTTTATTGCACTGGGCATGGTTGTGATTGCTGTGCCCATGGGGTCAGCACTTGCGTTTTTGATGGTCAGGTCTGACATACCGGGGCGTCGAAGTTTAGAGCCCTTGTTACTGGTGCCGGTGTTTATTTCACCTGTGGTGTTGGCCTTCGGTTACGTCGTCGCACTGGGGCCGGTGGGGTTCTTCAGTTTATGGATACAAGAGCTCATCGGCTTTGTTCCTTGGAATGTGTATTCCCTGACCAGCATTGCCATCATCGCCGGTTTAACACACGTTCCCCATGTGTATTTGTATTCGTCCTCCGCGCTCAAATCGCTGGGCTCCGATGTGGAAGAAGCGGCCCGTGTGATGGGAGCCAACCCCTTGCAAGTGGCCGTGAACGTAAGTTTGCCGCTGGTATCGCCGGCCTTGCTATATGCCGGTGTACTGGTCTTTTTCCTGGGCTTCGAGATTTTTGGTTTGCCGCTGGTGTTGGGTGATCCTGAAGGCCACCTGGTCTTGACCACCTACCTGTACAAACTGGCCAGCAAGTTGGGCACGCCGTCTTATCACCTGATGGCAGCGGTGGCGGTGTGCATTATTGCGGTGACGTTCCCATTGGTGATGTTGCAGCGCCACCTGTTAAAAACGGCCAGCAAGTTTATTGCGATCAAAGGCAAGGCAACCCGGCAGCGTGAACTGGCGCTGGGTGGCTGGAAGTGGATCGCAATTGCAATTGTTGCGGTATGGCTGATCATGAGTGTGTTGATTCCCCTGGTGGGCGTCACGCTGCGTGCCTTTGTCAGCAGTTGGGGCATGGGTGTGAACATCATGGAGGTGCTCACGCTGGACAACTTTCGCGCCGTGTTCGAGGATGACAACCTGGTGCGTGCCATCGTGAACTCCATGTTGATTGGTACGGTCGGCGGTGCGATTGCCGTGATCTGTTATGCCGCTGTGGGCTTGGCAACCCATCGCAAGGCCGATGGATGGACGCGGTTTGTCGACTACGTTGTGATGACGCCTCGTGCAATCCCAGGTCTGCTGGCGGGCCTGGCGTTTTTCTGGGTGTTCCTGTTTGTTCCATTTCTGGCACCGCTGCGTTCCAGCTTGTTCAGGGTGTGGATCGCATTTACGGTGGTGTGGCTGGCCTATGGCATGCGTCTGATTCAAAGCGCGCTGATGCAGGTGGCGCCTGAGCTGGAAGAAGCGGCCCGCATCACCGGCGCAGCCGCTGGCCGCGTCACTCGGGACGTTACTTTGCCCCTGATCCGTAATGGCTTGCTGGCCTCCTGGTTACTGGTGTTCATGATCTTTGAACGTGAATACTCCACCGGCGTGTACCTGCTGTCGCCCGGAACAGAAACCATTGGTGCCTTGCTGGTATCGCTGTGGGGTACAGGCGCGGTTGAAGTGGTCGCCGCCTTGTCCCTGATCAATATTGTGCTGGTGGGTGCCGGTTTGGCCATCGCACTGCGTTTTGGAGTCAAATTACATGACTAATCAAACAGTTTTAACGGTCAATGACCTGCATTTAACGTACGGTACCAACCCCATTCTCAAGGGCGTGTCGATGGAGCTTCACCGGGGCGAGGTCGTCTCGCTCCTGGGGCCATCAGGCAGCGGTAAAACCACCTTACTGCGCGCTGTCGCTGGTCTGGAAGCGCCGCACGCCGGTGGCATCCGCATCGCCGATCAAGCCGTATACGACAGCAGCAAAAAACTGGAAATACCCGCGGAACGCCGCAACCTGGGGCTGGTGTTCCAATCCTACGCCCTGTGGCCTCACCGCACGGTATTTGACAACGTGGCTTACGGCTTGAAGTTGCGCAAAGTGTCTTCCTCGGATATCAGCACCCGCGTCAATGATGCGCTTAAAAATCTGGGTCTGGCCCATCTGGCGGATCGCTATCCGCATCAGTTGTCCGGCGGGCAGCAACAGCGTGTGGCGATTGCCCGTGCGCTGGTGTACAACCCCCCCGTGATTTTGCTGGACGAACCCCTGTCCAACCTGGATGCAAAAATGCGCGAAGAAGCCCGTGCGTGGTTGCGCGAGCTGATTGTACGTCTGCAGTTATCTGCTCTGGTGGTCACCCACGATCAGGCAGAAGCCATGGCCATGTCTGATCGTATTTTGTTGCTCAACCAGGGGCGCATCGAGCAGCAGGGTACTCCTCAGGATATGTATGGCAATCCGCACACCCTGTTTACCGCCGAGTTCATGGGCTCAAACAATGTGCTCAAAGGCAAGGTCAGCGAAGTCAATGGCGATCAGATGTGTTTGTCCATCGGGGACTGGAAGCTGTGGGGCGCGCGTCGCGGCAGCAAAGCCGTGGGTAGCGATGCCAGCGGCCTGATCCGTGTCGAAGGGGTTCGCCTGGCCGAGGGTCCCGGGCCCAATCGGGTTCCGATGGAGTTGGTTACCTCCATGTATCTTGGCGATCGCTGGGAGTATGTGCTGAACGCGGCTGGTGGCCAGTTGGTGCGTGCGCACGGTCAGAGCATGGCGCAACCCGGACAGCGTTGGGTTGAACTACCCGCGGAACGTTTCTGGGTGTTTGATTGAGTGTTTCAACGAATCGGTCTGCTACCCATGCACTGTTGATTGCTCTGCTCGGAGCAGGCCTGGCCTTATTGTTGTCAGTACCGTTGCCGTGGTTGGTGGGGCCGATGTTGGGAGTCGGCGTAGCAGGTATGTTGGGCGCATCCCTGGCCGCGTTAAACGGCTCACGCCAAGTGGGGCAAACGGTGATTGGCTCGGCACTGGGATTGCGGTTTTCCCCAGAAGTGCTGACCCATGTATCGGATCACCTCGTACTGGTGGTATCCACGGCGCTGGGCTCGGTATTGATTGGCATTGCAGGTGCCATCTTGCTCAGTCGTATGGCTAATGTGCAGCCATCGACTGCATTTTTTTCGGCCATGCCGGGTGGCGCAGCAGAAATGTCAACCCTGGCGTATCGCTGGGGCGCACGTCAGGATTATGTCGCCGCCGCGCAGGTGATGCGGGTGGTGCTGGTGGTCCTGACTATCCCGGCAACCCTCCTGGCCCTGGGTACACAAGGCGATCAACTGCTGTGGGCCCATCACCATGCGTCATCCATTCCGCATGCAGTCAGCATTATGGCTGCGGCTTTGGCCGGTGGCCTGTTGTTGACGCTGATCCGCTTTCCCAATGCATGGATGCTCGGCCCCTTGCTCGCCGTGGGCATGCTGTCGGCCTTGTCGTATTCGTTGGCGCCTGTCCCGGTGTGGATGACAGATGCCGCTCAGTTGCTGATTGGCATTACGTTGGGCGTACGATTTGGCAAAGAGTTTGTTAATGGTGCTCCGCGCTTTTTGATCGCAGTGGCATTAACAACCGTCCTGGCCATGCTTCTGAGCGTCGCGATGGCGATGATCGCTGCGCAGTTTGGTTCTATCCCAAACACCACATTGGTCTTGGCGACAGCACCCGGTGGCATCGCTGAAATGTCGCTGGTCGCGGCCAGCATGCATCTGGCAGTACCTGTTGTTGTGGTGTGCCATGTGAGCCGCCTGATTGCGCTGATGATGTTTGCACAGCCACTGTACCGAGTGTATGAACGCTATGCGGGCGCGCCAATCAAGTAATATAACGCTCGTTGGCCACGGGCCTTTTGCTGAGAGCAGCGTTTGAGCACACCGCAAGATCATCACTTCATGCAACTGGCGTTGGAACAAGCCCGGCAGGCCATGGCGCGCGATGAGGTCCCCGTGGGTGCGGTGGTGGTTCAGAATGGGCAGGTGATCGGGCAGGGTTTTAATGTGTGCATCGCCGAACATGACCCCACCGGCCATGCCGAGATTCAGGCCATTCGCTCTGCCTGCAGCGCAGTGGCCAATTATCGCTTGGGCGGTGCCACGCTGTACGTGACGCTAGAGCCCTGTGTCATGTGTATTGGAGCCATTCTGAATGCCAGGCTGGCACGCGTGGTCTTTGGTGCACACGACATCAAAGCAGGTGCCTGTGGCTCGGTGATCGATATGCCCCGTGAGCCGCTGTTAAACCACCACACCTCGATTGAATCTGGCCTGATGGCTGAACACGCCACTGAGCTGTTGCAGCAGTTTTTTAAAAGCAGGCGCCCTGATGCCACGTTGCGGCTTGAACGGATAAGGCATATCCGTGATATCCCCAGTCTGGATAAAACCCTTATCGCAGCACTGGAAACTGCCGGTTTTGCTGAACCGGTCAATCTGCGAACGCTCGATGCCTTGGCGTTTTTCAAGCACCATCATGCCGATCACGGCCTGTTGGCTAAACACCTGGCCATGTTGCTGGCACTCGAAGACTTTGTCGCTGGCCAGCCCATCAATAGCTGGACAGATTACCAACCCCGCGCCCGTGAACTTCTATTAGCAGCAGGATTGTCCCTATGACCCCCGGTACTCCCTTCGATGGCGTCTACGTATTTTCTCCCAGCGGGCATATTTTTAATCATGAGGCCTATCATCGGGGCGTGGCCTGGCTGACCCAGCGTTTTGGGCGGGTCGAACAAAGCACGCATGCACTGGCCCATGTCGAGCGGTTTGCAGGCACCGAGGCAGACCGCATGGAAGGCATTTACGCGATGGAACGCCTGCCCGGAAGGCAACTGATCATGGCAAGCCGGGGAGGGTATGGGCTCTCGCGCCTCCTGAACCATCTGGATTTGCCCCGCCTGGCCCAGTATCTGAACGAGTCCGGCTCGGTGCTGTGTGGACACAGCGATGTCACCGCCTTGCAGCTTGCGTTGCTAAATGCTGGGTGTCAGCCTGGGCGGTTGTTGCATGGGCCCATGCTCAGTTTTGATTTTGGTGCAGAAACCCCCAACCCGGATATGCTCAACTGGTTTGAATCTTCGCTTGCGGGTCAACCGTGGCAAGTGGCGTGGGAAGATCCCCAACCCGTGACCACTCCGTCCACGCCCCTTAAAGCCACCGGCCCCTTGTGGGGCGGCAATCTGGCCATGGTGTGCAGCCTGATCGGCACACCTTACCTGCCAACCCGAGCCACCCAAGGCGGCATCCTGTTTGTTGAGGATGTGAATGAGCACCCGTACCGGATTGAACGCCTGTTGCTACAGCTGTTACACAGCGGTGTGATCGCCCGACAATCGGCCGTGGTGTTGGGCCAGTTCAACGATTGGACCCCATCGCCCATTGACAACGGTTATGACCTGCGCAGTGCGGTAGAATATGTCCGTTCTCAAACGAATGTTCCTGTGATCACAGGGCTTGCGTTTGGCCATGTTCACCGCAAATTGAGTTTACCCATCGGCAGCGAGGTCCAACTCGCCCTGGAGGGCAACCAGGTGGAGTTGATTATCCCGGCCCTTTAGCGCCTCAGCAGCCCAGGCTGCTGTTTTTATTATCACTAGAATACCCATGCTTTCGACTGCAAACCTCACCATACAATTTGGTGCAAAACCCTTGTTTGAAAACGTCAACGTCAAGTTTGGCGAAGGTAACCGCTACGGCTTGATTGGCGCAAACGGTTGCGGCAAATCAACACTCATGAAAATCCTGGGGGGCGACCTGGAGCCTTCCAGCGGTAATGTGATGCGAGAGCCTTATGTCCGGTTGGGCAAATTGCGCCAAGATCAATTTGCATTTGAAGACACTCGCGTCCTGGACGTCGTGTTGATGGGCCACCTCGAAATGTGGGAGGCCATGACACAGCGTGACGCGATTTACGCCAACCCCGAGGCCACCGACGACGATTACATGCAGGCCGCCGAGCTGGAGGCCAAATTCGCCGAATACGGCGGCTACGAATCCGAGGCGCGGGCAGGGCAGTTGCTGGTGGGTGTCGGTATTCCGATGGAGTTCCACCAAGGCCCCATGCGTGAAGTCGCCCCAGGCTGGAAACTGCGCGTGTTGCTGGCACAGGCTCTGTTTTCCAAGCCTGATGTGCTGCTGCTGGACGAACCAACCAACAACCTTGACATCCACTCCATCACCTGGCTCGAAGACGTGCTGAACGAATACGACAGCACCATGATCATCATCAGTCACGATCGCCACTTTCTGAACTCGGTCTGCACCCATATGGCCGATCTGGATTACGGTCAGGTACGTATTTACCCTGGCAACTACGACGACTACATGCTGGCCTCAGCGCAAGCCCGTGCACAGGCCATGGCCTCGAACAGCCGCTCCAAGGAACGTGTGCAGGAACTGCAGGAATTCGTACAGCGATTCTCGGCCAACAAGTCCAAGGCACGGCAGGCCACCTCACGCTTAAAGCAGATCGAGAAAATCAAGGCTGAGGCGGTCGAGGTCAAACCCTCTTCGCGTC
>DAITMV010000021.1:0-27379 GCA_036834985.1 Burkholderiaceae bacterium | reverse complement strand
GGACAGTGTTGGACCACCCCACAACCTGCGCGCATCCAACAAACGGGGTGTAGGCGCGGGGGTTGGATGAACCCCCACCCGCCAGCGGCGTAGCGTCGACGGTGTGGACTGCCAATTCAACGCCGATCGATTTATCGGCTGTCACCGCTTTGTCAGGATGGGCAGAAGGCTGTGTATCAGCCACTGACTCCAAGATGGTTTATTTCAAAGTGGTAAGAGAAATATGATATGTCTGATCGACCTGCAATCAACACAAGGGCTGGTGGATTCATAACCAGTTATGCCCTGTACGGCATCGGTTTGATTGCTGCATTGGGCGTGGCTATATCCGCCTACTCAAACGCCTCTACCTGGCAGCGATTTGCTGAAATGAGTCGTGATGATCTGTCGGCTCAGAGCAATTTGATTCGCAACAAGCTTGTGATGTGCAGCTTGTTGCGAAGCAGCCAGGCCACACAGTCAGATATCACAATTCGAGACTACCCGCGTCCAAGCGCGGATGGATCGGTGACTTCTGTCGAATTAAAACGCGTAAATTGCCAGGATGCTGCCGACCCCGCACCGGGGGCCAACGGCAGCTTGTGGAACATGGGTGATGCGGTGGCGATGCCACGAACCCCCGGCGGGTTTAACAACTGGTACTACCATGTTGAATCCGGAAATGTATACGTATCCATCACCTACGCAAGTACCGCGACGCCTCAGATCCAGGCGATTCTTGAGTCGGTTAAAAACAAACTGGGCAGTGATATGGCCACGGTAGTGGGTACCGATACCTTACGGGTTTACCTCAAAAAGCCCTGACCCTACGTCTTGTCCCGCGACTGGTGTATTTAATCACCCGTCCCCTCTTCACAGTTAATCCTTTTTTAACCCGTTTGCGTCTCTACGGTGTATTACACAATGGCCGATGATAAATCACCGATGGCTTTTTCTTGCGCATCACTTCAGGCACACCGTTATGCAAAAAACAACCAGTGATTTGATCAGACACTTTTCGCGCAGGCTGCTCAGGCCCGTGTGGATGCTTACCGTATTGCTGTTGACTGTGAGTGTGTCTGCCCAGGGGCAAATCAGCAGTAACTCGGCATTGGTGTCGTCGGTACAGTTAAGTCGCATGTTGTCTGTCCGTGCGCAGATGCAAACCGCTGCGCAGTCACTCTTTGTGGAGCGCTCCATCGATAGCGGCACGCAAGTACCGCCCGCGATGAATACAGGTACCTACGACCCAAGCCGTTTGCTCAGCACCATTCCTTCTGCGTCTGTCTCGCCTCGAACTGATGGTAATGGGCAAGAATTGTATTATTGTGCATGGGACAATCGCCCGGGTGCCTCAAGCAGCAGCAGTTATCTGGCAGGCTCTCCGGCTTCAGTCAAAATATTTGCAGTGATTTCCAAAGGGCTCAATGGGGTGTTGGAGTCCAGTTGTAGTGGCGGTAATGTCGTAACGCAGGGCGGAGACGACCTGGTGATCATCGGCTCCAAAGATTCATCGTCCAGCCCGTTTCAGTTTGTCACTGGCGACCCCTCCCGTGTACAAACCGAGTATTCGGTGGATTTTTTGGGTAACGTCAACATCGGCACCCTCACCAATCCTGTTTTGTTAAACACCTACGGCACCTTCACTGCCAATGGTGCGACTGCCATCAAAAGCACGCTGAATGTTCAAAACGCATTAACAGCACAAGGTGATTTGTCCGTGGGGGGAACCTTGACCTCGACGGGTTTGATCACCGCCAACGGTGGGGTGACCTTGGGCGCATCCAGCCTGCTGACGGCCAATGGTGGCGTTACATTGGGAGCGGGTAGCTTGTTAACGGCCAATGGTGGTATCAATACAAGCAACTTGACACTCACGGGCAGCCTCAACCTGGCTGCAGGTACCGCCAGCACAGCACCGGTCCGCTTTGTGGCCGGTAGCTTGTTGACCAGCTCTCAAGCGGGGGCGCTCGAGTTTGACGGTAATAATTTGTATTTTACCCCCTCGACACTCCGCAAAACGGTGGCCTTTACAGACAGCAACATCACAGGGAACGCTGCAACGGCATCAGCCCTGCAGACGGCGCGAAGTATCAGTATCACTGGCGATGGCAGTTGGTCCGTGTTGTTTGATGGATCATCGAACGCCAGTAGTGCGCTGACGCTGGCGTCTGTGTATAGCGGGCCTAATATGGTGGGGAGTGCAACGCAAGTTCCGCTCTTGACCATTGATACCAAAGGGCGCGTGGTCGCGGCCTCATCCATGACCGTAACCCCGGATTGGACCAACATCACCAATACGCCTGCTCAATTGACTGCACTGGGCAATTTAAGCAGTAATGGTTTTATCGCCAGAACCGCCGCGGGTACGCTGCAGGCGAGGACGCTGTCTGCCGGGTCAGGCAAGATCACGGTCACCAATGGTGATGGCGTGGCAGGTAACCCGACCATTGATGTCGTAGAAAGTGCATTAAACCTGGCCAATATGGGGGGGCTCTTGAGCGTTGCGCAGGGTGGCACCGGCATGAATGGAAGCGCTGCCGCCAACGGACAATTATTAATCGGTAACGGTACTGGCTACACTTTGGCCAACCTGACGGCCGGTACCGGGGTCAGCGTCACTAACGGCGCTGGCAGCATCACAATCAACAACACGGGCGTCACGTCATTGGCTGGCACGGCTAACCAGGTGAATGTATCGGCCAGTACAGGTGCCATCACCTTGAGCTTGCCGCAGAGTATTGCAACAACCAGCACCCCTACCTTTGGAGGGTTGACACTCTCGGGCGGTTTGAGCGGAACCACGGGCTCATTTACAGGCGCTGTGTCTGCGACCCGGCTCAATGTGATTGATGCGCTCGGGAACTTGGCCATTGGCCCGAGCGCGTTGACCAGTACCACCGTAGGAAACAATACAGCGATCGGCCGGAATGCCATGTTGTCGAATACAACCGGTCTTTACAATGTGGCACTGGGAGACTCGGCACTTTATAACAACACCACCGCTAATTCCAATACGGCGGTTGGCTTTCAAGCCATGATTAGCAACAGAACCGGGACGGACAACGTAGCCGTCGGTTTTCAGGCACTATTAAACAACACCGATGGCAGTGCCAATATCGCGATTGGATCCGGTGCGCTGCAGAACGGTAGCTCAGGGAATTTCAACACCGCACTGGGTCTGCATGCCATGCGGTATAACCAGTCCGGCTATCACAACGTGGCCATTGCTTATGCCACGTTGGCGGGTAACACCTCCGGCAATAACAACATTGCGATTGGCCACGCTGGATTGGGTTGCAATACAACGGGTGAAAACAACACCGCAGTTGGACGCTATTCGGGGTTCTCCAATAACAGTAATCCTTCTACGTGCAATACTACAGGCAGCCTGAATACGTTTATCGGCGCGTATTCTACCTTGACACAGGGTGGTCAGATCACTTACGGAACGGTACTCGGTGCAGGTGCGTTGGTGGGTACCAGCAATACGGTTGTACTGGGCCGCACCAACGACGTGACGGTGATCGGTGCAACGGGCGACGATGGCAGCGGCAACAAGCTGCAGGTGACAGGTGGTATCAAAGGCACCGGTAACCTGACCATCGGCGGTACCGGCACATTCACAGGTGCTGTCAGCGCAGCCTCCTTCTCGGGTAATGGAGCGGCATTAACCAACTTAAATGCCAGCAACATCAGCAGTGGTACTTTGGGTGTTGCTTATGGGGGTACGGGTGTCAACGGTAGTACTGCTACCAACGGGCAGTTGTTGATTGGTAATGGAAATGGGTTCACACTGGCTACCGTAACAGGTACGGCCAATCAGGTGAATGTGACAAACGGGGCTGGCAGTATCACGCTCAGCCTACCCCAGAGTATTGCAGCCAGCAGCACCCCCACGTTTGCTGGTCAAATACTGACAGGTGATTTAACAGGCACAACCGCTACGTTCAGCGGAAATATATCGGCGCAGCGGTTGTCATTGACTGATTCGACCGGTGTATCCAAACCCAACCTCGTGGTTGGAAGTGGTGCCTTGGCCGCCACGCAATCAGGCGCTGGGTTAAATACGGCGTTGGGTATCGGAGCCTTGGCATACAACACATCGGGCTATGAAAACGTAGCTACAGGCTATCAAGCGCTTTTTAATAACACGGTTGGAAATAGCAACTTAGCGCTGGGCCTTCAAGCGCTGTTTTACAATACGACGGGTAGCTATAACGTAGCTTCAGGCGAGCAGGCACTGTATTCCAATACCACGGGTTCCTACAACGTCGGTATGGGCTTCCAATCGCTGCTTAAGAACACGACAGGTAATAGCAATTTGGCGCTAGGCCTCCGTGCCCTGTATTACAATACCATTGGTAGTTATAACATCGCCTCAGGCGAGCAAGCGCTGTATTCCAATACAACAGGCTACTACAACGTAACTACAGGCTATCAAGCGCTGTTTAATAACACCTCAGGAAATAGTAACTTAGCGCTGGGCCTTCGATCGCTATATTCCAATACAACTGGCAACTATAACGTCGCCTCAGGTGAGTACACGCTGTATTCCAATACCACAGGCTCCTTCAACGCAGCCACGGGTTATCAAGCGTTGTATTCCACTACAACAGGTTCTGCCAACGTAGCCTCAGGTGTTAGAGCTCTGTATTCCAACACAACGGGTAACGATAACGTGGGCTTAGGTCGGAATGCTGGCTACGCAACGTTCGGTGGTTCTACGACCAATGCCAATATCACAGGCAGTAATAACACGTTTATCGGTAGTTACGCCATGCCAGGTACAACCACACAGCTGAGCTATGCGACGGCCTTGGGTTCGGAGGCGTTGGTCACTACCTCGAATACGATAGCTCTCGGTCGTACAACCGATGTAACAGTGATCGGTGCAACGGGCGACGATGGCAGCGGCAACAAGCTTCAGGTGACAGGTGGTATCAAAGGCACTGGTAACCTGACCATCGGCGGTACCGGTACGTTTACGGGCGCAGTCAGCGCAGCCTCATTCTCAGGTAACGGTGCGTCATTAACCAACTTAAATGCCAACAACATCAGCAGCGGTACAGTGGGTGTTGCTTATGGGGGTACGGGTATAAATGGAAGCACCGCTGCCAATGGACAGTTGCTGATCGGGAATGGAAGCGGGTTCACGCTCGCCGCTGTGACAGGCACAGCCAATCAAGTGAACGTGACAAACGGGGCTGGCAGTATCACGCTCAGCCTACCCCAGAGTATTGCAGCCAGCAGCACCCCCACGTTTGCTGGTCAAATACTGACAGGTGATTTAACAGGCACAACCGCTACGTTCAGCGGCAATATATCGGCGCAACGGTTGTCATTGTCAGATTCAAGCGGAGGCGTGTCGGGTCCTAACCTGGTGGTGGGAAGTGGCGCCCTGGCAGCTGCACAATCGGGAATTGGTTTAAACACCGCGTTGGGTATTCAGGCACTGGCATCCAACACCTCGGGAAAGCAGAACGTAGCCACGGGTTATCAGGCTATGGTCTCCAACACCACAGGCTTGGAAAACGTCGCCACAGGCTATCAAGCACTGTTTTCTAATACTGACGGTTTTAGCAGCGTCGCCACAGGTTATCAGGCACTGTTCTTCAACACGTCCGGTTACCAAAACGTAGCCACCGGTTATCGTACTCTGTATTACAACACCACAGGCAGCCGTAACATAGCGATAGGTTATGCAGCGATGCTATCCAATACGACCGGGACTAACAACGTAGCATCGGGCTATCAAGCCCTTCTTAACAACATCGATGGTATTGCCAACGTAGCCACTGGTTATTTAGCGCTCAATTCGAATACCTCAGGGAACTATAACGTTGCTACGGGTGAGCAATCCTTGAAATCCAATACGACGGGCTCTGCCAACTTGGTCTCTGGCGTTCGTGCCCTGTACTTAAATACAACGGGTAACAACAACGTGGCCTTGGGCAGCCATGCTGGCTATGCAACATCAGGTGCGTCTACAACCAATGCCAACATCACAGGGAGCAACAACACGTTTGTTGGTAGCTATGCCATGCCGGGTACAACTACACAGTTGAACTACGCCACTGCGTTGGGCTCGGAGGCGTTGGTCACCACCTCCAACACCATCACACTCGGCCGTACAACGGATGTGACCGTGATCGGCGCCACCGGCGACGATGGCAGCGGCAACAAGTTGCAAGTGACAGGCGGTATCAAAGGGACCGGTAACCTGACCATCGGCGGTACCGGTACGTTTACGGGTGCTGTCAGCGCAGCCTCCTTCTCGGGTAATGGAGCGGCATTAACTAACTTAAATGCCAGCAATATCAGCAGCGGTATCGTGGGTGTTGCTTATGGGGGTACGGGTGTCAATGGAAGCACGGCTACCAACGGGCAGTTGCTGATTGGTAATGGAAGCGGGTTCACGCTCGCTACTGTGACAGGCACGGCCAATCAAGTGAATGTGAGCAATGGTGCAGGCAGCATTACGCTGAGCCTTCCACAGAGTATTGCAACTACCAGTACACCAACTTTTGGTGCTTTAACGATTGGTGGCGGTATTACATTAAACGCGACGGGTAATAATAATCCCCATTTTTTGTATGGCTCTTCGAATAAAATACTGTTTGGAGAAACCCTCCCAATGCCCAACGAAACTGGTAGTGTAGTTCAGTTCGGTTCTGGCTCAAGTAGCCGGAATATGATTTTTGCATTAACAAAAACAGGTGTACACACTGCTTTTTTTGGAAATGATGGAACCAAGCTGATTATCGGTACTAACGGATCGGCTCCAATCAGCTTTCGGACCAATATGGGTTACTCAGAAGTAAACACGCTCAATGCAGGTACCGATATTTTTCAAATAAACAGCGCTGGTGTCTCCTTGACCACGGGGGTATACAGCGGCAATGGCTCATCGCTAACTTCGCTCAACGCCAGCAACATCAGTAGTGGTACGGTGGGTGTGGCTTATGGGGGTACAGGCGTCAACGGAAGTGCTGCTGCCAACGGTCAATTATTGATTGGAAACGGATCTGGATACACCTTGGCGAACCTTACCGCAGGTACTGGGTTGAGTATCAGTAATGGAGCCGGCAGTATCACGATTGCCAATACCGGAGTTACCTCATTAACAGGTACCACCAACCAGGTCAACGTATCGGCCAGTACGGGTGCCGTTACGCTGAGCTTGCCACAAGACATTGCCACGACTAGTACACCTACGTTTGCCGGTCAAACACTGACAGGTGGGTTAACAGGAACAACCGCTACGTTCAGCGGAAATATATCCGCGCAGCGGTTGTCATTGTCAGATTCAAGCGGGGGCGTGTCGGGTCCTAACCTGGTGGTGGGAAGTGGCGCCCTGGCAGCTGCACAATCGGGTTCTGGGTTAAATACGGCGTTGGGTATTGGAGCCTTGGCATCTAACACCTCGGGCTACCAGAACGTAGCCACAGGTTATCAGGCCATGTTTTCCAACACCACTGGTTACCAAAACGTCGCCACAAGTTATCAAGCGCTGTATTCGAATACAACGGGTAACTCAAACATCGCAACAGGCTTTGGCGCCATGTATGCCAACACCACGGGATACCGCAACGTGGCTTTGGGCTATCAAGCGATGGTATCGAATATCTCGGGGTATCAAAACGTAGCTACTGGCTATCAAACCCTCTTTAACAACACCAATGGTATTGCCAACGTAGCCACAGGCTATCAAGCGCTGTATTCCAACAGTTCAGGCTATTACAACGTAGCCTCCGGTTATCAGGCACTGTATTCCAACTCAACAGGCTACTACAACGTGGCCTCAGGCCTGCGCGCTCTGTATGTCAATTCTACCGGTAACGATAACGTGGCCTTAGGCCGCAATGCCGGTTACGCAACGCCCGCAGGTTCGGCGACGAATGCCAACACAACGGGTAGCAACAATACGTTTGTTGGTAGTTATGCCATGCCAGGTACAAGCACACAGCTGAGCTATGCGACGGCCTTGGGTTCTGAAGCGTTGGTCACCACTTCAAATACAGTTGTCCTTGGAAGAACCAGCGATGTAACAGTGATCGGTGGAACGGGCGACGATGGCAGCGGCAACAAGCTGCAGGTCACAGGCTCTGTGAAAGCGACTGCATTTAACACCTCATCGGATCGCAGGCTCAAGTACGATATTTCAGCGATCAATCGTGATGCAATTCTTGAGCAGTTAAAAATGCTGTCAGCCTATCAGTATCGGTTTTATTCAGACACCACTGGGAAAATGCGCTACGGTGTCATTGCTCAGGAAATTGCACCTTTATTTCCGAATGTGGTCAGCACAGATGCCAACGGATTTTATACGGTGGACTACGGTGCCGTTGGGGCCTTGGCTGCCTCGGGCTTGGGCACACTGGCTAATAAATTTGACAGCTTTGCCAGCCACTTCAATTTTACCCCGGATGGCCTGTCGCTGGATGTCAAACGTCTGCAAGTGGCCTCGATCGACACCACAAACCTCAAGAGCAATAAAATTGTGGCCGATCAGCTTGATGTCAAGGCCATCCATGTAACAACGCTGCAGTCTGACAGCCTAACCGCCAAAAACATTGCTACCGATGCCTTGGTCGCTGGCAAAGTACTGGCCTTGGCCGATGCACGAACGTCCCAGGCTATCGTGGCGCTGAACAAGGACCTCCTGCTCAACCAGTTAAAACAAGTGACTGTGTATGGACACAGCAGGTCGCAGGATCTCTCCGGTAAAAAATCCATCGGCTTGATGGCGCAGGAGTTGATGGGCCTGTTCCCCGAGACCGTTGAGGTGACCAAAGACAGCAGCATGGCGCTCGATTACAACGCGATTGTCGCAATCGCCGCCGGCGCGGTGGGTCAATTGGCTCAGAAGGTCGATACCTTTAACCAGAAGTTTGTATCCAAAGACAACGGACAAACCTTGTATGTGGATGTACCCCGGTTTGAGGTCAGCAATTTGAGTGCGGAGCGGCTTGAGGCGCAAAAAATAAAGACCAAGGAACTGGAGGCCGAACGTGCCCGCATCAAGGAGCTGGAGGCCACCAACATCAACGCCAACAGCACCAAATCTGCGACGCTGGAGGCCGAGAAAGTCAATTCAGGTCAAGTCGATATGTTTGTCGCTTTTGGTACGCCATCAACTGCGTTTACAGCTGTCAGCAACGGCCATTACATTGTGAATACATCGGCTGAAGATGGCAGCTACTCTACCAGTACCGTGTTTGTGAACAACGGCGTGGCCCGCGTGGTACCCATCTCCAACCAGGGGATCGATTTGATGGCCTCGGGCAGCCAGATTCAGGTGCTGGCTGCCAGCAAACGCGTGAAGGTGAGCTGGATCAGAATGAGCTAAAGAAGCCTCAACGAAATGGTCTTGGTTGATGGTTTAAGATTTGGAAATGTAGCTCGTTTGGCTTTACTCAAATCGAGATATTCACTGGAATCGTGGCTTTCCCAAAAGTCACGTTCTTCTTTCTCGGTTCTGAATTTGGGTAGTTCTTTAAGCGTTTTCATTGTCCCAGTCGATGCCTAATCTATCGTATAAACCAATCATTTCTACATGTTTTCATCATATAAATTAAGGGTCAAGTTTTTCGAGCAACCAGATTACTGTTGGGCATGATGCCACCCGGTGTAAAATAGCGTCTCTTCCTGGAGATGCCATGCAAGACGCCACCCTCAAACCCGTTGAATTTGATATGCCCAGCGCCGATTTGCCGGGGCTGGTCTGCAAACCCTCACAAGCCTGGGCCAAAGTGCCCGAGCAGCCCATTGCAGATGAGCGTACCGTTTTAAAGGCCCAGATCAAGACCTTGCTGGCGCAGCGACAGGCCGTGCTGGTGGCGCATTATTATGTGGACGGTGATTTACAGGATTTGGCCGAAGAAACGGGCGGTTGCGTGTCTGATTCCCTGGAAATGGCGCGTTTTGGGCGTGAACACCCTGCCCAAACACTGATTGTTGCTGGCGTACGCTTTATGGGTGAAACCAGCAAAATCCTCAATCCCGAAAAACGCGTATTCATGCCCGATCTGGAAGCAACCTGCTCGCTGGATTTAGGCTGCCCCGCTGACGCGTTTTCACAATTCTGCGATCAGCATCCGGATCGAACCGTGGTGGTGTACGCCAACACGAGCGCAGCCGTCAAAGCCCGTGCGGATTGGATGGTGACATCCTCAATCGGGTTGGATATCGTTAAGCACCTGCATGAGCAGGGCAAAAAAATACTCTGGGCCCCTGACCGTCATCTGGGCACGTATATTCAACAGCAGACCGGCGCTGACATGTTAATGTGGCAGGGGTCATGCCTGGTTCATGATGAGTTTAAAGGCGTTGAGCTCGATGTGCTCAAGGCCAAATATCCGCAAGCCAAGGTGCTGGTGCATCCCGAAAGCCCGGAGGCAGTGGTAGCCCAGGCCGATGTGGTGGGGTCTACGACGCAATTGATCAAAGCGGCGCAAAGCATGGATGCGAAGCTGTTTATCGTAGCCACCGACAACGGCATTTTGCACAAAATGAAACAGGCGGCACCCGGGAAAGTGTTTATTGATGCACCCACGGCGGGCAACGGTGCGACCTGCAAAAGCTGCGCGCATTGCCCCTGGATGGCGATGAACGGTCTGCGCAACCTGCGTGATCTCTTACTCACCGGCATGGACAGCGGTCAGGGTGAGGTGTTTGTGGATCCGGGCATTGGTCAGCAAGCCTATGTCTGTATCGATCGCATGTTGACCTTCGCCAGGGAGCGGGGAATTGGCGGTGCGCAGAACCGAACGGCTGCGAGTCTTGAACACACACACAAAGGCATGGGGCCCGCATGATGCAGAACGCTATGTTTGACAGCTATGGCCCGTCGCTTGCGGTGGCGCTTCACAAAAATGTGTCCGATGCGATCGCAGAGGATATGGGGCCTTGTGATTTAACCGGTTTACTGATTGATGCCTCGGCCCGCAAACACGCCCGCGTGATTGTTCGCGAGCAGGCCGTGCTGTGCGGTGTGCCCTGGTTTGAGGCGGTCTTTAAGGCCCTGGATGCGTCGTCCCATATTCAATGGCATGTGCAGGAAGGGGCGATGATGCAGGCTGATCAAGTGGTCTGCGAGATTGAGGCCAATGCCCGGTTGATGTTGACGGCAGAGCGCCCCGCGCTGAATTTCTTGCAGTTGCTGTCAGCGGTGGCCACCAAGACACGCGTGTACGCAGCGTGTATTGCTGACACCCAGGCAAAAGTGCTTGATACGCGTAAAACAGTGCCCGGGCTTCGTTTGGCGCAAAAGTATGCGGTTGTTGTGGGTGGCGGCGCCAATCAGCGACTGGCCTTGTACGACGGCATCTTGATCAAGGAAAATCACATCGCTGCTGCAGGTGGCATTGGCGCTGCGCTGCAGCGGGCCTTCGAGGTGGCGCAAGGCCATTCGGTGCAGGTGGAAGTCGAGAACCTTGATGAACTCCGAGAGGCCTTGGCCGCAGGGGCTCAGTCAGTGTTGCTGGATAACTTTGATTTCTCCCTGATGCGCGAAGCGGTCATGCTGAGCCGCCAATGGTCTCAGACTCACGGCACCCCGGCGGCCATTCTGGAGGCCTCAGGAGGTGTTAATTTGCAGACCTTGCGCGACATTGCCGACACAGGCGTTGATCGAATTTCGGTAGGCGGTTTGACCAAAGATATCAAAGCCACTGATTATTCACTTCGCATCATCGACTAAGATTGCTTTTCGTAACTCAGTTCATCATCCGGGTATTGCGACAGTACCTCATGGATGGTGTCCTGAGCGCTGTCACTGATGATATTCATCACATTACGCTGTCCTAAAAATGCGTGAGGTTCAAGCGCCTGGGACACAATAAAGCCTTGTATATAGTCGACTTCAAGCGCTTTGAGCGCAGCCAGGGTGAAGGTGTCTTCGACCCATTCAGCCACACATTGGCAGCCTAAATCATGTGACAGATTAATAATCGATTTGGCCACTGCCATGCTTTGCGGGTCACGGCAAATATCCTTGATGATGGAGCCGTCGATTTTGATGACGTCGGTGTGTAGATCGATGGCATAGCGAAAGTTGCTGTAGCCGGCACCAAAATCGTCCAGACAGATCCGTACGCCCATGGACCGAACCCGCTGAATAAATAAATCGACTGCTTGCTGATTAATCACTGTACCCACCTCCGTGATCTCAAAACAAACTTTGTTAATCACCGGAGCATGTGCAAGCATCAGGTGGATGGTGTCTGAAATAAAGAGGTCATCGTTCAGTGAACTGGGCGAAATATTGATGCTGATGGCTTTCAGATGCTGCAGCTCATCGATATGGGCCGATAGCCAGCTTAACGTTTGATTGAGCACCCAGCTATCGAGCAGGGTAGAGTGACCATGGCTCAGGCAGGCGTCAATGATATGACCGGCCGACTTGATCTTGCCCTCCGGGTCTTTGCACCGCAACAACACCTCAGCGTACAGATAATCCTGCGGGACCCTCAGGGACAGGATCGGTTGCCACACCAGTGTCAAGTTGTCCGGCAGCTGATTGGCGCGCAGGCAGCTCAGTATTTTGGCTTGTTCAATAAAATACCGCGTTTGTTCGGCTGAAAACTCGCAAGGGTATCTGGATGGGCTGTGCTGGGTATTAAGCCGTGATTCCCGTAAGGACAGTTCAAGAATGTCCATGGTTTCTGACAGGTTGGTCAACATCGGTAGCTGGATGATTCCGCTGGTCACTTCGATGTAAATTTGCCGTTGCCCCACCAGAAACGGTTGACCATGGATGCGATCAATAAAACGGATGAATGATCGCTTGGCGTCAAACAATTGGTTGGGCTGTACCACCATGACAAATTGATCGCCCTGCAACCGGGCGATATCACCATAAACACACATGTAGCGAAATAATTCAGCGTAAAAGATTTGAAGAAAATGATCCGCGACCGGCGGCCCGTAGGCGCGGGCGATATAACGAAAGCGTTTGATATCCGTGTAAAACACACACGGCTCCAAAAGCTCCGATTCCTGATGCGTTGACTGCGACGCCAGAGCGGCCAATCGGCTCTCCAGCCCTCGTTTGTTCAGGGCGCCTGTCAGCTCGTCGTGGGTGACCTGATGGTGCAGGGCGGCTTCGCGATCTTTCTGGATGGTGATATCGGCCACCACTCCGACCAGCTCTTGTTCGTCGCGGCTGATGACCAGCTCAATCCAGCGGGATTGACCAGCATCCCCAGGTACGTTGTATTCAAGGCGTTGAATCTCTCCATCGCAGCCCAGCCTGGAAAACTGTTCACTCAAATTGGCGGGCGTTAAAAAATCGTAGCCTGGCATCAGCCCACGCTGCAAAAAGCCCTCTTCAAACTGTTTGTTGTAGTTGATCAGTACCCCTTGTGCACTGGAGGTAAACATCGCTGACGGCGCAATCGTAAAGATGCTGCGCAAACGGTCGTTGGAGATGCGTAAATGACGCGCGACCAAATGCTTCTGATGCTGCTCGTTACGCAAGGATTCAGCCACTGAAATACCGGTCATCAAACTGGCGATCAGGGTCACTGAGCTGCTGTTAAAGTAATTCCAGAGTATCTGTACATCCAGCCAGGCGTGCAGCACTTCGCTGACTGCGCCGCACAGGGTGATCACAATCCCCAGCAGGTAGAAAAGGGACACGGTGTCACGTTTTTCAATGACACTTTGAATCACAATACAGGTTACCACCACCGATGAAATCAGCGTGGTGGGCCATAACACCATCAGGAAAACTTTATACGGTGCGATGATAGCCACCAGCAGCAACACAAACCCAGCCGCCTTGATAACCATCCACAGCGGACGAACGCTTGTGCGTTGAGTGTTGAAAAAGAGATTTTCTATCAGGTACGTAGAGACAATGTAGTAGCCTGCCAGTGCCATGGTGCGGAGTGGGAAAATCCAGATCGGATCAATCTCCCAGTTGTACCAGGTGTTGTCCCAGCCGCCAGACAGTGCAGCAACCCGCAAACTGGTAATGAGCCAAATACAATAGATCAGGAATACCTTGGAGCGGCTTAACAGCGACGCGATGGCCACCAGCCCCATCAGCAAGGTCAAGCCGCCTTCCAGAAAGCCGGTACGCTGCTTAAACAGGCCACGCGCTGCGTTAAGTTTTGAGGTGTCCCACAATCGTAATGCCAGTTGGGCTGGGCCTACAAACTGAATTTTACACAAGTAGCTGGACTGGGCCTGATGGTTGGCAAGGCCCATCGTCCAGGCCGATTTTTGATAATCAAATTGTTGGCTCACGCCATGTCGAACAGATCCTACGGGCTGTGCGCGCTGCCCTTCCATCACCCAACAGTCCATATGCTGAATATGGCGAGACGAAAATTCCAGTGTCTCGTAGGGTCCGGCGTGGTCGCGATCGGGATTAAACTGAATCCAGAATGGGTATTCCTCCAGATGGTTTCTAAGGGTTAAAGACGCCGGGGTACTTGATAAAATGGCACTCGCATCGGTGATTGTCAGTTTGTGGCCAGGATCGGCCGTCCACGAAAACGGGGTCGGTAAGGAGGTATCTGGTGCAGTACTGATCTCGCTCAGATACACAAACACCATCACCACGCAGATGATGGAGATTAGACCGGACAATACCGGTCGAATGGCGCTACGAATCATTGACTGGCCTGTCGGGGTACCACATTCAGCAGCTTGCTACGGGGCGGTTGTTTGCGTTGATGCTCCTCGAGCAGCAGCGTATGCAGATGAATGCCATTCAAGATATCGGGGTGGTAGGTGTCAAGAAACAGGTGTTTAAGCGGATGATTGCTCATCACCCATTGTTCGCCGATGCGCTGTGTATCAAACCACAACACCCGATGTGGAATCTGTCCAATATGCTTCATTGGATAATACGGGGCATTCGGAAATACGTCGTCCAGACCAAACTCCCTGTATTGACGATCTACGGGATGCCGCACACAGATAAACGACACGTTGACCTGATGGTGTCGGCAGTACCAATACGCGCTTTTTATTAGCATCAAACGCAAGCGGTGCTGCGCCCCGTGGTGTTGCAGGGCCAGTCGGGAGATTTCTGCCACCCGTGCGCTTCGCAACGCGCTGGGCAAGGTTAAGGTGTCCTCAAGGCACAGCGGCTTTTTTTCGGTGATCTGGATGCGAACTGTCCCAATACAACGATCGTCCAGTTTTGATTTGGCAATCAAGACGGCAAAGTCGCTGGAATAGTCATTGTCATCCGGACGGGCAAAATACTCGGACAGATGGCTTAAATGTTTTCCATATGCCATTTTTCTGACGTCACAGGCCTGCTGTAATTGATAGTCCGTATGGGCCATCTGTACATAAAAGGGAAGTAGTTCTTCTTGCAGTCCGTACAAGTTCATGACATAAACCTTTCGCGAGCGGATTCTTGGTGTTCGTCCATGTGGTCAATTTGTTGGGAGGCCAGTTGCATCAACGCATCAGCCAGCGCCTCGGCGATAGGGTGGGCGTTCTCGACAGGGCGTTTTACGGTTCGGATAATCCGGTCAATGGCATTGGCGCAGCGTGTCATGCCCAGGTGGAGGCAGCCACTGTAGGTGGCTTCGAGCAATTTGAGATCTGGTTTGTGCGGTTGAATCTGTTCGAGCTGCTCGAGCATTAACTGTCGATAGTCACGCAAGGTTTCGAGTGAAATATTCAACCGCCTGAGGGTCTCGTGGATGGGTTCTGCCCGTTCCGATTGCAGTTGATGAATCAGCGGCTCAAGATTGTTTTTGACGACGTTCAGATGCAGGGGCTTGACAACAAAGCGGCGAATCCCAAGCATTGCACAGTCCTTGATCGTGTCAGGTTTGGCACTTACGGTCATGACGATGGGTGTTGTGTACTTGAGCCACTCCCTGCATTTTGCGTGTCGGATCAAGTCCATTCCGTAGCCATCCTCGAGTTGTAGATCGCAGAAAAGAATCGGAAAGTACAGCGGCCCCGAGAGTTGAACCAGAGCCTCTTGAATGGATGACACTTCTTGAACATGCATATCGGTTAATTCCCTGATCATGCTGATGGCGCAAGCCCGGGTGGCGGCGTCGTCATCCAGTAATAGCAGCCTCATGGAAAACTCCTTGGGAACGCAGTCGGGATCGTCATTGGATTGGATAACTGCGAGGCTGACGAAGACATAAGTACCTGCGCGTGATCGATAGTTCTTCTTAAAATGTCCGACAGAGAATTAACCAGCTCCGGTTCAATGCCGGTACAGGTTGAACGGCTTGCGACTGTTTACAGTTCAATGGCTTTTTGCTCCAGTGCATCTGCACTGATGGTGCAGGCAACACCCCGCAGGCGATGTCCCAGTGCGGCCGCCCGCTTTGGGTGGGTCGCAAGGTCGGAAAACAGTGCGTCGTTATCGCTGTACTCCTTGACGAAGCGGCTGATCGCATTCATCAATAAATCGTTTTTGAAGCAAAACCGGGCCAGCGCGTCGTTCAGGTTGATCAGCGAGGTATTGGGGGCGACTGCGGTACCCTGTTGAATGGACATCATGAAGATCCAGTCCAACAAGTGTTTGATGTTGACTGGCTTGGACAGGTGGTGATTCATGCCGACCTCTGTACAACGCTGCTTGACGTGTTCTAAGGTGTGTGATGTCAGTGCAACGATAGGCAGCGTTTTGGGATCATAAAGTTCCCGGATACGTCGGGTGGCTTGTATGCCGTCGACAAACGGCATCTGCAGGTCCATCAAAATCAGATCGTATGAGTTCATGGGATTGAGTACCGCAGCGATGGCTTCGCTCCCATTGGAGACCCGATCCACGGTCGCGCCAAAAGCCATCAGCGATTCGGCGGTTATTTCCCGTAGCGCCTCGGTGTCCTCGGCCAGCAGGATATGCATATTCCGTAATGAATTGGAGTCTGCCGTTGCCCGCGATCTGTGGTCCAGTGTGTCGTCTCGATCGTTAAAGGCTTCGATAATTTGTTCAATGTGGGCGGGCCGGGTGATGTATTTGTTCACTGACCATGCTTTGAGCCGCTCCAGATGCACCTGCTGATCCATGTGTCCAATCATCACCACAATCGATGTGTGCACATGGGTACTTCGCAATGCTTGCAGTAGTTGCTGTGCACCATTGGCCTTTACATACAGGCTCTCAATGTTGATCAGACAGTCGATGGCTTGCGGTGTCGCGCACAGCGTGGTGCCAATATCGTTTTGAAGCTGCTCCAGACGCTCGTAGGTGAGGATCTGTTTGTAGTAGAGCGAGAGGTGTTTTTCGAGAATTTTTTGCTCAGACTGACTGTGACTTAAAATCACCAACACCTTGTCTGAGTTGATGTGCGGCCTGGGCACTTCACTGCTTGAGGCTCGTTTGAAATTCAGTGTAAATGAAAATACCGAACCGTTATGCGGCGCACTGGTGCATTCGATATGCCCCCCCATCAGATGGCACAGGCGCTGGCAGATGTGCAGTCCCAAACCTGTACCGCCGTATTGCCGGGTGCTTTGTCCGTCCAGTTGCGTGAACGATTGGAATAACTGACTCCGTTTGCTCTCGGGCACTCCAATACCGGTATCCTTGACGGCGAACGTTAGCTCAAGCTCTTGATCAGTGATGCGATTGGCATGTATTGATAAGATCACTTCACCACGCTCGGTAAATTTGATGGCGTTGCTCAGCAGGTTCATCAGGATTTGCTTCAGACGCAAGCTGTCCCCAATCAACAGGCTGGGCAATGTGGGGGGCGCGTCGATCAGTAGCTGGAGATGTTTTTTCTCAGCCATGATGGCGGTGACGTTGACCAAGTCATTGAGCAGTGAATGTAAGCTGAACCGTTCTTGTTCGAGTTTTATTTTTCCCGCATCAAATTTTGCAACGTCCAAAATATTGTTCAGCGTATCGAGCAGACCATTGGCTGCTGATTTGGCTTTGTTAAGAATGATGCGATGCTGCGCGTCGCTGGTCCGTGTCACGACCTCGATATAACCAATCACCGCGGACAGTGGTGTGCGTAATTCATGCCCCACATTGGCCAAAAACTCCGCTTTGATCCGGGTGGCTTCCTCCAGTTCATTTTCTACGTTTTGCAACTGGGTTGATTGACTTTGAAACTGTTGGTGTTGGGTCACCAGACCAGCCAGTTTGTGTTCGAGTTCTGCGATGACATCACATGCCTCGGATGTGACGGGTGGGGGCTCATCGGCGGGGCGGTTGTAATCGAGCAGATGTTGCACTTGTTGGTTCAAGCTGGCCAGGCGATTGCTGATCTTCGATTGACGCCACATCCACGGAATCAGCAGCAGCATGGTCAGCCCCGACGCCGCCAGCAGGATGAGCAATGTTTGAGCGTGAGTGTAGGTTTGATCAATGATGTTTTTCAGCAGATCCAGCTTATGCAGGAGCTGAACATCGATGGACGATCCAGGCACCAAGGATTGCGCGGTGGATGATAATTCCTGCACGGACAGGATGACCGTGACAGAAACCCCCAGGTTGATCAAAAAGACCAATCCGGTGATTAATAGCACCCAACGCTGCAAAGTAACCAGTGGTTGCCTGCTTGCAGGTTGCGATGGTTCAGAAGTGTTGCTCGATGAGTCCGCCGCATGCATAGAACGTCCTTACGCCAAAAGGCTATTGGGTGTAAGTAAAGACGTTGTACGGCGGTAGCAGGATCCCTTGTTCGGGTTAAAGGTCCGGTCACGACATGGGGTTGGGTGTGTCCCGGTGTATCAGGCGGATGTCAACTTCTGCGCCGCCGCGTTTTTTGTAAAACGGTGGGGAATGCTTTGGGCAAGGTGCCTGGATAGTCGCGGCTAAAATGCAGGCCGCGGCTTTCATGCCGACTTAAGGCGCTATTAACAATCAAGTCGGCCACATCGACCAGGTTACGCAATTCAAGCAGGTCACGGCTGACGCGAAAGTTTGCGTAGTACTCGGCGATTTCTTCCTTGAGCAGGCGAATACGGTGCTGGGCGCGCTCAAGCCGTTTGTCGGTCCTGACAATGCCAACGTAGTTCCACATGGTCAGACGCAGTTCGTCCCAATTGTGCGCGATCACAACCTCCTCGTCAGGGTCGGTGACCCGGCTTTCATCCCACTCGGGCAGCGGTTGGGTTTCGCGGCGGTGCTGCGACAGGATGTCCTGCGCGGCGGCCTGACCCATTACGATGCACTCGAGCAGCGAGTTGCTGGCCAAACGATTGGCGCCATGCAGACCCGTGTAGGCGGTTTCTCCCACGGCGTACAGGCCTGAGATGTCCGTGCGGGAATGAAAGTCCGTCACGATGCCGCCACAGGTGTAATGAGCGGCAGGCACCACCGGGATGCCCTGTTTGGTCATGTCGATGCCCAGCTCAAGGCAGCGTGCATAAATGGTAGGAAAGTGCGACTTGAGAAAATCCGGGCTTTGATGGCTGATGTCGAGCAGCACATAGTCCAGACCGCGTTTTTTCATCTCAAAGTCGATGGCCCTGGCCACAATATCGCGGGGCGCCAGCTCGGCACGCTCATCGTGGGCGGGCATAAAACGGGTGCCATCCGGTAGTTTAAGTAACCCCCCTTCGCCACGCACTGCCTCGGAAATCAGAAAGCTTTTGGCATAGGGGTGGTACAGGCAGGTGGGGTGAAACTGGATAAATTCCATATTTGACACCCGACAGCCTGCCCGCCAGGCCATCGCGGTGCCGTCGCCCGTGGCGGTGTCGGGGTTGGTGGTGTACAGATACACTTTGCCGGCTCCGCCCGTGGCCAGCACGACAAAGGGAGTGGGCATGGTATGGACACGGCCGGTTGCCTCGTCGAGCACGTACAGCCCCAGTACACCGGCCTCTTGTTGCGCCAGCCGGTCGCCGGTAATCATGTCCACCACCATGTGGTGTTCGTAGAGCTGAATGTTCGGATGGTTACGAACTTTTGCTTCTAAAGTAGTCTGTACCGCATCACCAGTGGCATCGGCTACGTGTAAAATCCGTCTGTGGCTATGGCCGCCTTCGCGGGTCAGGTGAAAGCCCTCGGCGCCATCTTCGCGGGAAAACGGTACGCCTTGCTCGACCAGCCAGTCGATGGCAGCCGCTGACCTTTCCACGATAAAGCGCACGGCGGGCTCTTCGCACAGGTCTGCGCCGGCGATCAGGGTGTCATGCACGTGCTCTTCGATGCTGTCAGACGGATCGATGACGGCGGCAATACCACCTTGAGCCCAGCGGCTGGCGCTATCTGATACGCTGCGTTTGCAAATAACGGCAACGCGGAGTTTTTCCGCAAGTTGCAGGGCGGTGGTCAGGCCGGCAAGGCCGCTTCCGATAATGGCGACGTCAAACTGCTTCATGGTGAGGACTTTAGCAAAAGTATGACAATCATATCGAAACTTAAGACAGCGCGGGTTGTGCTGATCACTGCCATCACGGCTTTAATTGCAGCCTGCGCGTCACTTGTTCCACTGCAGTACCGTATTCCAAAAACCGAGATTGAGTCCAAGATTGCCCGTCAACTGGCCGCCCCGAAGACATTCCTGTCGGTGTTTGAAACTCGGTTTAACAAGCCAACGCTTGATTTGCTGGATCAGGAACAACGCATCCGCATCACCTTGCCGATGGCTATTACCGAACGTCTGACGCTTAAAACCGCCGATGCGGTCGCGATTGTATCGGCCCGGTTGCAGCCCGTGGAAGAAGGCCGCGTGGTGACTTTGCAGGATGTGCGTATCGAAAGTTTTCGTTCGGAGAGCCTGCAGGCCGTCTCTCAATTACTACAGAGGGCGCTGGTCGTATTTTTGGAACCTGCACTGGATAAACTGGCCATCTACCGCATGAACGACAAAGATGCGGAGAAGTTCCGGATTGACCGGTTGGAGGTGGTCTCCGACGGGCTGGTACTGGGTACCCGTCCCAACAAATAACAAGCGGACATGCCGCTGATTTCTCATTATATGAAAGATGGACACACGCTGTGATTGATTACCTGTTGATAACAAAAGCACTGATTTTGGGTTTGGTGGAGGGTTTGACCGAGTTTTTGCCCATTTCATCCACAGGCCATTTGATACTGGCCGGCAGCCTGCTCGATTTCAATGACGAAAAGGGCAAGTTATTTGAGATCGTGATTCAGACCGGTGCGATTGCGGCGGTGATGTGGGAGTATCGCGAAAAAATCATGGCCACGCTTCAGGGCATTGGCAAAGAGTCCGTGGCCAACCGCTTTGCCATGAACCTGGGCGTTGCGTTTATGCCGCTGGCGGTGTTGGGCTTGTTGTTTGGTAAAAAAATCAAGGCGGTGTTATTTGCGCCGGTCCCTGTTGCCATTGCGTTTATTGTGGGGGGGCTGGTCATTTTGTGGGTGGAGTCGCGTAACCACGGCAAGTCAACACCACGGGTCACAGAAGTGGATCAGTTGTCCGGGATCGATGCACTGAAGTTGGGGTTGGCGCAGGCGATGGCGTTGATTCCAGGCACATCACGCTCGGGCGCTACGATTATCGGGGGCATGTTGTTCGGCCTGTCCCGCAAAGCCGCAACGGAGTTTTCGTTCTTTTTGGCCATGCCCACGCTGATTGCCGCCAGTGCATACGAGTTGGTCAAGGCTCGGCATTTGTTGTCGGTGGATGATGTGCCCATGTTTACTGCCGGTTTTGCCGCCAGTTTTGTCAGTGCATTTATTTGCGTACGCTGGCTGTTGGCCTATGTAAGCACACACGACTTCAAACTCTTTGCCTGGTACCGCATTGCGTTTGGTATCCTCATTCTGCTCACCGCCCACTATGGCTGGGTCAATTGGTCGATGTAAAGTCAGTATGGTTGGGGGCAATCAGGCAAACAGGCGCTCCGGTTCAAAGTGGGTCATGAACTGGTGGTAGTCGGCCAGCGGCATCGGTTTGGCAATCAGGAAACCCTGAATGTGATCAATGCCGATTCGCTTTAACAGCATCAATTCCGCCTTGGTTTCCACACCCTCGGCCGTGACAGACAAGCCCATGTTATGGCCCAGTTCGATGGTTGACCGCAGGATGGTTTCTCCATCAGAGCCGTCCTGAACCCCGGCCACCAGCGACCGGTCGATTTTCAACTCGTTGACCGGGAACCGTTTTAAATAAGACAGCGATGAGTATCCGGTCCCAAAATCGTCAATGGCCAGATGGATGCCTGCCTTGTGTAAGTCAATTAATGTCCGCATGGCTCGCTCGGGGTCTGCCATGGCGCCACTTTCGGTGATTTCCAGGCACAGGTAGTCGGCAGGTACGCCGGAGGTTTGCCATTTTTGAATCACCATGTGGGCAAAATACTCTTGTTCCAGATCTTGCGCAGACACATTCACGGAGATACGCAGTGGCCAATGATCGCGGGTTTGCCCAATCAAGCGCAATGCTTCGCCGATGGCCCACACTGTCAGATCGCCGATGCGTCCGGTTTGTTCGGCAAATGGGATAAATTCGCCCGGTGGAATCATGCCGCGTGTTGGATGGTGCCAGCGTACAAGGGCCTCAGCTTCGTTGATACGCTGATGGGCCACCGAGTATTTGGGTTGCAGATACAACTGCAGTTGGCCGGGTGTTTCGATGGCGCTTTTAAGCTCAGAGAGCATCGATAACCGCGCCGGTGACGACACTTCAAAATGTGACCGGTATTCCAGCCACTGGAGATGAGACCGTTTGGCCAAAAAGCGGGCGATTTCCGCACGGCGCAACAATTCGTCCGCCGCCGCTCCGTGCTCGGGGTAATGGCTGATGCCGACGGTGGCACTGACGTCCAGCGGCTGCCCGTCGATGATGACCGGGTATTCAAAGATCTGCATCACAGTTTTGGCCAGCGACTCGGTTTGTTTGCCCAGGCCGTTGGGTACGATCATGGCAAATGAGTTGCCGCCGAGTCGGGCAGTGACAATCGAATCGCTTAATTCGACGTTGAAGCGATCTCCCAGCGCCGACAGCACGCTATCACCCACGCTAAAGCCGAGCACTTCGTTGATGATTTTAAAGCGGTCGATATCCCAGGTGACGATGTAGAGTTTTTCCCGGCATTCGGACATGCGCTCTTGCAAGGTTTTGAGAAAGTAGTTGCGGTTAAAAAGCCCGGTGAGTTCGTCCTGGTAAGCGAGGCGTTTGACTTCGATTTCACGTTCGCTGACCGCCTCGGCCATTTTGTTAAAGGCTAAGGCCAGCTGGCCGACTTCGTCTTCGCGGGTGGTGTTCAGGCGCTGACTGTAGTCGCCATCGGCCACATGGTTGGCGGCGTGTGCCAGGTATTTAATGGGCGTTGACAGTGAGTTGGACAATGCCCGGCTGCCTAAAATCGCAAGCAGCAGCCCCATCACAAACATGCCGCTGAATTCTCGTGAAAAATCCTCGGTGGTGTTGTCCCGATCCGGCAGGCCCGAATACCACGCCACCGCCGCCAGACGGCTTTTGCCATCCTGCAAAAATGTGGGGTGTACGGTCACCAGGGTTTTGAGCGCTCCACAACGGGTTGTCCATGGTTTATCCAGCGGCAGTGTACTGGCCGAGTCAAACCGGTTACCCAATGCCATGATGTCTTCGCAGGGTGGTTTGGCCGTTGCAGACAGTACGGTGATGCTGCCGTCGGCCTCGCTGCGGATCCATGCCCAGTCAAATCCGCGGTTGTGGGTTTTATTGGCATGCCCTGAGGCAGAGATATCCAGCGTTTCTTTTTTCTGAAAGCGCTCGGCCAGCGTAAAAAAACTCTCCTGCCCGGCAGTCACCAGCGCCTTAATGTTTTGTTGCTCGGCCACCTGACGTGTCTGGGTTTGGATGGTCAAAAAGGCAGTACCAAACAAGGTCACGATCATGGCCAGCATGAGCGAGAATGCCTTGAACGCAATGGAGCGCCCAAACTGCAGGGGTTCGGCAGACGCTCTGGAAAATAAGGTCAGCAGGCTCATGAAAAACCGGGGAGTCAGGTACCCCTCGTTTTTCGTCCTTTTCGACCCGCCGATACATCCCTAGATCAGGTTTGACCGGGGGGTATATCGGGGTAGTTCTGCGTCAAGCGGGTGTGGCGATTATGCCTTCCGGGTGAAAACGACATCCCATACCCCATGACCGAGCCGCAAGCCTCGTTGCTCGAATTTGGTCAGTGGACGGGTGTCTGGCCGTGGTGTGAAGCCCTCGGAGGTGTTTTGCAGCAGGGGCTCGCCGGAAAGGACCTCGAGCATTTGATGTGCGTAGTGTTCCCAGTCGGTGGCGCAGTGCAGGACGCCATTCGGTTTGAGTTTGGGGGCCAGCTGGCTGATAAAGGCCGGTTGAATCAGACGGCGTTTGTGATGACGGGCCTTGCGCCAGGGGTCGGGGAAATAGATGTGAATGCGATCCAAACTGGCGTCTGTGATCATGTTGTGCACGATATCAACGGCGTCGTGAGAGATGATGCGGATATTGTTGATGGCTTGCTCGTCGATCCGCTTGAGCAAGGCACCCACGCCCGCCGTAAAGATCTCCACGCCCAGGTAGTTGACCTCCGGGTGTTCACGGGCGATTTGAGCCGTGGTTTCGCCCATGCCAAAGCCGATCTCAAACCACTGGGGCGCCTGCCGGCCAAAGGCTTGGGTGTAATCAAGCGGCTTGGCTTCATAGGGGATGCCCCAGACGGGCAAACCGGTTTCGACGGATTTTTCCTGCGCTTTGGAGATGTGGCCCCGTCGACGCACAAAGCTTTTGATGTGTTGTTGGCGGAAAAAGGCCTCGTCAGGGGGGGAGGCTGATGAGGCGTCCATGGATTGCGGCGGTGGGGTGTCGTGTGAATTCATGCGGGTGTTGCGATTTATGCTGTTTTGGTCGAAGCGATGACACCCGTGGTCGGCGACGAGGGGCTGGCGCTGTAAAGTTTTTTAGGCATCCGTCCGGCCAGGTAAGCCTCACGTCCGGCTTGTACGGCAAGCTTCATGGCGCGTGCCATGCGAACCGGGTCTTGGGCTTTGGCCACGGCGGTGTTCATCAGTACGCCAGCGCAGCCCAGTTCCATGGCAATTGCAGCGTCTGAGGCTGTGCCTACGCCGGCATCCACGATGACTGGAACGGTGGCTTTTTCCAGAATGAGCTGGATGTTCCAGGGGTTCAAAATGCCCATGCCTGAGCCTATCAGGGACGCCAGCGGCATGATGGCCTGGCAACCGATCTCCTCCAGTACGCGCGCCAAAATCGGGTCGTCACTGCAGTAGACCATGACATCAAACCCTTCTTTGATCAGCGTTTCGGCCGCTTTGAGGGTTTCGGGCATATTGGGGTACAGGTTGTTGGGATCGCCCAGCACTTCGAGTTTGCACAGGTTGTGCCCGTCGAGTAACTCGCGACCCAGGCGTAGCGTGCGCACCGCATCATCGGCGGTGTAGCAGCCAGCGCTGTTGGGCAAATAGACAAATTCGCTGGGGGGGAGGGCGTCCAGCAGATTGGGCTCGCCCGCATTTTGCCCCAGGTTGGTACGACGAATGGCCACGGTCACCAGTTGCGCACCACTTTCGACGACGGCCAGTCGCGTTTCTTGCATGTCTTTGTACTTGCCGGTGCCAATGAGCAGGCGGCTTGTAAAAGTCCTTTGACCCACCGACCAGGTGTCAGCGGGGCTTGCGTCTAGATGCGGCATGGCATGTACTCCAAGTGGGCCTGTATTGTAGCGGGAACGGGTCGGTTTGCGAGCACTTAGCCCCCGCCCACCGCTATGACGATTTCCAGCGTGTCGTCCTCATGTAGCGAGGCAACGCCATAGGTGCTCTTAGGGATGATCTGCCCGTTGCGCTCAACGGCAATTCGCTTGCCGAGTAAATCCAATTGGACGATCAGATCGTTTACCGTAGCAGAAGGGTTGATTTCAGTACTCTGACCGTTAACAAATACACGCATATCCAACCTAAACAGGGGTCTGTAACAAACCGGTACGCCCGGCGACTCACAGATTTTGATATATTCCGATGTGTGCGGGTGTAGCTCAATGGTAGAGCAGAAGCTTCCCAAGCTTAAGACGAGGGTTCGATCCCCTTCACCCGCTCCACTATTGTAAAGGTTCTCTCCGTGCATTCGACTGTCCATTTACTGGCGCGTACCGATTTCCCCAAAATTTCTCGGCAGCACATCACCACGCTGCAGGTCAATCTGGGTTATCTGTGCAACCAGAGTTGTGTGCACTGTCATGTGGACGCCAGTCCGCATCGCAAGGAGTTGATGTCGCTCGAGCATATCGACACCGTGCTGGCTGTGCTTAAAAAGCGCAACATCAAAACGCTGGACTTAACCGGCGGTGCCCCCGAGATGAACCCGCATTTCAAATACCTGGTTCATGGCGCCCGTGCCATGGGTGTTCGCGTGATCGATCGCTGTAATCTGACCATTCTCGAAGAGCCCGGTTACGAGGATCTGGCCCAGTTCCTGGCCGACGAAGGCGTGGATGTGACCGCCTCGCTGCCCTGCTATCTGGAAGACAACGTCGACAAGCAGCGGGGCAAAGGGGTGTTTGATTCGAGCATTCGCGGCCTGCAACTGCTCAACAGCCTGGGTTATGGCGAAACCTTGTCGCTGGACTTGGTGTTTAACCCGCAAGGCGCTGTATTGCCACCCCCTCAAGAGGCATTAGAGGCTGATTACAAGCGCGTGTTGGGTGAAAAATTCGGTATTCGGTTTAACAACCTGCTGACTATCACCAATATGCCGATTGCGCGTTTTGGCTCGACGCTGGTCTCCAAAGGCACATTCGACGGGTATATGAACACCCTCAAAAATGCGTATCGCCCCGAGAATTTGCACAACGTGATGTGTAAATCGCTGGTTAGCGTGGATTGGCAGGGCCATCTGTTTGATTGCGACTTTAATCAGCAGTTAGGCTGGCCGCAGCGTGATGGGCAAGGCCGTGCCTTGTCGCTGGATGCCTTGTTGGCCGACGACACCGATGTGGCCCCCATTCACATTGCAGACCATTGCTATGGCTGTACTGCCGGTCAGGGCAGTAGCTGTGGTGGTGCGCTGGCCGCCTGACCAGCCGCTGGCCCGCCCCGATGGATGCATTGTCGCCCGGGCGATCTTGCCCACTCGATTATCGTTATTCTCCAGCCCACATTGCACAAAGCCCCTTGCTAAAGCGAGGCGCCGTCTACGCCGCGGGGGGGCTGTATGGCAATCTGGCCAGTCTGAGCGCCCTGGAGGCCCTGATGGCTCAGGAGCCCTGTGCGGATTCGGAGTTGATATTCAACGGCGACTTTCACTGGTTTGATGCGCATCCCGACTGGTTTTCCCAGGTTGAGGCAGGTACCGCAGCCCATACGCGCTTGCGTGGCAATGTCGAAACCGAGTTCTCCCGGGCCAGCGATGTGGGCGCTGGCTGTGGGTGTGCGTACCCGGCAGGCGTGGATGAGGCGGTGGTGGAACGATCAAACCGCATCGAACAGGCCCTGGCGCAGGTGGCAAAGGCTTGCGTTCCGAGTGCCGCAGCACCATGGGCTGCACTGCCGATG
>DAITMV010000020.1:0-27461 GCA_036834985.1 Burkholderiaceae bacterium | reverse complement strand
TGGTTATTCTAGTGCCCGCACCGCTGTCGCAGCAAACCCCGTTGTTGGCCATTCAACCGGCGGATGTTCCCACAGTACATGGCATCAAAATCTGGTTGGTTGAAACTGCAAAACAGGCCAGGGCCTGGTTAAAACTCTATGAACACCCAACGCCGATCGCTGAACTTGAACTATTTGAAATCAATGAGTTGCAGAACAATAAGCAACTGGAGTCTACATTCCTGGAGTTGATACGCAAGGGGTCGATCGGCGTGCTGTCCGATGCAGGATGCCCCGCAATTGCAGACCCAGGAGCCAATGTGGTGGCATTAGCGCATGCACACAAGGTCCCGGTACACCCTCTGGTGGGTCCCAATTCGATTGTTTTGGCACTGATGGGCAGCGGATTAAACGGACAGAAATTCCGATTTCATGGCTATCTGCCCATTCTTGAAAAAGAACGCAGTCACGCGATTGAACATACTGTCAGAGAGTCATCACGCTGGAACGAGACCCAGATCGTGATTGAAACTCCTTACAGAAACAATAGCCTGCTGGATACTCTTCTTAAAACACTCAATCCAGATGTAATGCTGTGTGTCGCCAGTGAGCTGACGGGACCACAAGAAAAAATCGTTTCACAACCCGTTCAGTGGTGGCGCAGGCAGGCCATGAATCTGGATAAACACGCTGCGATCTTCATGTGGCTGTGCCCACCGGCCCTTGCCACCCCTGTGGCCAGCAAACCGGCGGGCAAGGTGTGGCAGAGCAAGGCCGACTACGCCAAATCGCAGGCAGCCCGTGCCAAACCTAGCGCCAACCGACCTGACGCGGGAAAACCGCGCTCGAAACCCCCTGGCCGAAAGTAACACCGACCCGTTTGGCAAAACGCTCGGCGATGCTCTCCTGTTCAGTGAAATCAACAATGTCCGGGGCTTTGATCAAGTCCCGGGCCACAGAGTCGAGGGTTCCAAACCCGTCAGCCAAGCCCAGTTCAACCCCTCGGGAACCATTCCAGACCAGCCCGCTGAACATGTCCGGCGTTTCTTTGAGACGCTTGCCACGGCCATCTTTGACAGCCTTGATGAATTGACCATGAATTTCGTGAAGCATATCCAGCGCAAACTGCTTTTGCTTGTCGGACTGGGGAGAAAACGGATCCAGAAAACCCTTGTTCTCACCGGCCGTCAGCAGACGACGTTCAACACCGACTTTTTTCATCACGTCTTCAAAACCAAAACCATCCATCAAGACGCCGATTGAGCCGATCAGGCTCGCCTTGTCGACAAAAATCTTGTCGCCAGCAGAGGCAATGTAGTAACCGCCAGAGGCGCAAATCTCTTCGACCACCACATACAGCGGTATTTTTGGGTTGGCTTTGCGCAAGCGGCGGATTTCGTCGTAAATCATCCCGGATTGAACCGGGCTTCCGCCAGGGCTATTGATACGAACGATTACTCCAGCCGTGTTGCTATCGGCAAAGGCAGCTTGCAGGCTGCTGTTGATTTTTTCTGCACTGGCAGCTCCATCAGCATCGATTACACCCTTGAGATCGATTAACGCCGTATGAGTGGTCACCGAATTTTTGGTACTGGTCGATACACCGCTGATCATTAAAATAACCACGGTCAAATAAGCGAAACCCAGCAATTTGAAGAAAATCCCCCAGCGGCGCTTGCGGCGCTGCTCATTGAGGGATTCCATGGCTAGTTTTTCAAGCAGTTGGAGTTCCCAGCCTGGGCTGTTTGTATCTTGTTGATCATTCATGGGGTATTAATCTTCTATTCCATCAGGATGAGGGGTTGCGTGCTGATCGGGATGCCACCACACCCCGCCGTCAGACTCTACTACATTCAATTTTACCAAGGGCTTGCCATCACACGGCCCGCCTGCACAGGCGCCGGTCTCGCCATCATAGCTGGCTCCATGCGTAGCGCACACGATGTACAACCCGGAATCGTCCAGAAACTGTCCGTAATTCCAGTCCAGTTCAACGGGTACGTGGCTGCAGCGATTCAAGTAAGCCCTGATTTCTGAATTGATCCGCAACACAAAAGCCGAGCTTTCTCCGTCGCTAATCATGACTTTGAACCGGAAACCGTGGCCACCCTCCTCCAAGGTTGATGCATCACACAAACGAATGGGTTCAAATACGACCGCGCTCATGATGCCGCTCCTTTATTAACACGAGTCACCCGTTCTTGCAGCCAAGGATCCAGAGCGGTCAATGATTCAAAAATGGCCCGAGGCTTGGCTTGCAGCAATAAGTCCTGAGGGTGTGCGCCCGTGGTCAGACCAACGCCGGCGGTCCCAGCTGATTGCGCCATGAGCAAATCATGGGTGGTATCGCCAATCATGACAGTGCGTGATGGATCGACACCAAACTCACTCATTAGCTCGATCAGCATCTGCGGGTTGGGTTTGGAGTGGCATTCGTCAGCACAACGAGAAGAGTCAAACCATTTACCGATCCCCGTCTGATCAAAAGCACGATTAAGCCCGGCGCGTGTTTTGCCAGTGGCCACAGCCAGCCAGACACCCTGCTCCTTGAGCGACTCAACCAGCGCCATGGCGTTGTCAAACAAGACCAACTCGTGATCCTGGGTCAGGTAATGAAAACGGTACCGCTCCACGAGATGCTTGATCTGAGCCTCTGTCGCGCCGGGGGCGGTGTGCCGAAGCGCGTCGGCCAAACCCAGACCAATCACATACGAGGCGGCATCTTTGCCAGGATCGGGCAGCCCTGCATCCATACAGGCGAGCCTTAAACACTTGGTGATGACTGAAGTGGAATCCATGAGAGTTCCGTCCCAATCAAAAACAACTAAATCAAACTCCATCAGGAGACAACCTTTCTAAAACTTTCTGCAACACGTCGGGCAAGGGCGCCTCAAAGGTGAGTGGTTCGTTGGTCAAGGGATGCGTGATCTCCAGTCTTGCGGCATGCAGAAACATACGATTCAGACCTATTTTGGTCCACATCCTGTTAATCGCGAATTGGCCGTATTTATCATCACCCAGAATGACATGCCCTTTCGATTGGCAATGTACACGAATTTGGTGGGTGCGACCGGTGATGAGCTGGGCTTGCATTAGTGTTGAATCCCCCAGTAAATCATCATGATAGCGCTTTAATATACGAAACTTTGTCAGGCTTGCGGCGCCTTCAGGGTGAACGTAAACCCGCCGTTCGCCTTGTTCATTTAAAGTCTTAAGTAAGGGCAGCTCAACCTCCTTGAGTTGCTCAGACCACTTGCCCATGACCAGGCATTGGTAAAACTTGGACCAAGATCTGGCTCTAATTTGATCCTGCAACACATTGAGTGTTCGACGTTTTTTTGCGATAACCAGTACACCCGATGTTTCACGGTCCAGCCGATGCACCAACTCCAGTTGCTTACCCTCCTCACCTCGGGTGGCTCGCATCCGCTCAATAACACCAAAAGACACACCCGAGCCGCCATGTACTGCAATGCCCGAGGGCTTGTTGACCACCAGAAACCCCTCATCCTCATACAGAATGGGAATATCCAGATGCGGTACGTGCTCAGCCGTAGAGGACTCCTCCCGCATCGCAATCCGGATGGGCGGAATACGAATCAGATCGCCCTGCGCAAGACGATACTGCGCATCGACCCTGCCTTTGTTAATACGAATTTCACCGGCCCGGATAATCCGATACACGTGACTTTTAGGTACCCCTTTGCAAATGCGGATCAGGAAATTATCAAGCCGTTGGCCAATATCGTCCTCTTTTACCTCATAAAAGGTGGCCTTATCGGGGGTAGGACCCGAAAATTCCTCTATTTGCTTTTGCTGTTGGGGATTTAAGTGCATATAATCAGGGGTGGTTTTAAGTTGCAAGCGCCAAACATCGTATGTTGCTGCGCATTTAACAGGGTTGTTGAACCTTGATTGGCAACTTCACCGCTCTATTTTATAGGAAAGGGCGCGCCGTCAGCCCAGGATGTCGGCAAAAAAGGTGATTCGGTTAGCGTGCGGCTCACAAGCCCGCTGACCAGAGCAAGATTTTTGATAGCGTGTCGCAGACTCGCTTGGATATTAAGTACTAAGTATTGTTTAACCGTTTTTTTAGGAGCACCCAAGGGGATTTATTGCGTTCATTCGTACTTGTTGAACAAATTGGCTGTTCACGTAACTGGCCATTTGTAATTCATAACCCTTTGCTTTCAAAAGAACTTTGACAATCGGGCTTGCCCAAGCGTGATCCTGATGCGCCGCGGTTTATAAAGTCTTGCCACCCCAACGGGCCTTGCCCTTACAGGAGTGTGCATGAAGCGCATGTTGTTTAACGCAACCCATTCAGAAGAGTTGCGTGTTGCCATCGTTGATGGCCAAAAACTGATTGATATCGATATTGAAGCTGCGGGCCGCGAGCAACGCAAAAGCAATATTTACAAAGGCGTCATTACCCGGATTGAACCCAGTCTGGAAGCCTGTTTTGTCAATTATGGCGAAGACCGTCACGGTTTTCTGCCTTTCAAGGAAATCTCCCGCCAGTATTTCAAACCCGGTACCGAAGTCAATAAAGCCCGTATCCAGGATGCATTGACCGAAGGCCAGGAATTGCTTGTACAGGTCGAAAAGGAAGAGCGCGGCAACAAAGGCGCTGCTCTGACGACCTTTATTTCGCTGGCTGGCCGGTATCTGGTCCTGATGCCCAACAATCCTCGTGGGGGTGGCGTATCCCGCCGCGTCGAGGGTGAAGAGCGCCAGGAACTGCGCGAGGCCATGGACCAGCTCCAACTGCCTCAAGGCATGAGCATCATTGCCCGTACCGCCGGCATTGGGCGCAATGTTGAAGAGCTTCAGTGGGATTTGAACTACCTGCTGCAATTGTGGCGCGCGGTTGACTCCGCCGGTGGTTCGACCCAAGGCGCTTTCCTGATTTATCAGGAATCAAGCCTGGTGATCCGTGCCATTCGCGATTATTTCCACCCGGATATTGGCGAAATCCTGATCGATACCGACGAAATCTATGAACAGGCCCGCCAGTTCATGATGCACGTCATGCCGGACATGATGAATCGCGTCAAACGCTACCGTGACGACATTCCCCTGTTCTCCCGTTTCCAGATCGAACACCAGATCGAAACCGCCTATAGCCGCATGGTACCGTTGCCATCAGGTGGAGCGATCGTGATCGACCACACCGAAGCGCTGGTTGCCATCGACGTGAACTCAGCCCGCTCAACGCGCGGTGCTGACATTGAAGAAACCGCCCTGCGCACCAACCTGGAAGCGGCCGACGAAGCGGCCCGCCAGCTACGACTGCGCGACCTCGGCGGACTGATCGTGATTGACTTTATCGATATGGAGAAAAACTCCAATCAACGTGAAGTCGAAAACCGCCTCAAAGATGCCCTGCACTATGACCGTGCCCGCGTGCAAATGGGAAAAATCAGCCGATTTGGCTTGATGGAATTGTCCCGCCAGCGTCTGCGTCCGGCCCTGAGTGAAGGCAGCCACACCACCTGCCCACGCTGTAATGGCACAGGTGTAATCCGTGATACGGAAAGCTCCGCGCTGCACGTTCTGCGCATCATCCAGGAAGAAGCCATGAAGGAAGGCACTGCCGCCATTCATGCGCAGGTGCCAGTAGATGTGGCAACCTTCCTGCTGAACGAAAAGCGTGGCGAAATCCATAAACTTGAAGCTCGCCTGAAGGTATCGATCATCCTGATCCCCAACAAGGGACTGGAAACACCGCATTACGACTTGCAGCGCCTGCGTCACGACGACGAGCGGCTGGAAGACGAAAAACCCAGCTTCCAGATGGCCGATGCACTGGTTGAAGAGGGTTATTACGACCGCAAATCTGAAGAGGCTCAAAAGCCACGTCAAGAAGCCGTCATCAAAGGGATCATCCCCACCCAGCCAGCTCCCGTGGTGCAGCGCGAAGTCCCCGCGGTGGCGCCAGCTCCAGTCGCGGTGGTTTCCCCGGTTAAAACCAGCCTGATCCAACGCATCATGAGCTGGTTCAAGGGCAAACCGATGGTAGATATCACACCGGTAGTTGCACTGCCCGCACCGGCAGCGCCTGTTAAAGAGTCTCGTGGCGGACGCGGTCAGGGAGGTCGCGACCGAAACGAACGTGGCAATGCACGCAATCAGAATCGCCGTGGAGGTCAGGAACGTGGCGAACGCCCAGAAGGTCGATCAGACGGCCGCGCAGATGGCCGCACGGACAGTCGCTCTGACAACCGGCAAGACAAGCAAGGCAACAGCCTGACGGGAACAGCGGCAGGTGAACAAACGGCAGATGGTGCCACTGAACAGCGTCAGGGCCGTCGTCAGCGAGGTGGTCGTCAAGATCGCGCAGAGCGCGGCGAACGTGGGGAGCGTACAGAACGCAACGACACCCAGCGCCAGGACGCTGGCAGCCTGACCACGGCCGTCGAAGGCAGCAGCGAGGATGCAGCGAGAAACGCAGAGGGCCGTGAAGGTCGCCAGCCGCGTCAACGCCGAGACCGTCGCCGGCAAGGTGAGCGTTCAGGCCAAAGTGCTGTGGAATTGAATGCGGATGGCACGCCTGTCCTAGGTACCGCCACGGATGCAGCTACAGAGGGGGCCGAGGCGGCCACAGCCGGCGCAGTCGCAATGAGCGCCAGTGAAACACATGAGGTCGATGCAGTCGCCAACTCTATTGCGGAAGCCATGGCTTATGGTGATTCGGATAACGCCACGGACGAAAACGGACGCGAAAACAAGCGCCGCCGTCGTCGTCGGCGGGGTCGGGGTGGTCGCGACGCGGCCGCAGACGGTAGCCAAGAGGGTTCTGGCGACAACGGGGTAGACAATGCCCCGGACAACGGTGCCGATGAAGGCACCGACGCAGCGGATGCAACGGTGGCCGTTCAGGCTGACGCACCTGTTCATGCCGATCTTGGTCTTGAGACAACCGCGGCGCAAGCTGAACAACCCGCAGTTCCCGAGATTAAGGCCGCAGAGGTTCCAGTAGCGGATCTTACCGCCGTTGTACATACGCCAGTCCAGGTCATCATGCCTGCGATTGAAAGCGTTTCGGCACCCGCGGTAGTGCATGCAGCCGAGCCTGCTCCTGCGATGGTGACCCATGAAGCTCCCCCTGAGGTGTCAGTTGAACCGCAGGTTGTTGAGACGGTCGTTGAGGTGACAGCACAAGAAGTTGTAGCCGCAGCTGCCACAAGCCCAGCCAGTGCATCAGCATCCTCACATGGCGCACCAGCGGCAAACCGCGAGGTGTTGGACGCCGTTCTAAATCAGGCGGGCCTGAAATGGGTTGAAACAGATCGCAACAAGTGGAGTCAGGTGCAGTCGGTTTTGGCAGCGTTACCCAAGCCAGTCCGCACGCCACGTGTGCGACCTGTGTTGCCTCCCGCCTCTACAGAGCCGCTGGTTCAGGTAGAAACCAAATCTGAGTACAAAGCCGCCCAGTAAACAGCATGGTTGGATAAATCCCGGTTCTAGGTAAAATCTTGTTTTACCTAGAATCGGGATTTTTTTATATGCACACCAGTGACACACCCGCCCTGCGAGACTGGATTAAAACGGAGTCTGCACGGGGCTGTACGCCTCAGTCACTGGAAGAGGCGATGATAAAATCAGGCTATGCCCCCGATTTTTCTGCTCAAATCATTGCAAAGATGCTGTGCCTGTCCGACAACCCCCAGGCGGCGCTCTATTCGGATCCGTCTGCAGCTGTTCAAACCGATCAAAGTAGCTCGTTGTCCATGCCAGGTCCAAATATTTCAAACGGTGAGTCAACCCTGTTTGTAGGAGACAAATACGTGAGGGTTTTGACCTCGATCAGACACCCCCGCATCGTCGTGCTTGAGGGCGTGTTGAGCATTGACGAATGTGATGAGTTGATTGAGCTGGCAAGGCCCCGATTAAGCAAATCATTAACGGTGGATCGGGATACCGGCGATTCCGTTGAGCACAAAGCCCGAGTCAGCGAAGGCATGTTTTTCCAACAGATGGAAAACTCCTTGATTGAGCGTATCGAGAAACGCATCTCCCATGTATTGCAGTGGCCGATTGAGCACGGAGAAGGGCTTCAGGTTCTCCATTACCTTCCAGGAGGTCAGTATGAGCCACACAACGATTATTTTGATCCCAAGGATACCGGGAGCGCCGTACACTTGCAGCGTGGAGGTCAACGGCTGGGGACACTGATTCTATATCTGAACACACCCAAGCAAGGTGGATCCACCAGCTTTCCAGAAACAGGGGTTCAGGTCGCGGCGATCAAGGGCAATGCGGTTTTTTTCTCATATGCAACGCCAACACCGGACACCCTCACCCTGCACGGTGGCGATCCAGTTATTTCGGGAGAAAAATGGATCGCCACCAAGTGGTTACGCCAAGGCGTATTTACCTGATTTATTTCTTGGCGGCAGCTGCTGGGGCAGCCCCTGCGGCGGGTGCTGTGGGAGCTGCAATTGGTGTGGGGGCTGCAATTGGTGTGGGTTTAACCGTTACCCCTTTGGCTTTCATTTGAGCAATATACCGAGCAGCCACCTGGTCTTGTGATTTGGTCAACAACTCGGCATCTTTGGCAGTTGCCGCAGCGGCCTTTGCCTTGGTCTCTTCGGCTTTGGCTTTTTGCTCATCAGTCAGGGGGGGTAGTTTGGCGGTTGCGACCCCCATGGCGGATGCGAGCAGCACCCCCACCCCGATCGTCGCGAACAATTGTCTGAATGTAGTCATGTCGGTTCCTGTCAGAAAATTAACTTTGAGCGGGATTAAATGCTTGGGAACCAAGCGTGTTTTTGCCTTCAGCCGTGCGTACCGCAGGGATCTTGCCGGCTTTGATGTCATTGAACCAATCTTCGTGATGGGCTTTGGCCCACGCTTCGTCCACATAGCCGTAACGCATGGCATCCAAAGCGCCCTCCATGCCGATTGAGCCGATATAAATATGGCCCAGTGACATGGATACAAAAATCAGCGCAGCGATCGCGTGAATCACGTTGGCCTGCTGCATGGTAAAGCGCGTTTGCTCAAAGTTGGGGAAATCGAGTACATAGCCAGATGAGCTGACCACCAGTCCCAGAAGGGTCACTCCCCCCCAAAACCAAAGCTTTTCACCCATGTTAAAGCGGCCACTGGGGATATGCTCGCCCCCTAAAAAGCCTCCTCCTTTGAGCATCCACTTGATGTCGGCTGCGTTGGGAAAGTTATCTTTGACGTACATGATAAAAAAGACGACGATGCTGACCGAGAACAAAGGGCCCACAAAGTTGTGTATGTTTTTACCCAAGATGGTGAGCCACGAAAATAGGGTATGACCAATTACAGGCAGCAGTACATATTTGCCGAAAATAATGATCAATCCTGTCATGGCCAGCGCCACAAACGAAAAAGCCATGGTCCAGTGCGCCATTCGCTCAGCCGAGGTAAACCGCTCAATCAGGCGACCCGTTGGCGGGTACGGTAATTTGATGGGGCCTTTGATCATGTAAAACAGCGACAGCAAGACAAATACACCCGCAACAGCCATGCCTCCGTACAGCGAGATCTGCCCGTTTCGCAGTAAGCGCCATTGTTGACCGGTATGCTGAATCAGTACACCACGTTCCTTACCGGCAATGCTGGTGTAGTGCTCTTTACCCGAATTAACTTCACGCCACATGGGCGCATTGTTGCCCGGCTGCGCTTTTTGCCGTTCGTATTGCTGCGCAGCAGGCGTCGACGGTGCCGCACTCGCGCTGCCAGTCGATGGTTGATTGGGGTTCGGCGCCGCTGAATCCTGGGCCCACGCCACATTGCCAGCCATCAAACACATCGTCAGCGCGATCGTACATAAACGATTGAGCATAGTGCCTCCTACTTCGCCGATGGCGCCTTGTTGTACTCGTTCTGGTTCTGGTTTCGGGCCCGCAAATTGGCTTGCCAGGCTGCTTTATCGCCAGCGGACCAGGTGCCATAGGTAAAGTCCGTCTTGGCTGCTTCATATGGATGGGTATCTGGTTTGCCTGCGTACATGCCAGGCTTGTGACCCGCCATGTCCGCAGCCTCTGGCTTCATGCAGCCTTGGGCCAGTAACGCCACACTGCAAGCACCGAGCAATAAGAATAGTCGCTTGGCAGTACGGTTCATGATTTGCCTCCTTCGACCTTAGGTCCCTCAGCGGCTGGTTTGTCTGGCTTGCCGTATGCGCTGCTCCAGCCCCAGACCTCAGAACCCTTGCCCCGGTTGGTGACCCGATTTCTGAAAATTTCGGAAATGACGTCACCATCACCACCCAGGAGCGCTTTGGTAGAACACATTTCTGCGCAGGCAGGCAATTTGCCTTCGGACAATCGATTGCGCCCGTATTTTTCGAACTCTTCCTGGCTGCCGTCTTTTTCGGGACCACCCGCACAGAAGGTGCATTTATCCATTTTGCCCCGCAGACCAAAGGCACCTTCCTGCGGGAATTGGGGAGCGCCAAACGGACAGGCGTAGAAACAGTAACCGCAACCAATACACAGATCTTTGTCATGCAATACAACACCCTCGTCCGTTTTATAAAAACAGTCGACGGGACATACCGCCATACAGGGTGCGTCGGAGCAATGCATACAGGCCACCGACAGGGATTTTTCACCCTGCACACCGTCGTTGACAGTCACCACCCGACGGCGGTTAACACCCCAAGGAACCTCATGCTCATTTTTACAGGCGGTCACACAGCCATTGCATTCAATACAGCGCTCTGTGTCACACAAGAACTTCATTCGTGCCATTTTTCTTCTCCTAAACTCGCGCTGTCAATCAGGCAATTTTTGAAACATTGCAGACGGTGGTTTTTGTTTCCTGCATCATCGTGACCGAGTCATAACCATACGTGGTGGCGGTATTGATCGCCTCACCGCGCACAATCGGATGTGCACCCTCAGGGTAGTATTCCTTCAGGTCCTTGCCTTGCCACCATCCAGAGAAGTGGAACGGCATAAAGACAGTATCGGGCCCTACCCGCTCAGTCACCATCGCCTTGACCGTCAAACGTGCACCCGTTGGGGTTTTGACATGAACCATCTCGCCATTGCGGATCCCGCGATCGTTGGCTGCCTTCGGATTAATCTCGATAAACATGTCTTGCTGCAACTCGGCCAGCCATGGGTTCGAGCGGGTTTCTTCGCCGCCGCCCTCGTATTCGGTCAGACGACCAGATGTCATGATCAGAGGGAAATCCTTGCCAATATCCTTGTTCTTTTCCTGCACGGTTTTGTACAGAGTCGGCAAACGCCAGAAGGCCTTTTTATCATCGTGCGTAGGGTATTTGGCCACCAGATCGGGACGGGTCGAATACAGCGGCTCCCGGTGCTGAGGAACAGGGTCGGGGAAATTCCATACCACGGCGCGGGCCTTGGCGTTACCGAACGGATGGCAACCATGCTTGGTCATGACCACACGGATGATGCCACCAGAGGAGTCGGTCTTCCAATTTTTGCCTTCCGCCTTGGTTTTTTCCTCGTCGGTCAACTCATCCCACCAACCCAGCTTTTTCAGCAGCACATGATCAAACTCGGGATAGCCAGTGGTCAGATCAGCCCCCTTGGAGTGGGAGCCATCTTCGGCGAGCAGTGACACGCCATCGCGCTCTACTCCAAAGTTGGCGCGGAAATTCCCCCCCCCATCCATCACGTGTTTGTCAGTTTGATATAGATTGGGAGAGCCAGGATGCTTCATCTCTGGAGTGCCATAACATGGCCATGGCAGACCGAAATACTCCCCGTCGCATGGGCCCCCATTGGCCTTGAGCGTTTTAACATCAAAGGTGTGCATGTTTTTCATGTGCAACTTCAACCGCTCCGGGCTTTGCCCTGTGTAGCCGATGGTCCAGGTCCCACGGTTGATTTCGCGCAGCACCGATTCAATTTCGGGCTCCATCATCCCGCCCTTGCCTTCGACCAGTTTGGACTTGGCCATGAACTCTTTGTCAAAACCAAACTTTTGCGCAAACTGATACATGATCATGTGGTCAGTGCGGCTCTCAAACAAGGGCTCAATCACCTTTTCACGCCACTGTAAGGATCGGTTTGACGCGGTGCATGAACCTGAGCTTTCGAACTGCGTGGCCGCAGGCAACAGATAGACCACTCGATTGGGATTGAGATCTTTAGGATCGCCGGGCATGGCTGCCATGGCGGCAGTCGCTGAGGGATAAGGATCAATCACCACCAGCATATCCAGCTTGTCCATGGCCTTTTTCATCTCAAGGCCACGGGTTTGGGAGTTGGGCGCATGACCCCAGAATATCAAGCCACGCAGATTGGACTCTTGATCAATGAGCTCGTTTTTCTCCAGGACACCATCGATCCAGCGTGACACCGTCATACCAGACTTTTCCATCATGCCCGGTGCGTATTGCTTTTTAAGCCACTCGTAATCCACACCCCAGACAGCACACCAATGTTTCCATGCACCCGCAGCCAAACCGTAGTACCCAGGCAATGAGTCAGGGTTAGGACCAACGTCGGTTGCGCCCTGTACGTTGTCATGACCACGGAAAATATTGGTACCGCCGCCGGACACGCCTATGTTGCCCAGAGCCAGTTGCAAAATACAGGACGCTCTGACAATCGCATTGCCAATGGTGTGCTGTGTTTGACCCATACACCAAACCACCGTGCTGGGGCGGTTTTTAGCCATCATCTCGGCTGCCATGTACACCCGCGCCTCCGGTACGCCGCAGGCCTCTTCAACCTTGTCTGGCGTCCATTTGGACAAGACCTCTTCCTTGATCTTGTCCATGCCATAGACACGGGCTTTGATGTAATCCTTGTCTTCCCAGCCATTTTTAAAAATGTGATACAGCATGCCAAACAGGAACGGAATGTCTGAACCGGAGCGGATTCGTATGTATTCGTCTGCTTTGGCTGCCGTGCGGGTAAAGCGTGGATCGACCACAATCATCTTGGCGCCGGTCTCTTTGGCGTGCAGCATGTGCAACATGGACACAGGATGCGCCTCGGCCGCATTCGAACCAATATACAACGCACACTTGGTGTTTTGCATATCGTTGTAGGAGTTGGTCATCGCACCGTAGCCCCAGGTGTTGGCCACACCCGCTACCGTGGTGGAGTGACAGATACGCGCCTGGTGATCGCAGTTATTGGTGCCCCACAAGGATACAAACTTGCGCAGCAGGTAGGACTGCTCGTTGTTATGTTTGGACGAACCAACAAAGAAAACTGAATCCGGGCCGCTCTGCTTTTTGAGCTCCAGCATTTTGGCGGATACTTCGCTCAGCGCCTGGTCCCAGCTGATACGCTGGTATTTGCCGTTCACCAGCTTCATCGGGTATTTGAGGCGGTACTCGCCGTGCCCGTGCTCACGCAAAGCAGCGCCTTTGGCGCAGTGAGCCCCCATATTGATGGGACTGTCAAACACAGGTTCCTGACGTACCCAAACCCCGTTTTGCACCACCGCATCGGTAGCACATCCAACAGAGCAATGGGTACATACAGTACGACGCACCTCGGGCTTGCTACCGCCCTCGGCCGGTTTGTCAGCAGCCGTAGCTGGGGTGACCCAATTAAACGGTAGCTGCGAGGCCACGGTACCCGCACCCACACCAATACCTGAGCGCTTGAGGAAAGTACGGCGATCCATGGTGGTGCCGATGGTGCTTTTTACTTTTTGCAGGACGCGCTGAGCACCGCTGTGATCTACAGCGCCCGTGAATGCCTCTTTTTTTGTCAGTAGCATGATAGCCCTCTCACACTTTTAAAGTACGGTAGTAATTCTGGACATGACTACTGACCTGGTAACCTTTGCCTTTGACCGGCTCAATGTCTGCATGGACCTGTGGTTCAGTACCGTGGGAGGCTGGGCGACCCGCCACCACCGCAGCACCGACGGCCGCAGCACCCGTTCCTACACCCAACAGGAATTTGCGGCGACTGACCACCGTCTGATCTTTGGATTTTTTATCGCTCATCACTGACCTCCTTCAAATACTAAACTTCAAAATCGAACGACATTTGTTCGACCTCAAAAAACGCGCGGGCCAAGTGCCCAACGGTGATAAATAAATCGGCGTGCGGGTGTTGATCAATGACATCCAGCACTTTGTAAACCCAGCTCGCGATATGCGTCTGAAAAAAATGGCGCTGATCGTCAATCGAACGAGGTGGGGAATCCGTCGTGATCAAATAGCGCATCACTTCACACAAAAACGACAAGTGGTCTTCAGTTTCGAACACTTGCAAAGCTCGTCCCAATCCCAGCACAGACAAATCAGAGCGCAGTTGCGCCAAGGGCTTCTCATGCAAAAAGCCGGACAGGTAATAAGAGCTGTTTAAAAAAATCTCCGGTTTGCCCACCCCGACAAACAAGGTGTTGTATTCGGTTTGCCAGTCATCAAGGGGCCGGTGACCCGCCGCCTCGATCAATGCCAGCCAGGCACGCCCTAACGGCGTCTCCTCTGACTGATTCATCAACGCAGATTGGGCGATCTGCTGTAGTAATTGCGGCGACAATGGATTGGCATACAACACGGACAACAACGCGTAAAAATCTGCTCGTGCCCAGTCTTCACCGGTCAATCCGTCGATATGGTGAATCCTTGTCATGGGCGGTTTACCTCATGAATGGTCATTTCATTGGTGGCCGAGAACATATCAACCACCCGGCAGTCCGCGCACATCTGCAAACGCGCCAGATGACCGGCAAACATGCTGTGCCCGGACAGGCGTGTCATCATGCTCTTGATCATGTGTTCCGTACCAAAGGGCTTTGCGCAGTGAATGCAATAAAAGGGTTTTGACTGGTTGAGCACCTGAATGGCTTTGGCCTGATCGCCTACGGTTAATTGGGGCACCAACTCAATGGCGCCCTCCGGGCATGTTGTTGCGCACAAACCGCATTGCACACAGTTACGCTCTACAAAGCGCAGCTCGGGCGCCAGCGGGTTATCCATCAGCGCCGAGGCAGGACATGCGCCCGTACACGACATGCACAGCGTGCACTTCTGCGTGTCAACCCGGACCGAACCAAAAGGACTTCTTTCAGGTAATGCCAACGGGGTGTTTTGCAACGCGTGGACAGCCGAGGACTCCATCTGTGCCATCCAATGGTCAAAACAGAACTCCAGCGTAGTTCGCTTAGACTCGCTCACCGCAAAAGTTGCCGGCGTGTAGGGATTGGCTTGCGAGGCTGTTTGCCAGCGTTTTGTCCAATCAGAGTGAGTACTGTCCAACAACCCAATACGTGATGGGCCCAAGCCAAACGCGCCTAAAATGATATTGCAAAGGTGAATCTGTTCAGCCAATGCAGTTCGATACTCAGCCGCTTCTGAACCATCGAGGGCAATATGAACATGCGAATAACCATAGGCAATGGCTGAGAGCCATAGGTCCATGCCGACACTGGCGCTGTGATGAACGTACAAGGGCACGACCGATTGAAGCGGGCCTTGAGCCACACCCAGTTTGACCTGTCTCAGGTAAGCTTCGAACGCAGAACGTCCCCCCTCGTCATTTGTGATCAACAGGGTTGAGCCGATGCCGGCGTGCCCCTTGACCACCGCATCAAACGCCTGTTGCATGGTGCGAATCGTTTTGCCAAGCACCGGCGCTGCCGGGTAGTTAAAACGCATGGCACCGGTTGGGCACACCGTCGAGCAGGCACCACAGCCCAGGCACAAATGCGGCTCCACAGACACACGATCCCCCTTACTGGAAATCGCCTGGGTGCTACAAACGTCGACACATGCCGTGCAACCCACTTTGGCCGATTTGCCATGGGCACAAATGCTTTGCTTGTACTGAAAAAATTTGGGCTTCTCAAACTCACCGACCATTTGACTGGCCTGCATCACGACGCGAGCCTGGTCAACCGTATCGGCGGTGCCGACATGCCACATACCGACGGGCAAATGAGCGGCCTGGATCGTCGTTGTGGGTCTGAAATCGATCACCAGATCAACCTCCAGCGACACCTCACGCCCCAGCGCGGAAAAATCAATCGCCCCCGTCGCACCACAGGCTGCGACACAAGCCCGCTGGCCGTCACATTGTTCCAAATTAACCTGGAGGGTATCTGCTGCAATTGCCCCTGTCGGACATGCAGTCACACAGCGATCGCAACGAGTGCACAATTCCAGATCAATCGGATTGCTTTGTGTGGCGGTGATCGAAAAATGACCCAACCAGCCACTGATCTGCCTGACCGTGATTGACTGTACATCCACAGAGCGCACCGGGTCGATCAATTGAGCATCGGCCTCGGACACCAGCGCCAACACGGACATTGAGCCTGCCAATTGGCGGGCCCAGGGCATGACCTGACTGGCCTTGCCGATCAACGCAATGCGTCCTTTTGACTCATAACTGACACTGGCAACCGGTTCACCTGTGGGCGCCATTGCGCCCGCTATCAGAGCAGCCAATACACCTTGGGCGCCGACATCGCGAGGCAATGCAAACGGTTTGAGGTTAATAAATTGCACGCCGGCAGTGACGTGCTGTTGACGGTCGGAGGCCAAGGCCTCAAACAAACGCTGCTCCTGCGTGCAGCCAACCAATACTTCGTCAGCCTGCTGACCCGCCTCGGTCAACTGAGAGTGACCACCACGGCATAAATGGGTCACCATACGAATGTGAGTTTTGTCAGGAAAAACAGAAACAGGCAACCATTGATCCGCTGGCGCAACACCGGCCTGACTCAATGATTCACCACAACTGCAGAGCAATACCTGTTTCACCCGATAGCCTTTGGAAGACGCAATGTATTGAACAGCATGCAATCGGTATGCCACTTGACTGCAAGGGTGATACTCTCAATAAATCATTGGCTTACGGGGCTCACCATTGGCGGCAAACAGCCTGCTGGGACAAATTGTCTCAGTCACTTTGGGAGTGGCGCGACATATTGTCCTGCACAGGTGGATCCATTGCCTCTGAGCTCGGCGCGTCAACATCAGCGTGGGGACCAGGTACAGACTCATCAATGGCATCGGCCTGTACGTCGATGCCGGCCTGTACAGGGGTTTCGGGTTCCCGAGGAATCAGCCAGCCCTTGACGTGTTCCATTTTTTCAAGCCACCCCTCAGGCAACGGGTCTGCAATACCATAATCATCAATGTAAATATCCAGACCATCCATCTGATTAAAGTGCTTGTCCGTAAAGAGCTTTTTGAGCGCCATGTTTTTAACATCAGGCTTGACGCCGGCACTGACAAAACGTGAAAAGTCACTCTCACTGGTCAACTGCTCAGCCTCACGCAAGGTGGGCTCAGGCAAAGGCATCTCTTGAGCGTGTGTAGCGGGTGGAGCTCCAGCCGACTCCATCGGATCGGAGAGCTGCTCTGGGACTTCGCCCCGACGAGCCTGCTGCTTACGCTGTGACCAACGGCTTAAAAAGCCGCCTTCTGATGGCGGTTCGGGCGGGTCAGTCCCATCATTTAATCTATCAATGGGCATCACGCTTCTCCGGACTGACAAAGGACGCCGGCCGACGACGCTTTTTGGGTTCAGGCTTGTAATTGCGATCAACATACTCTGCCAACCAGGGCTTAAAAGGCTCTGGCATGCCGATGGAATCGACCCGCTCCCCGGCGTCCATCCAACGAGCCGCTTCGTTGTAACTCAGCGTGGCGGCATGCACAACAGGACAATCGTCCATCGACCCGTCTTCTTGTGTGCGAAGCAACACAAACACCCGTGGGTCTTCGGTCGACAGGTTTAAAAAATAGCCCTCCAGCTCGTCAGCAAATACCCCCAGCGAGGCTGACTGCACTCGCCCGTCAGCTGGCTCACATGGGGCATCCATCGGAACCACCTCAGATACAACCCACGCGTGGCTCTGCCAGGCTGACTTTAACTCGCGCTGTTCTAACACCACCCCGATCGAAACCAAGGCCAGCGCAGACGAAAAATCACCGTCCATGACTATCATCCATCACCATTACAACCCTATGTATACCTTTGAAAAACGCAGACACTCACTCTATTTGCTTAGACCGCCCGCGAGGGGCACAATCTATGTATTGAACAATACAATAAGGGCTTGCGATTCTCTAGGGTGTAAACCCCAAGACTCAGCGGCCTGCATAAACAGCAGTACGGGATTTGAAACATGACAGACAAGATCGTACCCTTGGTGGATGCGCGCATCCATTCAAGTGTACCCAGCACCCTCCCCTTGCATACGGTTGCCCAAACCTTGCAGGACTCCCGCGGGCGTCGTCTGCACGACCTGCGCATATCAGTCACGGATCGCTGCAACTTCCGCTGTGTTTACTGCATGCCCAAAGAAGTCTTTGACAACGACTACGCCTACCTTCCCCACAAAGATCTGCTCAATTTCGAAGAAATCACACGACTGGCGGGTTTGTTTGCCCAACTGGGGGTCGAAAAGTTTCGTATCACGGGCGGCGAGCCACTCCTGCGTAAAAATCTCGAAAAACTCGTCGAGATGCTTGCCAACATCAAGACACCAAGCGGTCAGCCGGTCGACTTGACCCTCACCACCAACGCATCCTTGCTGGCGAAAAAAGCACAGTCGCTCAAAGACGCAGGTCTTAGCCGCATCACCGTCAGCCTGGACGCGCTGGACGATGCCATTTTCAAAAAAATGAACGATGTGGACTATGCCGTTGCCGATGTCATCAACGGCATCGAAGCAGCGCACGCGGTCGGGCTGTCGCCGATCAAGATCAATATGGTTGTAAAAAAGGGTTGGAACGAGGACCAAATTGTCCCCATGGCTGCCTTCTTCAAATCGACACCCCACATCGTCCGCTTTATTGAATATATGGATGTCGGTTCAAGCAACGGCTGGAAAATGGACGAGGTACTTCCCAGCCAAGCCGTGGTCGACCTGATCAGCCAGCAGGTGGAACCGCTGGTGCCTACCGACAGCAACTACCAGGGCGAAGTGGCGCAACGGTGGTCTTACGCAGACGGCAGCAACGAGATCGGCGTCATCTCCTCGGTCACCCAGGCATTTTGCAGCAGCTGTACACGGGCACGCTTATCGACTGAAGGCAAAATTTACACCTGTCTGTTTGCGCATCGCGGACATGACCTGCGTGCCCTGCTTCGTCCCGCATCCGGTCAACACGCCAGTGATCACGATCTCAAGCAAGCGATTGCCAACGTCTGGGGAGAACGGAGCGATCGATACAGCGAGATCAGAACCGCTGACACCGTTGCATTACGCCAACTGAACAAGGTCGAGATGTCCTACATCGGTGGCTAAATACCTCCTGTCCTTTAAACCAACAGCCTGCCAGGAAAGGTTTTGATGTGACCACCACCTCACGCATCACGAGGACCTACAACGCCCGACCCGCTACGGTCACAGTAGATGCCATCAATGAACGGGGTCAAACTGTGCCCACACCCATCGCAGGTGAACACCCGCTCACCCTGTATCTAGACAAACGCGAACTGGTCACACTCATGACGCTTGGCAGCGCACCAGAGGAGCTGGCACTGGGTTGGTTGCTGAATCAGCGTCTGATACTTAGCGCCCATGAAATCGCGGCCATACAGGTCGACTGGGACGTGGATTCGGTCTCGGTCACCAGCACCTACATGAACGAGGTGGGCCAAACCATCTGGGATATCCGTAACGCCGAGGAACAATTGTCCCGAAAAACCGTCACCACCGGCTGCGGCCAAGGTACCGTGTTTGGCGACATGATGGCGCATCTGGAATCGATTCGTTTACCGGACGGCCCGCGCGTCAATGAAGAAGTTATCTATGCAGTGATGCAATCGGTACGCTCTTTTGAATCCATTTACAAGGAAGCCGGTGCCGTTCACGGATGCGCGCTTTGCAGCAATGCCGGAGACAATCGCGGCAGTATTCTCAAATTTGTCGAAGATGTGGGACGACACAATGCCGTCGACGCCATCGCGGGTTACATGGCGCTTGAGCAAATTGAACCGGATGACAAGATTTTCTACACCACCGGCCGTTTGACCTCCGAAATGGTCATCAAGTGCGCCAACATGGGCATCCCCGTTTTGCTGTCACGTTCAGGCCTGACACAAATGGGCTATTCGATTGCGCAACAACTCGGTTTGACCATGATCGGCCGCTGCCAGGGCAAACACTACCTGCTGTTTACCGGCCAGTCCCGCTATCAAACCACCCCTTTGACGGCTTTTGCATGATAGATCACTCTCAAATCACCGGCATCATTCTGGCAGGCGGGCAAGGCCGCCGCATGGGCAACGTCGACAAAGGCCTTCAGCCCTTCAAGGGTCTTCCCATGGCGGCACACGTCATGATGCGCCTGGGACCACAAGTCGGCGACCTCATGATCAACGCCAACCAAAATCTGGCAGCCTATGAGTCATTTGGTGTACCCGTCATTCTCGACGTGCACGCTGGGTTTGCTGGCCCGCTGGCCGGGATTCACTCAGGGCTGACCTACGCACACACCGACTTTATCGTATCAGCACCCTGTGATGTGCCCCTGATCCCCCTTGATCTCGTCAAACGGCTGTCCGCCGCCATGGCCGAACAGCGCAGCGACATCGCTGTGGCCAAAACCGGTGATCAGGCACACCCGGTGTTTTGCCTGTTGCCCACGCTACTGGGTGAGCATCTGGATAATTTTCTTAAAGCCGGAGGACGCAAAATCGACGCCTGGTACGCCACGCTGAACGTGGCTGAAGTGCCGTTCGATGACTGCCCTGACCGCTTTATCAACGTCAACACCCTCGAAGAACTCAAACGTCTCGAAACACGAACCGATCTAGCATGAAAACCATTTCCGCAGTGACCTCCTGCCTGTCCGATTTTGACCCCGATGCCCTGCGCGTCGACATCGCCTGGCAGGCCATATCCCAGAGTCTGCAAACCATCACCGGTCACCAACAACTGGCGCTGCGCTCCTCATTGGACCGCGTACTGGCCGAGGATGTCATATCCACCATCAATGTACCGGCCCATGACAACGCCGCGATGGATGGCTACGCCCTGTCAGGCGACAGCTTGCAGCCGGATGGCGACACACAGCTGCGCGTGATTGGCACCGCGTTTGCCGGCAAAGCCTTTGAACAAGCGGTGTCCGCTGGACAAGCAGTCCGCATCATGACCGGAGCCGTGATGCCTGCAGGGTGCGATACGGTGGTCATCCAGGAAAACGTCCGTTGTGAGGCCGACCAGCTGACCATCCCGCACGGGGCCGTGAAAGCGGGCGACAACCGTCGCCTGGCCGGCGAGGATCTGGCCCAAGGGCAAGTGGCTTTGCCGGCAGGTCGTATCATCAAACCGGCCGATCTGGGTTTGCTGGCATCGCTGGGCGTGGCCGAAGTCAAAGTCAAACGCAAATTGCGGGTTGCCTTTTTCTCCACCGGCGATGAACTACGCTCGATTGGCCAGCCACTGGACGAAGGCTGCGTCTACGACAGTAACCGCTACACCCTGTTTGGTGCGCTCACCCGCTTGCGGTTTGTCGAGATCATTGACATGGGTGTTGTAAAAGACGATCCCGCCGCCCTTGAACAGGCGATGATCACCGCCATCGATCAAGCGGACGCGATCATCACCTCAGGCGGTGTTTCGGTCGGTGAAGCCGACTTCACCAAAGACCTCATGCAAAAACTTGGTGATGTACAGTTCTGGAAAATCGCCATGCGCCCCGGACGCCCAATGGCGTTTGGCCACGTCAGGCACGGCGACAAATCCGCCGCCCTGTTTGGCCTGCCCGGTAACCCCGTCGCCGTGATGGTCACGTTCTATGCATTTGCACAGCGTGCGCTGACCCAACTGGCAGGTGCCGCGGTCAAACCCATTCCCATGCTCAAAGCCACGCTTACCCACGAGGTTCGCAAACGGCCAGGCCGTACCGAATACCAACGTACACAATTAGCCTACGCACCCGATGGCACGCTGCAGGCCAGCCTCACTGGCGCGCAAGGCGCAGGTGTATTGCGCAGCATGGCTCAAGCTGACGGACTCATGGTACTGTCACACGAACAAGGCAATCTGAAAGCCGGCGATATCGTCGATGTCCTGTCATTCCACAACCTCGTCTAGCACCCGTTCAACGAAAGGCAACCTATGATCACCATGTATCAAGCCAGCGTTCCACTGATGGACCACATGCTTACCAACCTGAGCAAGCTACTGGACAAGGCCATTGCCCATGCCGCCAGCCTGAACTACAGTCCGGATGTGTTGCTGGGCACCCGCTTGTTTCCCGACATGTTCCCTCTGATCAAACAGATCCAAATTGTGTGTGACTTTGCCAAGGGCGCCGGCGCGCGCCTGTCCGGTGTCGAAGTACCCACCTTTGCGGACGAAGAAAGCACCATGGAAGAGGCCAAGGAACGTATTGCGAAAACCCTGGCATTTATCCGCGGACTGGACGCCTCCACCTTTGAGCAGTCGGCTGAGCGCACCATCGAACTGAAGATGCGTGGCGAAGTCATGACCATGGACGGACAGACCTATCTCTATCGCTTTGTCATGCCCAACTTTTACTTCCACTCGACCACCGCGTATAACTTGCTGCGTCACAACGGTGTCCCAGTGGGTAAACGCGATTTTATGGGTGTGTAACCAGCGTCTGACCAAGTTTTATGCCGAATCAACGATGGGTTTAGGCACAATATAACTACATATAGTTAGCTACATCCAGCTAGATTCGTTGCAATTTAATAGTCCGTGTTATTAAAGGTTGATCATCCGGTCAACCTTTTTTTATGGCTGTGCTCCATCAGCACAACGCGGTCACCATGCAGACTCAAGCACTCCCCCGATTCGACACACCCGAGCCGACTCCTGTTGGCGCAGCCCCTGTCGAACCAACGCCAGAACAATGGCTCACAGCCCTTGCCCAATCATTTGAACTGCAAGAGATCGCCTTTCCAGTCGCCCAAGCGCGCATGATGCTTACCAACCAGGATCAACCGGTCATGGAGCAACTGGACTCCCTGTGGGTAGAACTCGGAAAAAAAGTGTTTGTACACGAGGCCCCATCTCTGGCCTCGCTGCATCTGCTGCCCCCAGGCTCCATTCTGCAGACTGGCCGCGGCCACCTGCTGGTTGTAGAAAACGATTCACTGACGCTCCCTACAGACAGCTTGATCCGGGCCATCGAGTGGCAGACCGTGCCCCCCCCTGAAGTGACCAGCAACACGGCTTACCACTGGGGGCAATTGTTCAGTGATATACGAAGCGCGCAATGGTTCATGGAGCCTGTCATCGCGCACGCCCCCTTGTTCAAGGAGCTGCTGGCGGCAGCGCTGATCATCAACGGCTTGGCCCTGATTCAACCGTTTTTTGCGATGCATGTTTACGACCGCATTATTCCAAACAATTCGACCGACACGCTGTGGATGATGGTTCTGGGTATCGGCATCGCGTATTGTGCAGACTTCCTCCTCAAACTTGCACGCCATCACCTCCTCGATATCTCCGGACAACGGATTGATGTGGCCGTGACACAACGCATCCTGCAAAAACTGTTTAACGTCAAACCGACGATCCAGGTGGCGGGGGCCACCGAGTTTTACCAGCAGTTAAAAACCTTCGAATCGCTACGCGAACTCATGACCTCGGGCATGGCCATCCTGGCCGTTGACCTGCCATTTCTGTTTCTGTATATAACCATACTGGCACTGGTTCACTGGGCGCTGGCCATTCCGGTCCTCTTGTCTGTTGCGCTGTGTATGGGGCTCACATGGTCAGGGTACCTGCAGCTTAAAAAGCTCGGGGAGACCGCACATACCCAGACAACGGATCATCACGCGCTGTGGCTCGAAACCATCAACGCCAGAGACACCCTCAAAAGCGTCAATGCAAACCATTGGGCCAGCCGACGGTTACTGGCGTCAACAATGAATGTCAGGGATACCACCCACCAGCTAAAAACCGTGCATTACCGAATCAACCTGTGGACACAGTTATCGCAACAGCTGGCGTGGGTCTCAGTATTGTGTATTGGCGTCTACCTCGTAGGTGAATCCAGTATCAGTGTAGGGGCACTGATCGCCTCGTCGATGATCATGATGCGTTGTGCCCAACCCGTTTCACTGTGGATCAATACGCTCACCCAACTGAGCACGGTCTACCGAGGTTTTAGCGGACTGAATACCTTTATGCATCAGCGGGACGAGTCCAATCCAACGCAACAACCCTTGCCTGTCAACCACGGCCTGGACATCACGCTGTCCAACATCAAGGTCGTTTATCGAAACAACGAAGTCCCTCAGCTCAATATCCCGTCACTTCGGGTGGTCACGGGCGAACGCATAGCACTGATTGGTCACATGGGGTCGGGCAAATCAACACTACTCAAATTACTGGCGGGCCTGATACCCGTCGATCAGGGTCAACTGCTCGTCAACCATCGCGATATCGGGCAGTGGCAACCTCACGATTATCGAAACCATGTGGTGTATCTGGGCTCAGATCCAGTACTGTTTCGAGGTAATCTGCGCAGCAATTTAAAGCTGGGCCGACACTGGTTAAGCGACGAAGAATGCCTGTCAGCGCTCAAATCTATGGGCTTGTCCGATTGGATCGCCCACTTGCCCAACGGGCTGGACCATGAGGTTCAGGAGCATGGGCGAAACTTGTCATCAGGCCAGCGACAAGCCCTGATTCTGGCGCGCATCTGTCTGATTCAGCCGCGATTGCTGCTTCTCGATGAAGCCGACTCGCACCTCGACAGTCAGACCCAAGAACTACTGCTCAGGCTTCTCAAGCAGCTGCCTGCAAACTGCGGCGTTATTTACGCCACCCACAAAACGTCACATTTGGCCACAGCCACGCGCATCGTACTCATGCATGAGGGCACGATTTTATTGGATGGCCATAAAGATGAGGTGTTGGAGCAACTTAAACGTCCGATACCGACCGCCCCCTCTGACCACTCACCCGTTCGCAACCGCTGATCAACCCACCTGCCCGCACGCATGACCACCGCTCGCCTGTTTAAACGCTGTCTTAAATTAATACATCGACAACTTGTCCCCGACGCCACCCGTATGCCGGTCATCGCACACAACCTGCACAGCTGGACCACGCAGCAGGAAGCGCTTGTCAGGCAATCCAGTATCGTACGCATCGTGACCGTGTTCATGGTGATTGCGGTTATTTGGTCAATGATTGCCCAGGTCTCTGAAGTCGCACGGGGGGAGTCCAAAATCGTACCGTCACAACGCTTGCAGGTGGTACAGGCCGTCGATGGCGGCGTCATTACCGAAATCTTTGTCTCTGAAGGGCAAGTGGTCCAAGCTGATCAACCGCTCCTGCAATTGGATCAAACGAGATTTCTCTCGTCTTTACGCGAAAACCAGGCCATCTACGACTCGTTGGTAGCTAAAGTCGCGCGTTTAAAAGCATTGGCCGAATCCTCACCGTTCACAGTCCCGGACAGTGTGTTCAAAAGCAGCCCCGCCGTGGTCGAGCAGGAGCGCCAACTCTACGAAAGTCGACAGCGCGAGTACACCGCGATGGTCGCCATTGCAAGGCAACAATTGTCTCAAAAGCGGCAAGAGCGCGATGAAGTCATCGCCCGACGAAAAGCCAGTGCCAGCGCACTCGAGCTATCCAAACGCGAACTCGATGCCATGCGGCCACTGGTAAAAACGGGTGCGGTCTCAGACGCCGACATACTCAAATTGGAAAAAGAAGTCTCGCGCAGCAAAGGTGAACGCGACATGGCAGAGGCTAACCTGAGCAAAATCGAATACGGTATCGAAGAAGCCCAGCAAAAAATCAGGGAAGTTGAGTTAACGTTCAAAAACGAGGCCAGACGGGATTTATCCGAAACCCAAGCCAAACTTAACTCCCTCTCTGAAAATTCGGTTGGTTTATCAGATAAAGTTCAGAAAACGACCCTCCGGGCACCGGTAGGCGGGATTATCAAACGAGTCTTGTTTACAACACAAGGTGCGGTTGTGACACCAGGAAAAGAACTGCTGGAAATTGTTCCCAACGATGACGTCCTGGTCTTTGAGACCCGGATCATGCCCCGTGACATTGCTTTTATCCGTCCGGGACAGCCGGCCATCGTAAAAATCTCTGCTTATGACTACACCATCTACGGAAGCCTGACCGGGAAGGTTGTAAGCATCGCGGCCGACAGCCTGATCGACGACTACGGTAAGCCGTATTACGTCGTGCGTGTTCAAAGTGATATGAAACAAACATCGGTGAAATATCCCCTCATTGCAGGCATGGTCGCCGAGGTTGATATTGTTACTGCTCAGCGATCCCTGATGACGTATCTGCTCAAGCCACTGTTGCGGGCGGGCGGCAGAGCCTTCTTTGAACGATGATCGTTGACATGTGTATCACTCAGATTGATGTAATCGACTAACAGAACGGACCCTGTTTCCAACGCTTGCCGCCCCCACGGCTACCATGCTGTTACAGATATCTCATCCATGAGAGCGCCATGACTCAGACCACCCAAAAAGACAGCATCCACTGCGGCAAACCCATGATCAGGGCCAAAGGAGGCCCAAAAAAGGAGCGTCCGCCCTTCGACCCTGACACCATGGTTGTACACCTTGGTCCCAACACACAAGGCAACTACACCGCCCCCAACAAACCAGTGGCCGAGCTCACTGGCCCTGGCACATGGCTAATTAATACCAAGCCAGCTCTTATCACACCATTGGTCGACGAAAAGCAAGGGTCTAAACCCGGAGATCAACCCAAAATGTTGTGGTGCGACACCACGGAGACCACGGGCAGTGACGTACCCCACTTTTCCTCCAGCACACCCAGCTTCTACATTGAGCGCAGCCATCCCGCCCTCGCCCATGAAAGTTACGCAAAACCCGAACCCATCGCTATCCATGTTGTAGAAGAACGTTATCTCCCCGTTCCTGTCAGCAGCTCGAGCAGCACCACCGAGATCATTGAGCGTGTTGTAACCTCTCAGGCGACATCAACCACGCCAGGTACCGGGACAGGTCAAGAAAGCCAATCATCAACGTCACCGGCACCGCCTGTCGCTAACGACGATCAATATAAAGTAAGTGCATGTAAACCCTCTGTACTGAATGTCACAGCCAACGACACCGACCCGAACGGCCAGCACATCAAAATCATCAGTGCTAAAGCCTGCGATGGAAGCGTGAGTATCGACGAACACAATGGGCTGGTGTACACACCCAATCTGGCTAGTAAGGGCCACGACTTAATTGTTTACACCATCGAAAACGAAGCGGGTAAAACGTCAACTGCATCGGTCAGTCTCACGTTCCAGAATTCGGCTGAATGCAAAGTTGAATGTTCACCTCACCCGCAGGCATACGATGATTGTTATACCGTTCCCTTGTGCCAAACATCAACCCTTGATGTAACAGCCAATGACGTAAATCCGTCGGGTCAATCACTCACAATTATCGGTGCTTCGGCCTCCAGCGGTACGGTGACGATTAACCACGACAACACCTTGTCTTATACACCCAACGAGGCGGGCGGCAATAGCGACTACATTTATTACACCGTTCAGAACGAGGCGGGTAATACATCAAGGGCTACGGTCAACTTGAACATCGATA
>DAITMV010000019.1:0-27869 GCA_036834985.1 Burkholderiaceae bacterium | reverse complement strand
CATAGGGGCTGACAATCAGGGCAGTGCTGGCATTTAATTGATGTTCAACGGTAAAGCCAGTCTGGCTTTGCAACACGGATTTTCTGGTGTTGCGCGTCTCGGCGCCAGTGCCTGCCTGGCGAGGATCGCCCAGCTGTGCTTGGGTCAGGCCGAGCGGATCCTGCACCTGGGGCATGTCAACGTAGTTCACCACCCAACTGACCTTGGTGTCGTCCGAGGCTTTCCACACCATTTTGCCGTTGATATTGTCGCGCTGGGCTGTGCTGTGATTGCGGTAACCGTCGCTCTCAAAACGGGATAGATCCATCACGATCCCTACTTGTTCGCCGCCGTGTGTCAATTTGAGGCCGGTGCGTGACGCACCATAGCTGCCAAATGCCTGGCTGGCCTCAACAGACTCACCGGGCTGTGCCTCTTGGGTTGTGATTTGAATAACCCCGCCCGACGAGTTGCCATACAGCGATGAAAACGGCCCCCGCAACACCTCGATGGATTCTGCCGAACTTAATCCGAAATGCGAAATTTGCCCTGAACCATCAGGCATGGTGGCAGGAATGCCATCAGAGATGAGTCGAACACCTCGAACCCCAGAGGTCGAGCGTGCACCAAAGCCTCGGATCGACAGCTGCAAATCCTGCGCAAAGTTGTTGCGGTTATTGACCACCAAGCCTGGCACTCGCGTCAGCGACTCCGATAAATTAACGCCAAAACCAGCCGTGTTTTGCAGGGTGTCTTGCGAGATCTTGTTGACAGAGGCAGGTACATCGAACGCATCGCGCGCATCGCGGGTCGCTGTCACCACGATGTCATCCAACTGGTTGGGAATGGACGCATTTTGAGCATGGCTGACCAAGGGGGTACACAAGGCGGGAACTCCAAGGCCTATGGTCAACAGTGCTGAATGGATGGCTTGATCTAATGTCTTCTGAGGATGCTTAATTTTCATGATGAACGGCATACAATAAGGCGTGTCGCAGGATGATACAGACCCCTGTCTTACTTAGGAATAAAAAAGATGAGCACTGGCGTAACGGTTTCTGCGATGACTGACGCACTGGACTGGGTGTACGACAAAGCGGTGAACGGGATGGGCGTGATGGATTCAGCGCAGGCCCTGGCCAGCGACTACACTAAAAATCCGGGGTATCTCACCGATCAGGTGAATGAATTGATTCGCTGGCAAAGTACCAAGGCGGCGACCTCCGGTTTCATAAACGGTATGGGGGGTGTGTTGTTGATGCCGGTGACCATCCCGGCCAACATCACCTCGGTCATGTTTGTTCAGGTCCGGATGATTGCTGCGATTGCGCATATGGGTGGCTACGACTTAAACGATGATCGGGTCAAGACCCTGGTGTACGCCTGTCTGTGCGGTAATGCTGCCAAAGATGTTGTCAAGGAGGTTGGCATACAGCTGGGAACAAAAATGACTGAACAGGCCATCAAGAAAATATCCGTTGAAGCGATTGGGCGAATCAATCAAGCCGTGGGTTTTAGGATGGTCACCAAATTCGGATCAACCGGTGCTTTGAGTGTGTCCAAATTGATTCCGCTGGTGGGTGGATTGATTGGTGGCGCATTCGACTCCATCGCGACCACCACCATCGGTCACATCGCTCGTGATACGTTTATTCCTCTGGACCCCGCGCGCACAAAAAAGCCCACCAGAGGTGGGCTTCGTTCGCAGTAAATGTGTGTCTGATTTAGAACTCGTTGAAGTCCTGAACCTTTTGTAGCGACGATTTTTTCATCGGAGACTTGATCACACGGTCTTCATGGCCATGGTCTCGCGCCGAACGATTAAAAGACGGGACGCTGTCATCGTTCACTGCAAAGAAGGACATCAGGTCAATCAGGTGTCGTGCCTGATTGCTCATTTCCTCGGCCGTAGCCGCCAATTCTTCAGATGCTGCAGCGTTTTGCTGCGTCTGCTGATTCAAACTGGTCATGGCCTGGTTGATCTGCATAACGCCGTTGGTTTGCTCGTTGGAGGAGGCGGTGATCTCCTGCACCAGGTCTGAGGTACGGTTGATCGCAGGCACCATCTCTTCAAGCAATCCACCTGCACGTTCGGCCATGCTCACGCTGCTACCCGCCAGGTTGCCAATTTCCTGTGCCGCAACTTGTGAACGCTCTGCCAACTTACGTACTTCAGTCGCCACCACTGCAAATCCCTTGCCGTGTTCACCGGCACGTGCCGCTTCAATCGCGGCATTTAAGGCCAGCAGGTTGGTTTGGTAGGCGATGTCGTCAACGATGCCGATCTTGCTGGCTATTGCTTTCATCGCATTCATGGTTTCATTCACTGCACGGCCGCCTTCCTTGGCCTCGCTGGCGGCCTTGGTCGCGATCTGATCGGTGACACGGGAGTTTTCGCTGTTCTGTTTGATCGATCCAGCCATTTCTTCCACGGAGGAGGAAATTTCTTCCACACCTGAGGCTTGCGCGCTGGCGCTGTTGGACAGGGCGGTGGAGGTGCGGGAAATTTCCTGAGCTGCGTGGTTCAGGTTATTGGCGTTGCTGCGCACTTCACGGATCACTTCGGCCAACTTGTCGATGGTGCTGTTGACATTGTCTTTGACGTCAGACAAGAGCCCGACGTAGGTCCCGGTGATTTTCTGGGTCATGTCGCCATTGGCCAACGAGGCGAATACGCGCACGACATCCTTGAGGCTGGCATGGGATTTTTCCATGATCATCTTGGCTGACTGCACTGCGTCCGAGACGACTTTTTTCTCGCCAGGCAGGTTTTCCATTTCCTGATCAAAGTCTGCGTTGGCATACTCGGTGATCAACTCAGCCATGCGCATCTTCACGTTGATGTGAGCTTGCACCATGTCGTTGACATTCTTGGCCATGTCTTTGAAGTGGCCGGTGAATGCGCTTTCATTGATTTTGTGGCTGATAATGCCAAAGTCGTTATGCTGGCGGCTCATTTCGGCCTGCTCGGTGATGAACTTTTCCAGCTCCTTGGCGTTGTATTCCATGATGCGTTTGGCGTTTTGAACCGCCTCAGACACCACTTTTTTCTCGCCAGGCAGTGTTTCCATATCTTGAACAAAAACGCCGTTCGAGTATTCCTTGATGAGCTCGGTCATGCGCATTTTCACGTTGATGTGAGCTTGCACCATGTCGTTGACATTCTTGGCCATGTCTTTGAATCGACCTTCAAAGGCCCTCTCATTGATCTTGTGTGAGATGGCGCCCAGGTTATTGTGCTGATGGCTCATCTCGGCTTGCTCAGCAATAAAGAGATCCAGTTCTTTGGCAGCTGATTGCATGACCCGTTTGGCGTTTTGCACGGTGTCAGACACCACTTGTTTTTCGCCGGGCAACGTCACCATATCCTGGGTGAAGTTACCGCTCGAGTATTCTTTGATCAGGTCAACCATGCGCATCTTCACATCGATGTGAGCCTGAACCATGTCATTGACGTTTTTGGCCATCTGACGGTATTCACCATCAAACTGGCTTTCATCAATCTTGTTGGAGATGATGCCGTATTTGTTGTGCTGTTCGCTCATGGAGGCTTGCGCCGCAACAAAGCTGTTTAACAATCTGCGGTTGTTTGTTTTATCGTTTTCAAGCGCTTCAATGCGCTTGGTCAGTTGATTGACAACTTGATTCACTTCAGAGGCCAGCTCTGCGTAGTTGCCAGTGTATCCGTTGATATTGATCTGAGCGGCTGAGCCAGTCTCAGAGGCAAAAGTCTGCTTAATTCCCTGTACTTCAGCTTTGAGTTTTGCAAGCTGTTTTGATTCAAGAAAGTCGAAAGCGGCCATGATGTGTTTACCCGTCTAAGATGGTTGGTATCTGTTAGTTCGGTGCGCAACAACAGGGACTGAAGCACCGATAGACACATACTACGGGTGAACCCATTCATTTAATACGAGGGTAAAAGGCCTTACGGCCCGTTAATTGTAGCGATTGATCCTGATGTTTTCATCCTTCGGAATGGGGATCACACCAAAGAGGGGGGCAGGGTTTGATGTAACAAGTGGCTTACGAGCCGCTTGCAGATTGCCTGAGCGTATAACCAAGGCCTTCGCAGGCATCGAATCGACATAAAAAAGCCGACCCCATGGGGCCGGCTTCCGTTACAACCTGTAACAGTTGTACAGTGGTGCTTAGTGGAACTGCTCTTCTTCAGTAGAACCGGTCAGCGCGGTTACTGATGATGCGCCACCCTGAATCACGGTGGTTACGTCGTCGAAGTAACCAGCGCCCACTTCTTGCTGGTGTGATACGAAGGTGTAACCTTGTTCGCGCGCCGCGAATTCTGGCTCTTGAACCATGTTCACATAGTGCTTCATGCCTTCGCCTTGAGCGTAGGCGTTGGCGAACTTGAATGTGTTGTACCAGTTGACGTGGATACCGGCCAATGTGATGAACTGGTACTTGTAACCCAGAGCAGACAGGTCTTCCTGGAAGGAAGCAATCTGGCTGTCGTTCAGGTTCTTTTTCCAGTTAAATGATGGTGAGCAGTTGTAGCTCAACAGCTTGCCTGGGTTCTTTTCCAGAACAGCTTGCGCGAATTCACGGGCAAAGCCGATGTCTGGTGTGCCGGTTTCGCACCATACCAGGTCAGCGTAAGGAGCGTAGGCGATACCACGGGAGATCGCTTGTTCCAGACCGTTCTTGACGCGGTAGAAACCTTCTGGTGTACGTTCGCCGGTCAGGAATGGTTTGTCGTTTTCGTCGAAGTCGGAGGTCAGCAAGTTGGCTGCTTCCGCATCGGTACGGGCCAGAACGATCGATGGAACGCCCATCACGTCAGCGGCCAGACGTGCAGAAATCAGCTTTTGAATGGCTTCAGCGGTTGGAACCAGAACCTTGCCGCCCATGTGACCGCACTTCTTGACGGCTGCCAACTGGTCTTCAAAGTGAACACCGGCTGCACCGGCAGCGATCATGTTCTTCATCAGTTCGTAGGCGTTCAGAACACCACCAAAACCGGCTTCACCGTCAGCAACGATCGGCAGGAAGTAGTCAATGGCGTCAGACGCGTTCATTTTGCCGTCGCAAATGTTCTTCCACTGAATTTCGTCAGCGCGCTGGAATGTGTTGTTGATACGACGAACCATTTTAGGCACGGAGTCGTATGCGTACAAAGACTGGTCGGGGTACATGGTTTCTGAGGAGTTGCCATCAGCAGCAACTTGCCAGCCTGACAGGTACACAGCTTCCAGACCTGCTTTGGCTTGTTGCATCGCCTGACCGGCGGTGATCGCGCCAAACGCGTTCACGTAGCCTTTCTTGGCGGTACCGTTTACCTTTTCCCACAGCTTTTCTGCACCGCGCTTGGCCAGAGTGTACTCAGGCTGCAGTGAGCCACGCAGACGAACAACGTCTTCTGCCTTGTAGCCGCGCTTGACCAGTTTCCAACGTGGGTTGGTTTCCCATTCTTTTTTCAGTTCTTGAACTTGCTGCTCAAAAGTTTTCATGCTTGAGGATCCTTAGCGAAAATGTAAAAAAAGTAACCGTTCTCCAGTTTTCACATGCCTTCGAGCGTGTTCTAGACCAGCATCACTTCAAAAGCTTATACAAACCGGGTGACTGACACCTAGTGTACCGATCCTTGAGCAAATAATGAAGTGTTATATCTTATACAAGACTTTTATCTGTATTTAATAAAATCAATTACTTATAAATTATTTACTGCGATGTGAAATATTTTTTTTCAACATGAAAAGGAGGGCTTACTCTAAAACGGATAAAACCCTCCTGCCAGATACCTTAAGCGGCTTGGGCCGACGAGTCCAGGCTTGGGTAGTCAATATAGCCCGCTGGCCCGGGAGTATAAAAGGTGGATGGATTGGGTGCGTTTAGGGGCGCGTTCAGCTTAAAGCGCTCCACCAGATCCGGGTTGGCAATAAATGGGCGACCAAACGCAACTGCATCTGCATGTCCACTGTCGATGGCATCTATAGCCATCTCGCGGGTGTAACCATTATTTGCAATGTAACGGCCCTTAAATGTCTTTCTGGCCCATGTGTAATCGAAGCCTGGGACATCCCGCGGGCCGCCGGTCGAGCCTTCGATCATGTGAATAAAAGCGATTCCACGTTGGCTGAGCTGTTCAATCAGGTGGCCAAACACCGCCTGCGGGTTGCTGTCAGACAGGTCATTAAATGGGGTGACTGGCGAAAGCCGGATACCCACACGACCCGCGCCAATTTCTGCAACGACGGCATCGACCACCGCCAATGCAAAGCGGCAGCGGTTTTCAACGGAACCGCCGTATTCATCCGTGCGCTGGTTGGTACTGTCGCGAATGAATTGATCCACCAGGTAACCGTTGGCCCCGTGAATTTCGACGCCGTCAAAACCGGCAGCGATGGCGTTGGCAGCACCTTGGCGGTATTCGTTCACCACCGCAGCGATTTCTGCAACGGTTAATACATGGGGGACCGGTACCTCCACTTTTCCCTGATGTGTGTAGGCAACCACATTCGGCTTAACAGGGGAGGGGGCGATCGGGGCCAGTCCACCGGTCAGTGCGGGGTGGGTTATACGACCCACATGCCAAATTTGCGCGATGATTTTTGAACCCGCAGCGTGAACGGCCGCTGTTATTTTTTTCCAGCCTTCAATTTGTGCCTCAGAGTAAATGCCTGGTGTTGCCATATAACCCTTGCCGGCGGGAGACACCTGGGTGCCTTCACTGATGATCAGGCCGGCCCCGGCTCGTTGCGTGTAATACTCAATATTCATCGCGCTGCCAGGGATATCTCCTGCTGGTTCGTCTGCGCGACTGCGCGTCAAGGGCGCCATCACAATGCGGTTGCCCAGTTCAATGTCGCCAATACGTACCGGTTGAAAAAGTTGCGGGGTTGTTGTCATGGTCAGGCATACCTTCTGCAATGCAGCAAAATCAGGGAATGCCCATTATGCCTATTCGATCGTGCCATAGCGATCCATACATCGTCATGCTGTATGTTAATTATTGGAATGATTCATGCGTCGATATCGCTGTCAGACGTCAACTTTTTACACAGATAAAAACTGTTTTTGCCGTTGGCGCTGGTATAGAGAATGTCGTCCATGGTCGACATGATCAGCGCAAGCCCCATGCCGCCCTCGGGCGCATTGTTGATGTCGGTGGGGTCGAAATCAAAATCATGCGTTTGTGCTTTGAGTAAAAAATTCTGAGGGATCTGCTGCCCCCAGTCGTTGACGCAGATCACTGCATAGCCGTCAAAGGCCAGCGCAAACAACTCGACATCGCGTCGGTTGGCACTTTCATAGCCGTGTCTGAACAGGTTGGTGCAAACCTCCACAATGGCCAGCGCACAAAATTGCTGGTCTACTTCGGAGCCCTGAAATTTACCCATGAACTCAGACACCCGTTTGGCCATCAACAGGCCAAAAGACGGGTTGATTTGTCCCTCAAGGACCATTCCTGCAACCGGCAAACTTTGTGGCCAACCTGGCATGCAATGAAACGGTGTTTTCAGGTCAAGCAACTCACCGACGTTCATGGTTCGTTGCTCAACTGGCTCTTGCTCCCCGTATCGCAACATCAGGACGGACAGGTCATTGACCAGCTTTAAATCGCCACTGACCCCTTGATGGCGCTTGCATCGGTCCATGATATTGTCAATGGCCTGTTGCAAGTCGTTGTCGTAGCTTGACTCAATCAGCTCAATGACCCCGTCATCTCCCAGTGTCTTATTGTCCGCATTTTTGATGTCGCTCAAGCCATCCGAGTACACATACAGCTGATCGCCTGGTCGCAGAAAAAATGAAAAGTCCTGATAGGTCGAATAAATATCCAGACCCACCGGGTTGCTGGAGGTAATGCCGAGGCGTTCTGCACGGCCGTTGCTTCTGACAATCGTTGCATCGGGGCTGCCCGCCTGCGCCATTTTCCCCAGTCCGGTCCGCGTGTTGAGGATGCCATAGGTGATTGAACAGGCCCTGTCGTTATGGAAGGACCGAATGGCGCGTATATTTAATTCACTCAATACCTGGCTGGGCAGGCGATAGTGTGGTGAGTGCTGATCCCATTCTTCTTCGGGCTTAAATAACAGGCTGTCCTTGACGCCCTTGGACAACAGTTGCGTCATCGTCCATGCAATCACTGCTGCAATGATTCCGGCGCCTTCCGCATCGAGGCAGTAAAAGCAGATGGTTTCATCGTCCAGTCGAATGATGTTGATGAAATCGCCTGACACATACCGCGCAGGCTTGTAGATCCAGTTGAACCGGAATTGCCCGTAGCTTTTCAGCGTGTCGGGCAAGTTTTGAACCTGGACCGAAAATACGCTCTCCATGTCCGAGGTCAGTGACTTATTGATCGCGGCAGTGCGCAGGCTTTTATCCACCATGGCGTTGTATGCCTTGAGTATTCGCCAGCCTGAGATAATACGAGCCAACATTTCCGTCGGCTTGTAGGGCAGGTAAATGACTTCTTCAGCAAAAACCTGGCTTGATAGGTCTTCTGAGTCGATGCTGGAGGGCTCTGTCAGGCGCAGCAGATACAGGCGGTTTCGGGTGTGGGCCGGCAGCAGCATGAACAATGACATGACATGCGCATAGTCAACGGTGACGCAATCTACAACGATAAATTGCATGCGGTCGGTGTTGATGCAGATAGACAATAGCTGATCCAAAGTAACCAGTTTGCATTCGATATCAAACGGCTTTACCTTTTTGGTCAGTCGCTGGACAAGCTCCGTTTGAGCGCTCAAGATCACCAGATGCTCCTCATGCACAGGGAGCGCCTCGTCCTCAAGCGGCAAGGTGTCGTCATCTGCGTCCTGTGGCGGCAGCGTCAAAAAGTCTTCTTGCGGCAGCCAGTTCCCGTCTTCATTCCGGAAATCACGCTCGTCGCGCCACAGCAAGGCCAACACGGACAGGTCGTCCTCCTGGGAGGGGCGTCCGGGGTCTCCGCTGGCCCATTCATAGGCCAAGCGTTGAATGGATTTGACCTGGTCGGTCAAACCCAAGCGATGGGTTTTTTCCAGATGGGCTGTAATCTGTGCAGCGGTGAGCTGGTTGTTGTTTTTATTACGTAGTTCTACCAGGCCGTCGGTGTATAAATAAAGACGATCATTCGATTCGAGCTTGAAGTGATAATCGGTATAGGCACCGTCCTCAACCACGCCAATCGGAAAGCCCGGATTGCCCACCATGACGCAACGGCCATCCGGTTTAACAACGATGGGGTAGGGCAGTCCGCACATACACATCGTGACTTCGCCGGTCCGCAGATTGAGCAAACCGTAGATCATCGAAAAATACAGATCCGAGCGTTCGTTGAGCTGATAGCGTCGGTTGAGCATGCCCGCTACTTCGGCAGGCGAGCGAATCCGGTGTACCTGTCGATTGTCTTGGTAGCGTTCGATCAGGATGCCCTCGTTGGGATGCAGGGATAGTATCCGCGACAGCGCCATCGCCTGTACCGCTGAACTGACCCCGTGTCCTACCACGTCAATGGTGTAAAAACTCGCTATCTCTTCTGTCAGCAACTGCACACTCATGTGGTCGCCGGAGACAATTTTCTTCGGTAAAAACAGACTGGTGGCAATCAGGCGTCCGTCGGCAAAACGCGACTTGGGTAACAGACTTTGCTGCAGGGCGGCCAAGGCTCGCAAATCGCGCCGGGTCTCTTGATGAGCCTGTTGCAAGGACTGATTCAATTCATGTGATTTTTGTTGCAGCCGGACAATTTTTGAGGCGCTGCGTAAACGCATGCGAAGCTCGGTGGCAGAGACCGGTTTGGGAATAAACTGGTCGACTCCCGCCTCCAGCGCTTTTAGTACGTAAGATTGACTATCGTGTGAGGAGGTGATGACAAAGTAAATATGGTAGCCGTGGTCTAACTGTCGTACGGCCTTGCACAGCTCGATGCCATCCATGCCAGGGGACATGTCCCAATCGGCCAGCACCATTTGTATTGGATGGGATTTGATCAGTGCCAGTGCTTGCGGACCATCACGGGCCATCAGTGTTTCGTACCCCAAGCTGGTGCATACTTTGTCCAGCATGTGCCGTTCAACTGGACTGTCGTCGACGATCAACACCCTCGGTGTGTTGCCCGACTGATCGTCAAATGCTATTTGCGGTGCAATTAAAGCACTTGCGGTATGGGTGGCTCGTATCGGCATTTACAAATAGCTAATGACTTAGGAAAAAAGTAGTTACAATCGGGTAGAGCAAAAACACACTTTACGTCAGTAAGCTCAACCACAAGCTGATATGCCAATAGAACTTATTTCTGCTGTTTTTGCCCATCCCTCGATACGTCGTTGTGTGGGGCTTATCAATACGCTTGAACAGCTCGGCGTCAGTCCCGCCGAAGTGTCTGAGTCGCAGAATATATTAAGCTCATCTACAAATCTAGTAATCTGGATCGTGGACTTGTCCGCCGCCGATGTGGAGCAGAGCATTCGATCTGCGGTACGTCTGATGCATAAACACAATATTGTGTTGTACGCGGCCTATGACGACCAATCGTTTACGCTGATCCCCGGGGAATGGCCGGATGCAGTCACCACGGTGCTCCCCTTCAGTGCGCCCGGCTGGATGTGGGACTTGCAACTTCAGTTAACCGTCAAACGTCAACAAAGTCTGAAAGTGGCGGTGTTGTCGGTTCGCCGGCAAATTGCCCTGTTACGTGAGCAGCATGCCGTCGGTGCAGTTCAGCGCAGTTTGATACCCGCCAGCGGTTCGGTCATCGGCAAGCTTGGGTTTAACTACCGATTACAAAAAGTCTCACCCGCCATCGGCTGTCATTTGAATGTAGTGACCTTATCCAGTCGATACACGGGCTTTTATGTATTAGACATGAGTGCCCGCGGAGCGTTGGCGTCGCTGCGCGCCCTGATGCTGGCCCGCATGCTGTCCGACAGCCTGACTGATGGGGTCTTGGTCAAGACGGATGAGTCGGGTGCTGTAACACCCCGTATGCCGTCCGAGGTGTTACGGCTGCTCAATGTCAGATTTTGTGAACAGGGCCGTAATCCGTGGGAGTTCTCCATTACATACGGCGTATGGGATCAGCACACGGAGCAGATTACCGTCGCAACCGCCGGGCTTTATGGCCCGGTGCTGGCGGCAGGGCACAATGCACCGATTCTCATTGGCCATGCAGGGCCTCCGATCGGTCTCTCCCGCGACGCAGTGTATGGTGATGCTACGGTCAGTTTTGATCGAGGTGACCGCCTGGCGCTCAGCTCGATGCGCGCCACCCATATGCCTGAGCATGTGCTGGCCTGGACAGGCGATCAAAATGAATGGTTCAAGTCGCTTGATGAAGACATCTCCGTACTGGTACTGCACAGGGCGGATGAACCGCTTGAACCGGTAGTCTCTGCTGAGCCTCCCGACGTAGTGGGACGCCTGTTATACCGGCTCTATGGCGGAGAGGATCCGTCGACCCAGCTTCTCGATTTACCCCGTGCGCCTGCCGACAAGCCTGTGTTACTGGTGTGTGGTGCCGCCGCCCAAGCCTTGATCGATTCGCTGGTGACTGATTTGGAGACGCTGTGGGAGCTTCGTCGCAGTGACTGCCTGCCGTCCGGTGCGGATCTGCAGGCTGATCAAATTTCGGTTGTTCTGGTGAGCGCAGACGCCTGGTGTGAGGACGGTCCGCATGCGCTGCATGTGCCAGCCAGTCACCCCACCTCGGTGTTGTGGGTCAGTTCCTCAGCCCAGGAACCCGTACCCGATGGTGTGGATGATGTTGTTTTTGCCGGGCTGTCACGTCAATGCAAACAGGATGTGCAGGTCAAACTCAAGCATCTGGCGTGGCTGGTCGAGCTTCGCAGACAGGCGGGGCGTGGGTTGGGGCCAGATAAGCTGTCCGAACAGTCCAAGGCGCTGGCCGCTCTGCAACGACAGGTGTTGCCAGGCCCGATGCTGCGTTTTGACAGGTTCCGGTTTGATTGGGTGTATCAGCCCGCCCGTCGGATCGGATCCAGCCATTTGTCGGTATTGCCCTTGGCGCCTGACCATGTGATGTTCCTGATGGTGCAGGTTCCACCCAATACGCTGGGGGCAGGTATTTACGCATGGATTTTGGCACGCTTGTTGTCTCATGAGTTGTACCAGTCGCCCGCTGACATAAAGGCAGGTACGCTTGCCGGCTCAATATCCCCAGCCCATATATTGGATACGCTGGGCAGTAAATTACACACCTATTCCCAGGGACGTTTTAGTTGTCAGGCGCTGCTCGGTGTATTGGACACCCACACAGGGTGCGCCCAGATTGCAACTGCCGGCGCGGTGGGTTTTAGTGTACTGACGCAAGCGCATCAATGGACACATGGTTATCCTGCAAGTGCTCCGCTGGGCTCGGCAACAGCACCGAGCTATATCAACCAATCCGTGCAGATGCATGACTTAGATCGCATGGTGATCATGCCCACCGAGATTTACCGTGCGCTCGACGACGCCTTCTGGCGAGATATCGAACAGGAGTCTTTGCTGGGCTTGAGCGACCGGATCGATACCCACCTGACCCGATGCCGTGCCAACCAGACGCCCCGATTCGGAGATGGGGTGCTGCTTTTCTGTCAGATGGGTTTAAAGTTGGGCGTTAACAGCCGGATCCTCGCCGTGGCTGAGTTGCTGGATATTCACGCGGTGACTCAGTGGCCTATTGATCAGGTGATGGGCCCGCCTGTGACAGGTATTTATATCGCGGGCAATTTGCAAGAAGATACACCGTTTGAAATCGCTCAGGAAGTTGGCAACCTGGTCTATCGCTATGGGTGCGACAGGCAGTCGGCTTACTACCTGGAGCTTGCGATTGTTGAGCTGTGCACCAATATCAAACGTCACGGTGGCAATACGCCCGAACGCTTGGCCGTTCAGGCGCGATGCGTGATTTATGCAAGATCGGTGGTTTTTTTCCTTACCGATCAGGGTTCATCCATTCCTAAAGCAGTGCTGGAAAAAGCCAACGCGTTTGATTTTGAATCGCTGGACTTTGATATCTCCAATGCGCCAGAGGATGGTTTGGGCTTGCCCTTGATTCATACCATTATGGACAAGGTCAGCTACGTTTGCGAAAACAATGTCAACTACACCACCTTGATCAAATCCTGGTAGGCCCGGATCATGTTTCTTGAGCCAAGGCCGTAAGAGGCTGTTATTATTAAGAAGGCTTCAGTGTGATAAGTCGTTAGGCGCAGTCAATCGAATTGTCGTGCCTGCGCAGGATCTTCATTTGAACGGGTTCGCCCATTCAGCCTTGCGGTAGTAGTGTATTTTCAAGACAGTTATTTGGTGATTTTTTGAGCATATTTGTTAAATATTGTCTCTGAATGGTTTGTTTCTTGGTGGATTTACCTAACATTTTCAAATTGTTATAGAGAAAGTTCACTTTTGTTAAATTTGATGACCCTGTAAACTTGTTGAAAATATTTGCATTGAAAAAAACGCTGCCCTTATATGTTAAAAATCGAAATTAAAAATAATGTCCACATTCTGTATGTGGAGCTTGCCGACCTGGATGCAGCGGGTGCTGCCAGTTTGCGTGAAACCGTACGCGCGGCCTTACCGACCTACCGCAAGTTTGTCATTGATTTGTCAAAAACCAATCTGATCGACAGCGGCGGGTTAGGTGGGCTTGTTGTACTGCTCAAAGCGACCAGTTCCGCCAACGCCGAACTAGCCCTGTGTGGTCTTCGCAAACCGGTCCGTGTGATGTTTGAGTTAACACGCATGCATCGCATCTTTGAAATTTACAACGATGTGGAAGAGTGCCTTAAGGTGCTTGGTTGACTGAGTCTGCGAACAACGCACAAGAGGACCTCGGGCATAAAGTTGTAATCAACAGTATTGCCTCGGTTGGAGCCAAGCTGATTTATCTGGTATCGCGCTTGGCCATTCCACCGTTGATCTTGGCGCATGTGTCGCTTGAAGAATACGGACTGTGGTCTTACTGTTTTGTTGTCATCGGATACATGGGAATGTCTACCATGGGGTTTTCCATGGTGTTTATTCTGGCCGGTGCGAATTACATCAACACCAAAGATGTTAATGCGCTCAATGCCATCACTGCCACCGGGTTCTGGCTCAGTATGGCGATGGGCGCGGTGCTGATGGTGGCAGGGTACTTCGGTGTGCCCTACATCGTGGACAGTCTGCATTTAAAACCTGAATTGCAAAACACGGCCTACTGGTTGATTGTGGGTACATCGGTGTCTTTTTTGCTCTGCATGACGCTTGGCTCGCTTGGCGCCCTGATCATCGGTTTGCAAAAAATCCTTGCCGAACAAACCCTGTGGGTTATCTCTTTTTTGCTTGAAACCGCAGTCATGCTGGTGCTGCTTCAATTGGGCTGGGGCGTGTATTCGCTCTTGGCCGGTTTTGCAGCCCGTTATATTTTCGTGGTGCTCTCATCGTTGTGGTATGCCTATCGTTGGATTCCGGGCTTATCCATTCACTGGACGCATTGTTCCAAAGACGCCCTCAAACAGTTCCTCGGGTATGGTTCGGTGATTCAAGCCACCGGCTTTTTGTCGACCATGCTGCGCTCGGCGGAGCGCGTACTGGCGGGTTGGCTGTTGAACGTCAAAAGTGTCGCGATCCTTGATTTGGGGCAAAAGTTTCCCATGATGTCGATGGCCTTGCCGTCGTCGGTTAATGGATCGGTGGTACCTGCGTTTGCGGTGCTACACGCTCAAGGCCGCACCGAGGAGATCAAAGATTTGTTTGTGATGGCAACCCGCCATGTGAATTTGTTTGCATCGGCTTTGGGCGGCTTTTTCTTTGCATTTGCAACGCCCATCATGTTGGCGTGGCTGGGGCCGAGCAGTCAAACCCAGGACATGGTGTTTGTGATGATGCTCTTTAGCCTGCCGTATCATCTGGATGTGATCACGGGGCCGACCAGTTCGATTTTCCGCGCCATCAATAAACCAGCATTTGAGTTGATTTACACGGTTTCTCAGGCGGTGTTGCTGGGGCTGTTGCTGTTGCTGGGGCGATGGTGGATGCCAGACAGCCTGGCCCTGGTGTGCTGGGTGGTGTCGTCGGCGATGTGTCTGTCCGCCGTGTTTTACTGCTGTTATGGGCAACGTCATTTTAAGGTCAGCGCAGCGTTTTTTATCCGTCGCGCGTTGCTGCCCGGGCTCATTCCTTATGTGCTGGGTGTGGTGTTGGCGCAGGGCATGTTGAGTTTATATATGCCAGAAGGTCGGTTGGCATCTATTCTTGTGACGCTGGCAGGGGGTACGATATACGGGGTGCTCTGTTTGGTCGTAGCGTATATATGGATCGCGTTGCCGTCCGAAAAAGAGTATCTGGGGACTTTGATCCGTAAACTAAGGCATAAGTTGGGTGCTGCTGCATGATGCGTTGTCTATGGTGCATTTTTCTGCTGATGGGGCTGGCTGCTTGCAGCAGCCCGATGCTCGATGACGAGGCGACTGTTATCAAGCCGGGGCTGGAACCATCACGCAAGGTCAAGGTTTATAACTACGCACCTGCAGATGTCCTGAGCCAGTTTGAAATGCCGGAGAATGCGCCTTTTCGGTTGGGGCCCGGCGATAAAATTTCCTTAAAATCAGTGACCCGGCCCGAACTCAATTCCACGCAGATCATCGGCCCGGATGGCGCAGTGACCGTTCCCGTCATCGGCACCTCCCGCATTGGTTTGAAAACCCGCGAGGAAGCCGAACAGCAGATCAACCAGTCGCTGCTGACTTTTTACAAATTACCCTCCTTGCAATTAACGGTCGATGAATATAACTCGAACCGGGTGATCGTACTGGGGCGGGTTGAAAAGCCGGGGGTGATCCGTTTTGACAGCCCACCCACCTTGCTTGAAGCGTTGGCGCGAGCCGGCGCATTGCCGGTCTTGGATAAAAATGCGCTGTTATCGCGCTGCGCCATCTTCAGGGGACGCAATGCCATCATCTGGGTGGATTTAAAAAGCCTGTTGGCCGGTGGCGATATGCGCAGCAACATTCGTTTGCGCTCAGACGATTTAATCTACATTCCTGATTCGGATGACACGCTGGTGTATGTGCTGGGCGAAGTCACCAAACCTGGTGCCTACCGACTGACGCCCGACATGGCGTTTCTCGATGCGCTATCGACCGCCGGTGGGCCCACGCGTGAGGCCAACGGCAGTGAAATCACGCTGTTTCGAGGGTCAAAAGCCTTGTTGCAGCAAGTGCCTTTTGATCAGTTGATCAAAAAGGATCCTCGCCTGAATGTGGCCTTGGAAGAGGGCGATGTGATTTATGTGCCACGCAGCGGCGTCTCGAAAGTGGGCGCCTTCCTGCAGCAAATCACGCCAGGGATTGGCTTGTTCCTTCTGTTAACGGGGAGCTCTAATTGAGTTCGCGGCCACCGGGTCGGGCAGGGCGCAACGGGGGTGGTGCTGACACGGCGCCCGGCGAGTCGGTGTCGTTCGAGTTGCTCTTGGGTCGAATCAAGGCCAGTGTGCGGGACAACTGGCGGTTGGGCGTACTGGCTGCCGCGCTGGTGCTGGTCATGGGGGTGCCATACGCATTTATCAAAGGTAAACGCATTTATGGTGCGACCGCCGTGGTTCAGGTCAATCCGCGTTTCCAGAAAAATCTGACGGAAGACGTCGAACAACAGTTTCAGTCCAATAGCCAGTATCGGCAGTACGTGCAGCAACAGGTCATGACGATGGGGCGGCTGGACATCGGCGTGGAGGCCTTGTCGCGCCTGGGTGATATCCCATCCTCGCCTCAGCAGGCGGCTGCCAACGTATGGCGGCTACCCGGAGAGCCCGTCAACAGGGCAGCTACGCGACTGATTAAAAGCGTTCAGGCGTACGCGATTCCCGACACCTATCTGATCAACGTCAATATTGAAAGCGGGTCTCCCAAAAACCTGGCCAAGGTGTTGAACACCTATATCGATGTGTTTCTTGAGCATTCCCGTAACGAAGAGTTCTATGGGCTTGATCAACGCTTAAACGACCTGGGTATGCGTCAGTCCGAGCTGGACGGCAAGCTGGGTGAGGCGCTTAAGCGCCGTGCCGAAATTGCCCAGGAGCTCGGCGTCACGACCTTTTCTGAACGGGTACTCAATCCATTTGATGCGTTGGTCATTGACGGGACACGAACCCTGGATGAGGCTCGTCGAAAACGCTTGCAAGCCGAATCGACCGTGGCTGTTTTTGTGGAGCGATCCGGTGGGGCCATCCTAAATTCCATGGTCGAAGACCTGGTGGCCAAGGACTACGGTATTAACGCACTGAAGGCCAATCTGCACAAACGGCGTGCCGATCTGATCTCGGAGATGAGCGGGTTGGAACCGTCACATCCCTTACGCAAGTCAGCTGAAGCCGAGGTTGAGGAAATTGATCAGGAAATCCGCAAACAAAGTGCGATTACATCGGATCAGCAAAGACGCTACCTGCGCGATAAATACATAGCCGATGCAGAACAGGCCAAGTTGCTCGAATCCCGGATGGAGGAGGAGCTGACCAATTTGCGCGCCCGTGCCAGCGAGTACACCGAGCGATATCAGGAGGCCTTGAGGCTTCAAACCATTGTCAACCGCTATGAGAAAGAGCTCGAAAAAATCGACGAGCGGGTCAACAGTTTGAAACTGGAAAGTCAGGCCCCCGGCTTTGTGCGCTGGTCTACCAAGGCGGCCCAGGATAACGATCCTGTCAGCGGCGGCCGGGTCAAATGGCTGCTGATTGTATGTGTTGCATCCATCGTGGCGTTTTTTGGTGGTCCAATCCTGATCGCGATGCTTGATCGCAGAGTGCATCATCCTGCTGATTTGCAGTCGATACTTGGCTTTTCTCCCATGGGTTGGTTGTTGCGAAAAAATCACCCGGGCTTAGATGCGTTTGCCAAGGATTTGGCCGTGCGTGTGGCCATCCGTTTACGCAAGGATTTCGAAGTTCACCAAACCCGTACTTTTGCCCTGATGGGCAGCAAGTCCGAGGTGGGGGTGTCCACGTTGATTGCGGAGTTGGCCCATTTGCTGCGATCCATGAATCTGACGGTCGGTGTGATCAATCTGAATGCGATGACCTTTTCCAAACCTGTGCAGGACAATGTTCCGACCCTCGATCTGGAGGCTTGGCTCCAGGCCAGTATTCACGGACACCTGCCAGATATGCCGCCGATAGGAGAGCAGCCACTGTGGCAGCGCACCCACCAGGACTTCGCAATCAATCTGAATAATCTGAGCGGACTGCGTGGCGTGCTGGACTATGCAGCCAAGTCCGTGGATATCATTTTGCTGGACTCACCGCCCTTGCTGTTATCAGGCGATGCGGAGCTGATCGCCAGCGATGTTGATTGTGCCGTACTGGTGGCGCGGGCAGGCCATTGCATCAAGCCAGATTTGCGCCGTGCGGTCAAATTGCTGGAGAGGGCCAATCCTCCGGCAGTCAGTGCCGTGTTGATGGATGTCTCACCTAGAGCCTTGGGGCATGTATTTGATGATGTTCGTGCCCAGGATGGTTTGCCTCCCGAGCCTGACCTGGCGTTGACCATCAAAGCCATCATCGATGATCCGATGTTGATCTCTGTCATGATCAACAGTTGGTGGCTGCATCACGGTTTCGATGTCCGGGCCAAGGTGATTGCCTGGGTGCCCGAGCGTCTGCTCAAACGACTCAAGATTCGTCGATAGACGGTGCGTGTATGAACGTTTCCATCGTAGTGATCGGACGCAATGAGGGAGATCGGTTGATGCGCTGTTTGCAATCAATCCGCAACTCTAAAGATCCGTACAGCAAACAGATCATTTATGTGGATTCAAATTCCACCGACGGTAGTCCACAGCGAGCCGCTGTGCTATGTGACCAAGTGATCACCGTCAACCCGAGCAGGCCATGCGCTGCCGTGGGTCGAAACGCAGGGTGGCGGGCCAGTCAGGGTGAGTTCGTCCTGTTTCTGGATGGCGATACGGTGCTGGATCCTGATTTTATAAATCACGCCATGACTCAGATGCAGCAACCGGATGTCGCGGTGGTATGGGGGCACCGCAAGGAGATGTACCCGCAGCAGTCCTTGTGGACAAGGGCCATGAATCTGGACTGGATTTACGCGCCGGGCGATACCCTGTTTTGCGGGGGTGATGCCATGATGCGCCGCTCGGTGCTGGAACGCACGGGTGGGTTTGATGAGACGCTGATTGCGGGTGAAGAGCCCGAGCTGTGCCAGCGCATAAGGACACTGAGTTTTCGAATTTTACACATTGATGTCAGCATGACCCAGCACGATCTGGCCATTACGCGTTTTTCCCAATATTGCAAACGCGCCAGCCGTGCCGGGTTTGCTTATGCCGAAATCGCGCGTCGAGGTCGCCACACCGGAAACCCGTTATGGTCGCATGATGTGCGCAGCAATTATCTGCGTGGAGGGTTCTGGACCCTGTGGCTGTTGATGCTGCCTGTGGTCGCCTGGTGGTCGCCTTTGGTTGCGTTGTGCTGGCTGGGTATCTTGTGCTTGGTTTGCGTACGCAGCGCCTATAAGGCACGATGGAAGGCGCCCGCGGCAGGTGCCTCAGCGTTTGATGTGTTGGTGTACGGGTTTCATTCACAGTTGCAGCACATTCCAATTTTGTACGGACAGTTTCAATACACCTGGGCCCGGTTATCCGGGCGCCAGCGAGGGTTGATCGAATACAAATGAAACGTTTGATGATTTGGCTGTTATGGCCTGTCGCCACCCTGTGGGTCAAGATCGCGCCCAGGTTGAGTCGTAGCTGGCACCATGTATGTCTGCGCTGCGGCGTTCGTCATCTGGACACCAGTGTGGTGGTGCAAGGCCCGGTGGAATTACACGGTACCGGGCATATCAGTATTGCGGCCCAAACGTTGCTGTACCGAGATTTGTTTTTGGAAACCCGATCCGAGGGTCTAATTGACATCGGCGCAGGCTGTGTGTTGTCACGAGGGGTGCATATCAGCAGCCGTACTCAGGTGAAGTTGGGGGACGGGTGCATGGTGGGCGAGTACACCAGTATTCGCGATGCCAATCATCGGTACGGGCCTGATCTGGTGATTCGCGACAGTGGCTTTGAATCAGCGCCGATCACACTGGGCCGACAGGTCTGGCTGGGCGCGCGCTGCACGGTGTTGGCTGGGGTCAGCATTGGTGATCATGCGGTGATTGGCGCGGGCTCAGTGGTGACTCGATCCATCCCGGCGTATGCTGTCGCTGTGGGAGTTCCGGCGCGCGTATTACATCTGCAAACCGATTAATCATAACGCCTGTTGTCAAAAGCATCTATGCACTCATCTACAGGTTTACATCTGACCCTGGTGGCTTACCAATGCGGGCCAGGCATGGGTTCTGTGTCCCAGATTGGCTGGGAATGGTATAGCCGCCTGTGTCGATTGGGGCTGGCCGCCGAGCAGCCGTCGCTGGCCAGTTTGACGCTGGTCACCTCCGTACGCAACAGACCTACGATACAGGCACAAGGCGCGTGTCCCGCTGGTGTGACCATCCATTACATCGACACCGAGTGGTTTGCCGCCCCGCTGTACAAGTTCACCACCCGTTTGTTTGGCAGCAGTGAGCACACCATTTTTATGTTCACCTCGCTCGATTTTCTCCTGTTTGATGCGTGTGTTGTGCGGTGGCTTAAGCAACGCATCGCTGCTCACGGTGGCAAGCAACTGATTCATCTGGTAACGCCGGTCAGCGCCTTGTTGCCCACGCGTTTGGCCAGCGTGGGGGTACCCCTGGTGATTGGCCCCTTAAACAGTGGGTTGCCGCCGCAAACCCATTACCCGGATTTGATGCGTGCGGATTTTCAGTGGCTTTATGGCATCAAATCACTGATCAAAATTCCCCAATGGCTGTTTGGATCGCTGCGACGGGCCCAACGTATTTATGTCGCGATGCGCCATGTCATGGCCTATATCCCCTCCAGCAAACATCCGGTGGTCAGGAATGTCCTGGAAAACGGGGTGGATTTGACCGTCTTTACACCCCAACCGTGGCCCTGTCCTGTGGATGCGGGGCCTAAGCCGGTGCGTTTGTTGTTTGTTGGAAGACTGGTTCCGGTCAAGGGCGTCAATTTACTGATTGAGGCGGTTCGTCGTGTGCATGAACAGGGCATCGACGTCAGGTTGGATATCATCGGTGACGGCGGAATGCGCGCTCCGTGGGAGCAGCTTGTACAAGAGGCCAAGCTGAAGGACGCGGTGACCTTCCACGGTAACCGTTCATTACCGGAGATTGCTGCGGCGCTCCAACAGGCCCATGCCCTGTGTTTGCCATCGGTTCGTGAATCGGGGGGGGCGGTGATTCTGGAAGCTGCTGCGTGCGCGCGGCCCTCAATCGTTGTCGATTTTGGTGGCCCCAAGGACATCGTGACAGAGGACATCGGGTACGTCGTGTCCGCAGACGGTCCTGAGCCCACCATTAACGATTTGGTTCGGGTCATTGTGCAGATGGCTCGGCACCCGGAGCAAGCCCGTCAGCGGGGCTTGCAAGCCAGGTCGATGGTTGAGTCCCGCTTTGCATGGGATGCCAAGATTCAATCTGCCCTGGCAGATTACGCTTCCCTGAGTTAATCCATGCATTACATCGCGTTGCTCCCGGGTGTCATTTGTGCGTGGCTGTTGTCATCATGGGGTATCGAGCGGACCTTCCTGTACTTTTTTGTCCCGATCGTGGTGGCATTACCCGATTACTACAAGGCACTGATCGCCGGGTTTCCTGACTTGAGTTTTTCCCAGGGCATGATGATTCCGATCACCGCTGCCGTGCTATTGCGATACGGGGGCCGCTGGAAACCGCGGTTGATGGATGTACTGGTGATCTTGTTGGCGACCATGAGCATCTTGTCCGAGTTGCAGGCCTCGGGCTATGCCGATGCACAAAACTACGTGATGGATATGCTCACTTACATCATTGGTCCGTACGTGTTGGGGCGGTTGTTGATTGAGCAGTCGGATATTCGGATTGAGTTTGTCAAACAGGTGGTTGGATGGGCCTGTTTTGTAGTGCTTGCGATCATGGTGTATGAGTGGCGTTTTGCGGTCAATCCTTACCAGATGCTGCTTAACCGGTTTTTTCCGGGGCAGGGTGATGGTTGGGTCGTGACGTTTCGATTTGGCATGACACGGGCCGCGGGGCCCTATGCCCATGCCATTTTAGCGGGTGTTTTGTTTGGTGTGTATTACCGCCTGCAACGCTGGCTGATGTGGGAAAAACACTGGCCCGCCAAATGGGAGCGGTATCCAAACCACCCCTATGCGTGGGATATGTGGTTATGGGCGATCATAGGATTTGGTGTGTTTGCCAATGGTGCAAAAGGACCGTGGTTGGGAGCGATTCTGGCTGCTGTGCTGGTAACGGCCAGTCGGGTGCCTTTTCGCGGCATGTATCTGAAAGCCTTGCTGGCGGCCACATTGATCATCGGGATTCCTGCGTCCGTTCAGTTTTGGGATTATGTGTCTGTTGGGCGTGGCGCGGCCAAATCTGAAAATCAGGAGACAGCGGCTTACCGCAAGGAGTTGATTGATCATTACTGGCAATATGCCAAGTCCAAAGCCCTGCTGGGGTGGGGCAAGACCAAGGTGCCCAAGGTGCCTGGCAGCGAGTCAGTGGACAATTATTTTTTGCTGCTAAGTTTGATGCATGGTTTGGTGGCGTCCTCTACGTTGCTGACCATGTTTGGCATGATGATTGTTCGCTTGTGGCGAAGGGCCAATCTGGAAAGTACCTTGTACAAAAATTCCAATCCCATCGCGTGGACCTTGTTTGGCATTTTTGTGATCTACTTTATTTCGCTGGCAACCGTGTATATGGCCTATCAGGTCATGCTGATATTTTTTCTGTTTCTTGGGTGGACTGAAACGATTCTTCAGCAAGGCCCGCAACCACCAGTACGCCGGGACTCCTCTGGCGCTGATGGCCCATACCCGTTTGAAGATCACCCTGCACCCCGCCGTTTTCGGCGCGTGTTGACATAAAGGATTCTGGATGTTGAATATCGCCTACCTGATCAGCCAGTATCCGGCCATCTCGCACACGTTCATTTTGCGGGAGGTGCTCGGGTTGCGCCGTCTGGGTTTGTCGATACAAACTGCATCTGTGAATAATCCCGATCGTGGCCATGAGGGGCTGACTCAGGCCGAACGCGATGAAGCCAGTGCGACGTATTACATCAAGGCGGCCGGAGCCGGTGGTGCCTTGTCGGCCTTGTGGTGGGGGCTGAGGCGTTCGCCTGTCGCGATCATGAGCTCGGCATGGTATGCCTTGCGGCTGGGTCGCACCGATATCAAATCCATGGCGTTGATGATGGCCTACTGGATTGAGGCATTGATGCTTTGGCGATGGTTAGATGCCAGATCGTTAACCCATCTGCACACTCACTTTGCCAGTCAGCCAGCTTTTGTGGCGATGTTTTGCTCAAGGATGTCTGGCATTCCATTTTCTATCACGGTACACGGCCCGGATGAGTTTTATCAGATTGAACCGCAGCGTTTGCTCGAAAAAATTTGTGCAGCAAAATTTGTGGTGTGCATCAGTTCGTTTGCGCGTTCACAATTGATGCGGGTGGTTCCCTTTAAACAGTGGGACAAATTAATTGTGGTCCGTCTGGGAGTTGATCCTGAAGCCTTTGAGTTTGATCCGCAGGCCCATGCACAGCCCGCCGGTGATCACCTGAACATGTTGTGTGTCGGCCGGCTGTGCGAGGCCAAAGGGCAGGGTGTTTTGTTGCAGGCCGTCGCCTTGCTCAAGGCCCGGGACGTGCTGTGCACCATTACTTTGGTGGGCAACGGCGCCTTGGCAAACGATTTAAAAGCACAATCCAGTTTACTGGGTATTGAGGACCGCTGCGTATTTGCGGGAGCCGTTAATCAGGATCACATCAAATCATTTTTCAACCAGGCCGATTTATTCGTGTTGCCCAGTTTTGCCGAGGGTATTCCAATCGTTTTAATGGAGGCGATGTCGCTAGGACTGCCGGTGCTCAGTTGTCATGTGGCCGGTATCCCTGAGCTGATACATCATGGCGTCAATGGCCTAGCGATTGCGCCGGGTGATGCGCAGGCGCTGGCTGATGCGATCGAAGGGTTCACGCAATTGTCTGTAGATCAAAAACAGCAGATGACGGGTTTGGCCCGATCAGTGATTGAGCAGCGTTACCATTTGCCCAATAACATCCGCGAGCTGGCCTCAGTGTTTGAGCAACGCTGTCGCGATTGAGTACACTTGGTCAGCAAAACGATCCCAGTGCAAGCGAGTCTGATAAAACGCTACGCTGGCCACTTGCATTGCCAACAACCGATCAGGTGCCTGCAACAGCGGTAAGAGCGCGTGGGCATAGGCGTCGGCACCATCTGTTGGATTGATCAGGATGGCATTGTTGTGTTCGCTGACCATGTCAGGGATGCCGCCCGTCTGATTGGCGATGATTGCCAGTCCAAAGGCAGCCGCTTCGGCCAATACAACGCCGGCACACTCAGCCTGGCTCGGAAACATAAACACATCCGCCCGGGCATAGACCTGCGCCAGCTTTAAATAGCCGTCCGGCTGGCTTTTGTCGATCAAAGGCGTTTGTACCAGCCAATCCGGCGGGTTGGCCAACACATGATCGAATCCACATAATTCCAGACTCACCGGATACTGCTGCATGCGTAGTTGAGTCACTGCGTCAACGGCTATCTGCGCGCCTTTACGGATCCAGTCCTTGCCGACGCAGAGCACACGCAGCGGGCGTTCAGTAGAAAACGTTTGCAAGGTACGTGCTGCAAACCGCCGGGTATACGCGTCGATGTCGTCAAAGTTAGGACCAAAGGGTTGGACAAACACGCGCTGAGCATGTGCACCATAGGTGTCAATAGCGGATTGTGCTGCCCACCGGGAGGGATAAATCAACGCATCAGAACGCCCTATGGCCAACCGTTCCAGCGCATGCATCCGTGCCTTGGACGGCGCGGGTAAGGCGGTATAGCTGGGGTAGTAACCATCAAGCAGCGCGGGTGTGGCATCAGACAGATAAATCACAGGTAAGCCAGGCTTGATGTTCAGCAGCTCCACCGACGCAGCAGGTGCAAACACCACATCACCGCCGATGGCATTGAGGGCGTGTTGCGCCGCGGCTCCGCAGGCCCAGACATTGAGACGATGGTGGTGATGGATCCACACCTGCCCGGTGATGCGATGCGCGATTCGATTGATCCATCCAATGACAGTAAACCACCGACTGCGCAGTGGCGTAGCCAAACCCATGTCGCTAAATCGTGTGCTCAGTGCATTGAGCATGCGCCTGTGGGTGCCAGACCAGCTTCCATGGTGTTGTGCATCCTGCTGATTCAGGTAGATCAGCCGCATCAAGTACCCTCTGAGGTCGGTTGTTGGTCTGAAGATTTCGGCCATTGAATACGCGCCGGTACGCCAACCGCGATTGCACCTGCCGGTACGTCTTTGACCACCACAGCGTTGGCGCCAATCACAGCGTCATCTCCGATGGTAATGGGGCCAAGCAACTTGGCACCTGCGCCAATATCCACCCGATTGCCAATGGTTGGCGCGCCGCGAATGCCTGTATTTTTTAGTCCGATGGTCACTCCATTTCTGATGATGACGTCATCGCCAATCACCGCATCGCCGCTGATGATGATTCCACCAAAGTGCTCGATGATCAGTCGGCGACCGACGCGGGTTTCGCACGGTAGCTCGACCCCGGTGAGCATTTGAATCAGGGTTCGCAAGATTTTATAAACCAGGGACAAGGGAGCGCGAACCAGGCGGGGGCCAACGGTATAACGCCAGCATCCAAATCGATAGACCATCATCACCCACAGGCCTTGACGCCATATATCGTAGTCGTAGGTACGACAATCTTCCTTGATGTTATCAAACATGGCTCACCATGGCTGCGGAGGAGAGATCAGTCCAGCCCGGGTGTCCTGCCAGGCCTGCTTGAGTGAGGCAATCACGACCTTGGATTCTTCAAACCGTGGATCATTGTGTTGACGCAGCAGGCGATATTTCAACAGCCGCAGACAGTGCCACCCGCCTTCAACACATAAAACCCCGATGACGCTGAACAATCCACGCTGTTTTCGGTAGTACATCAGTTGGGAGCGCATCCGCCAGAGGGTCAATTGACTGCCGCTAGAGGAAAAAGCCAACCGTTTGACGGCCTTGCTTGACTCGCCGCCAATATGAACCACTTGAAGATCCGGGCAATACATGACAGACAACCCCAACTGCTGGATGCGTTTACACAAGTCGACTTCTTCGTAATACAAAAAAAAGCGCTCATCAAAACCTTTTAACTGTTCAACTGTGACCGTTCTGAGCATTGAAAATGCACCCGGTACCCAGTCGACCAGGCAGGCTTGATCGGGGTCGGCCCAGCCTCTGTCCAGGCGAGCAAATACGCGACCCAAGACCGGTGTTTTCCGGAACATCCATGACAAGCCGGTGAGGGTAAAAAACTCGTCTCGCAGCGTTGGGAACATTCTTGCTGACGGTTGCAATACACCGTCACGGCCGATCAACTTGGCACCAATCAATCCGGCGGACGGGTTGTTGCGCAGCAGGTTCATCGCGCCAGACAGTACGCCGGGACCCAAAAAGGCATCGGTGTTCAGCAGCACCGTGAACTCGCCGCGTACGCGTTTAAAACCTAGATTGTTGGCGGGGCCGAACCCAAGATTAACCGGGCTGATGATCAACTCAACCTCGGGATAATGGGTTTGCAGGTAGGTCACCGAATCATCACGCGATGCATTATCGACAATGATGATCTGAACGCGTAGGCCATCCACATTGCTTCGGATGCTCTGGATGCATTCATCAAGCAGGTGTCGGGTATTAAAGCTGACCAACACCACCGATATGTCAAAGTCATATGCTGTTGCGGGTGTCGATGACTCTGATAAACGTTGGGTCCTATCCCAACTCGCATTGCCTCGGGCTGTTTTAAAGATGGCGCCCAGTTTGCCCAGCTTCCACAGCGCGTACACGGGCAGCTTGAACAAGGTGCCAACCATCCCTTGCACATTGCTATAGAGCGCGCAGCTTAACAAATGAATTGCAAAAACCAGCAGCCCCAAACCGCCGACCCAGCGAGTCATCACGCTGGGCCAGAGCAGCAGCGTCATAAACAGCAGAATTTGATAGGTCAGCGGTAGCAACCACAGTTCGAGCAGGGGTTCGAGCAGGCGAACTTGTCCCTTGAGTACGGTAACGATCAGCCCGGGGCTTTGGGTCGCAATCATGTTGAACCGGCCGCCTTCCCAGCGTGCCCGTTGTTTAATCGCCACCTGTTTGTCAATGGGCATTTCTGATCGTACTTCAGCATCTGGAAGATAACGAACTCTGAAACCGGCGCGTACAAGACTCAAGTGGTATTGCAGGTCTTCTACCACCGAGTCCGCGGTGTAAGGTACCTGTTGTAACACGTGTTTGCGTATGCCAAAGCCATTGCCCAGCAACCCGACGGAAAGTCCCAGCCGCTCGCGGGCGATCAGCCGCAAGTGATTGAAACCAGTCAACGCCAACTGCATCCAGCGTGCTCGGATATGGGGGTCGTTATTTAAGCTGCGGTAACTGGGCTGGAATACTTCGATACCACGGGCAAATGCCGCGGAGGCGTTGAGCAAAAAATGTTCGGGAACCACCGCATCGGCATCCAAAATCACGAAAGCTTCAGAGGGGTCGTGCATCCTGGCGTTGAATGCGAAATTCAGGGCAGGGCCTTTGCCACGCTCTGTCTCATGAAAGCGCTCCAAAACCCCAGCGCCACAGGCCTTGGCAAGTTGCGCCGTGTTATCGGTGCAGTTGTCGGCGATCACCACCAGGCGATGTTGCACCTGACTGTGCACACGCGAAAACTCAATGGCTTTGATGATGCCCAACAGGGTTTTTTCGATGATGGCTGACTCATTGTGAGCGGGCACAATTATCGTGATTGGAATACGCGCATTTGCG
>DAITMV010000018.1:0-29976 GCA_036834985.1 Burkholderiaceae bacterium | reverse complement strand
TCGGCGATCGTTCAATTAATCAGGTGCTCACCACAGGCGTGATTGATTTGAAGAACAAATTCTCGGGGGCCGACGCCCGTGTGCGCCATCGAACCACCCTGCTGGACAGCCCGTTGATTATCAATGCGGGTATCAACAGCGGCAACCTGGATCAGAACCGCAAAGGTTTTAACAATGTTAACGGCAATGCTTCAGGTGCAGCCACGCGCGACGAAACCAATAACGCCCGTAATTTTGACCAGTACCTGCAAGGCGAATGGCTGATCAACGATCGTGTCAGCACCGTCGGAGGCCTACGACACTCCACCGTGCAAATCCGCTCTCAAGACAATATCTTGAGCAACGGGGATGGCAGCGGCTCCAAAGATTACAAGGCATGGACGAGCAATCTGGGCGTGACGTTTCATCTGAATGATCACATCAACACCTACGCGTCATTTGGTCAGGGCTTTGAAACCCCCACCCTGCTGGAAACCGCTTACCGCGATCCGGGCAACCCAAACTTCAACCCGGATTTGACCGCGGCCAAAAGCAGGCAATATGAAGTGGGGCTCAAGGGTAAATGGAGTCTGACGCGAGTCAATGCAGCGGTTTACACGGTCGACACCACAAACGAGATTGTCGTCAAATCGTCCAGTGGTGGAACCACGGCATTCCAGAATGCGGGGCAAACCACACGCAAGGGGCTCGAATTGGCCCTTCAACAGCAAGTGTGTGAACGGGTGTTTGCCTATGCGAGCATGAACTATATTGATGCAAGCTACGACAACTCAACAAACACGATTGTCGGTGGCAAATACCTGCCAAGCATCCCGAAACGCACCGTGTTTGGAGAGCTGAGCTACAAACCTACTCCAGCCATCGAAGCAGCGACCGAGGTTCGCTATGTCGACAAGTTATACGCCAGTGACAGCAATGCTGACTTTGCACCGGGCTACAGCCTGGTCAATCTGAGGGCCAGCTGGAGCATCCCGGTCGATCGCGTCACAGTGCGAACCTACGCTAGGATTGATAATCTCTTTGATAAACGCTATGTGGGTTCGGTGATTGTTAATCAGGCCGCGGGACAGTTTTTTGAACCGGCGCCAGGCCGTCAGTGGCTGGCCGGCGTCAGCTTTGGAATACGCTGGAAATAATCAACGGGTATACACACAATAACAAGGCAGGGGGACAGATCATGAAGCTGAACATCAACGGCATATCCACAGAGATCAACAGCGATGGCAATACGCCGCTGTTGTGGGTTTTGCGTGACGAGCTGAACCTGACAGGTACGAAATACGGATGTGGCATTGCCGCCTGCGGGGCTTGCACTGTGCATGTAAACGGGCAGGCAACACGCTCATGTGTTCTACCCGTCTCGAGCCTGGAAGGCAGCAAGGTAACCACCATTGAAGGCATGACCACCCCTGCCGGTTTGCACCCAGTGCAACAAGCCTGGATCACTGAACAGGTACCGCAGTGCGGTTACTGCCAAAGCGGGATGATCATGGCGGCCAGTGCCTTGATTGCCCAAACGCCCAAGCCCTCGGAGCAGGATATTGATAACGCCATGAGCAACATCTGCCGTTGCGGCACCTATCAGCGGGTACGAAAAGCCATCCACACGGCCGTCAGCCTGATGGCCTCCAGCCCAGCGGGAGCATGACATGAAGCAGGCACTCACGAACCCCGGTCGCCGTCAATTTTTATATCTATCCAGCCTGGCCAGCGGCGCATCGGTTCTGGGCGCAGGCAGTAGCCTGATCATGCCCTCCGACGCTCACGCTGCGCCAGTCGATCGCATGAACGATGACTCCAGCATGGCATTAAACGCTTGGATTCGTCTGGACAACACCGGCGTCATTCACCTGGCCATGCCGCGCTCCGAAATGGGCCAAGGAGTCCACACCGGCCTGACCACCCTTGTTGCCGAAGAGTTGCGTTGTGCGGTGACAGCGATTGCGATTGAAGACGCACCCATCCTGGCTGAGTTTGCCAATACCACAGCCATGACTGACCTCACACCCGTTCATCCAGAGGACGACGGGCTGATCGCTAGCACCCTGCGTTGGACCATGGGTAAAGCGGCGCGGGTGCTTAAACTGCAGATCACAGGTGGCAGCACCTCCACGCGAGATGCATGGGTACCCATGCGAACCGCTGCAGCCACCGCACGCATCATGATCGAAATGGCTGCTGCACAACGATTCAATACCACCGCCGACCAAATCACCGTGCGCGACGGCATGGTCAGCGATAGCAAGGGCAATCGACTGCCGATCGGCCAGTTGATTCCACACTTGGCAAACATCACGCCACCAACCCATGTGCCACTCACACCAGCCACACAATTTACCCGGATTGGGCAGCGCTTTCCCCGGATTGACATACCCGCCAAAGTCAACGGCACCGCGCGCTTTGGCATCGACGTCCGCTTGCCTGGGCAGTTGTATGCGGTGGTGAGGATGTGCCCCACCCTGGGAGGCAAAGTCAAAGGCATCAACAACGTGACCACCTTGCTGGGCATGCCGGGCGTCAAAGGGGTTACAACCGTGCCGCATGTCAGCAGCTCAGGCGGTGTTGTGGTGGTGGCGACCGGGTATTGGGCCGCCAAACAAGCGGTGGACAAGGCCGATGTGGTGTGGGACCACGGCCCACTAGCTCACTTGAATACGGAGCAAATCCAGATCGATTTGAAATCCGCACTGGACAGCGACCGCCCCCACTGGACCTACACCAATCGGGGCAATGCGCAAGATCTGCCGGCTGACGCTGCCGTACAACTGCAATCCAGTTACAGCGCGCCCTACCTTGCTCATGCAACGATGGAACCCATGAACGCGACGGTCTGGCTGCGCGAGAACAGCACGGTCGAGGTCTGGGCCCCCACCCAAAACCAGACAGCCGCCCGCGAAGTGGCCGCTAAAGCCTGCGGTGTTCCGCAAAGCCGCTGCTCAGTCCATACCACCTTGCTCGGCGGCGGATTTGGTCGCCGCGCGGAGTCAGATTTTGTGATGCAGGCAGCGTGGGTTGCCAACGTATTCAAAGGCCATCCGGTGCAATTAATCTGGCCACGTGAAGAAGACATGCGACACGATTTTTATCGCCCTATGGCTGTGAGCAACTTCAAGGCAGCCGTCGACGCCACCGGGATGCTGACCCACTGGTCTTGCCGCTCGGCCAGCGCATCGATTGGCCATCAGGCTTATCAGCGTATGGGACTTCCGGGGGTCGGTCCCGATAAGGCCACTGTCGAAGGTGCATTTGACCTGCCCTATGCTGTGGATAACTTGCGTGTAGATCACATTCTCAAAGACCACGAGGTACCCGTCGGCTTTTGGCGCAGTGTGGGGCATTCCTATCAAGGCTTTTTTAACGAAAGCTTTATGGATGAGGCGGCCCACGCCAGCGGCCAAGACCCGGCGGCCTTTCGCCTCAAACATCTGAGCCATCGCCCTCGCCATCGACGGGTGCTCGAATCAGCCTTGCAACGAGCGGGCTATGGCGAACCCTTGCCAGCAGGCCGGGCGTTTGGCATTGCCCTGCATGAGTCGTTTCACACCGTCGTGGCGCAGGTGGCTGAAGTCTCTGTGACCCAGGACAGCATCGTGGTGCACCGTGTGGTGTGTTCCGTCGACTGTGGGCTGGTCGTTAACCCCGACGTAGTGGCCCAACAGATCGAAGGCGGCATCGTGTTTGCACTGAGTGCCTGCCTGTACGGACGAATCGACATCACCGACGGCCAGGTGCAGCAGAGCAACTTCACTGATTACAACATGGTCAGCCTGGCGCAAGCCCCAGTGGTTGTAGTGGATGTGATCCAAAGCGGTGAGCCACCCACCGGTATCGGTGAACCGCCAGTACCGCCCCTGGCCGCCGCGGTGGGAAATGCGGTGTTCAAGCTCACCGGCAAACGGCTGCGCTCATTGCCCCTGAGCATCGCCTAGCGAGTCGGTTAACGTTGGGGTTCCAAATCCTCAGGCGTATCAATATCCAGAATCACACCCGGATCGTTGGAGGGAATGATGACGACTTGCGCCTGAGGCTGCTTGAACCAGGCGCGCGCACCGGCTTGACCCCGCAATTGGTCCCGCAGCCCAATCCATGCGGCCCCCACGCCAACCGGATGACCCATTTGCCCTTGCCATGAGGGCCTGACCAAAGCCCATGGTTCGGCCTGCCGATCAAGCGTTTTAGCCACCTTTTGCAAAGTACCCTGCAGGATCCAGGGCATATCGGCCAGCGCGACCAGTACACGGCTACCGGGGTATCGCGTGTGTATGGCGTCCATGCCATCGGCCATGCTGTCACCAAGCGTTTGACCAGCGGCAACCCGGTGAATCAAGACGGGTGCGCTGGTTGGCTGACCGTGCTGATCGGCCACCCGAGCGGCTTGCATTGCTATCTGGCTGCCATGCGGAGAATCATCCACGACCACCATCACCGGCCAGTTCAGTGTCAGCAAGGCCCGCAGGGTGTGAACAATGACAAGGGCCTGTTGATCGCCAATCTGGAGGGTTTGAAGCAATTTATGATCAGCCCAGGCGGGTTGGGCACATGATAGGGGGAAAGATAGCGACGGGCCGCGGTAGGACGGGCTATTGTCGGGTGGACCACTGTCGGATGGGCTACTGTCGTTTAGGTAGGTTCGCCAGCGGCGGCTGGCCCCGGCGGCCATTAGCAAGACCATGCGATTTGTCATAGATTTTTTGGTGCGACTGGCCGGAATCGAACCGGCACGACTTTCGTCGAGAGATTTTAAGTCTCTTGTGTCTACCTATTTCACCACAGTCGCAACACGGGCGCCATTGTAACTCAGAATTAAATCCAAATCTGCTCACCAGAAGGTGTTGCACTGCGACAGGCCTTGCTGTAAATCAAGTAAAATGGTGAGCTAAACGACAATGACCGCCCAAACACCGTGAAACGCCGAATCCTAGTCACCTCTGCCCTTCCCTACGCCAACGGCGCCATTCATTTGGGCCATCTGGTGGAGTACATCCAGACCGATATCTGGGTGCGTTTCCAGAAAATGTCTGGCCATGAAGTGCATTATGTGTGTGCCGACGATACCCATGGCACACCGGTCATGCTGCGGGCCGAAAAAGAAGGTTTAAGCCCCGAGGCACTCATTGCAAGGGTGTCTACGGAACATCAACGCGATTTTGCAGGGTTTGGGGTCGGGTTTGATAACTATTACTCAACCAACGCCCCTGAAAACAAAGCCTATTGCGAACAAATCTATACCCGCCTGCAGGATGCCGGGCTGATCGAAAAGCGCGATGTTGAACAATTCTACGACCCGGTCAAGGCTATGTTTTTGCCAGACCGTTTCATCAAGGGCGAATGCCCCAAGTGCAGCGCCAAAGACCAGTACGGCGACTCCTGCGAAGTCTGTGGCGCCACCTATCAGCCCACAGAACTGAAAAACGCGTATTCAACCGTTTCGGGCGCAGCCCCGATCCGCAAATCATCCGATCATTATTTTTTCAAGCTGTCTGACCCTCGCTGCGAAAACTTCCTGCGCAACTGGACACAGGCCGAAGGCCGTCTGCAATCCGAAGCCGCCAACAAGATGAAAGAGTGGCTGGGCGAGGCCGGTAGCAACAAGCTGGCCGATTGGGACATCTCACGCGACGCTCCTTATTTTGGCTTCGAGATTCCTGATGCACCTGGCAAGTTTTTCTACGTCTGGCTTGATGCTCCTGTTGGCTACTTCGCCAGCTTTAGCAATTTATGCAGCCGTACAGGCATCAATCCCGAAGACTTTTTCAAGCCCGGCTCTGATTGCGAGATGATTCACTTCATCGGCAAAGATATTCTGTATTTCCACGCGCTCTTCTGGCCCGCGATGCTTGAGTTTGCCGGTTTCCGCACACCGACCAAAGTCAACGCCCACGGCTTTTTAACGGTCGATGGCGCCAAAATGTCCAAATCGCGTGGCACCTTCATCACGGCACAAAGCTATGTAGACCAAGGCTTAAACCCCGAATGGCTGCGGTACTATTTTGCCGCCAAGCTCAACGCAACCATGGAAGACTTGGACCTTAACTTTGGAGACTTCACCGCCCGCGTCAATAGCGACCTAGTCGGTAAATACATCAACATCGCCAGCCGTGCCGCCGGCTTTTTGGTCAAGCGATTTGAAGGCAAGGTTAAACCCGGTTTTGATGATCCAGTCCTGCACACACTGCGTGAGAGCGGCGCTGCCATTGCAAACCATTACGATCAACGTGAATACGGCAAAGCGATCCGCGATGTCATGGCGCTGGCCGATACCGTTAACGGTTATGTTGACACCCACAAGCCCTGGGACCTGGCCAAGCAAGATGACAAAGCCGAGGCTTTGCATCAGGTATGCTCCGTGTGCCTGGAGGCCTTCCGCCTGCTGACCCTGTACCTCAAGCCAGTATTACCCGCGCTGGCCCAACAGGTCGAGGCCATGCTGGGCATCGCGTCCCTCACCTTTACCGATGTACACACGCCGTTGAGCCCCGCCACAACCATTGCACCCTTTAAGCATTTGATGCAGCGGGTCGAAACCAAACAGATCGACGGACTGATCGAAGCCAACAAGGCCTCATTGGCTCCAGCAACACCGACAGCTCCAGCGTCAACAGCAGCCACTTCCGGACCATCTGGCAAGGCCCCATCCACAGTGGCACCCGCGATGGCAACACCGTTTATTTCCATCGACGATTTTGCAAAAATCGACTTGCGCATTGGCCATATTCAACATTGTGAAGCCGTCGAAGGGTCCACCAAACTTTTACGTTTGACGGTAGACCTGGGCGAGGACAAAGCCCGCAACATTTTTTCGGGCATCGCGGCCCACTACAAACCCGAGCAACTGATGGGCCAGTACGTTGTGGTTGTCGCCAACCTGGCGCCGCGTAAAATGAAGTTTGGCATCTCCGAGGGCATGGTGCTGTGCGCCAGCCCTAATGACGACGCCAGCCTGCATGTCTTGAGCGCAGACCACGTGATGAACCTGGGCTTGAAAGCCGGGATGAAAATCAGCTGACCCATTAACACTGACTCACAATACCCTGAAGGCACATCATGGCAATGTACGAATCCGAAATCACCCAATTTTTAAATCAGCTGAAAACTGAAAAACCCGCTTTGGAAGCCGAACAAAAAAAGGGACGCAACCTGTTGTGGGACAAACAAGTGGACCGCGACTTGGCCAAAGGCTTTGAACAAGGCCGCGTAGCGCAAAAGCCATACGTTTATCAGTCTGAATAAACACGGCGTAGGCCTTGAACAGTTCGCTCCCCCCGGACCAACCGCACACGGATGCAGCGGCTGCCAATGCGGCCGCCTTGCAGGCGCTGGAGCACCCCAAACAGGACAGCACGCCCAATGTAATCGACGGGGTGGCGTTCGCCAAACTCTATGGCGAACCGCTGTTCAAGATGCCGCAGGATTTATACATCCCGCCTGATGCGCTGGAGGTATTCCTAGAAGCCTTTGAAGGCCCGATGGATCTGCTGCTCTACCTGATTCGCAAACAGAACTTCAACATTCTTGATATTCCCATGGCGGACCTGACCCGCCAGTATCTCGCCTACGTGGACGAAATCCGCATCATCAACCTGGAGCTGGCAGCCGAATACCTGCTGATGGCCGCCATGTTGATCGAAATTAAATCACGTATGCTGTTACCAGTGATCAAAAGCGACGATGGTCAGGACGCCGAGGACCCGCGTGCAGAGCTGGTGCGCCGACTGCTTGAATACGAGCAAATCAAACTGGCGGCCCAAGCCCTGGATAAACTGCCACAAATTGGTCGCGACTTTTGGCCCACCCATGTGCTGTATGACCCCAATCAGGTCAAGCGTCTTCCGGATGTCAGCATCAGCGAACTGCAGGCGGCATGGGCAGACATCATCAAACGGGCCAAGCTGAATGAAGCTCACACCATATCCCGCGAGGAGTTATCCGTTCGCGAGCATATGACGATCATTCTGCGAACCCTCCAGCAAAAACGATTTGTCGAGTTTTTCGACATGTTTGACGCGCTCCGCGGGGTACCCGTGGTGGTGGTGCACTTTATCGCCATGCTGGAGCTCACGCGCGAAGGCTTGGTCGAAATCACCCAAGCCGAGCCCTACGCGCCCATCTACGTGCGGCTGAGTTACCAGCCGGCTTAACCCTCTGGGCCTTGAGCCATTCCCCCGTGCCGAGCACACAAGCAAGGTAGTTCCGAGACATTCGAAATATTTTCATACAAATTTGTAATGATTTGTAGCCACCTCAGACCAATCAGTGCTATTAACTATGAGTCGTGCCTGTGACCTTTGTCCACAGGCAGGCGGAATACGAACCATTCATTGGAGCTCACATACATGACACTGCTTATCAAACGATCGGCCTTGGTACTACTGGCGCTGTGCAGCGCCCCCACTTACGCCCAAAACGCCGGGCCTGTTGAACTGGTAGACGGATTGGAAGCCGTATTCGGTACCCACGCCGGCGCCCGCCGCTCGGGGGCCAAAGGCGTTTGCGCCTCTGGTTATTTTGTTGGCACCAAAGACGGGGCCGCCCTGTCCAGCGCCTCTGCGTTTAGCGGTGCAAAAATTCCGGTGGTTGCACGTTATTCCATCGGTGGCGGCAACCCCAAGGCGCCGGATAAAAGCAAGTCGGTTCGTGGTTTGGCTCTGCAATTTGATCTGCCCAATAGCGAGCAATGGCTGATGGCTAATATTTCAGCGCCGGTTTTTTCAGCAGCCACCCCACAAAGCTTTTTGGAGTTTTTGCAGGCACGGGCTGTTGATCCTGCCACCAAAAAGATGGATCCAGCAAAAGTAGCTGCCAGCAATGCCTCCCACCCGGATCACAAACCACAGATTGATTACGTCAATAGCTTTGGTGTACCCGCCAGCTTTGCAGGCCTGAACTACTGGGGGGTAAACAGCTTCAAATTCACCAATGCAGCCGGCGCGGAGCAATATGGCAAATGGGTTTTTGAATCTGCCACCGGCCAGGAACGATTTAGCGATGACATATTGCCACGCGTACCGGATGTATTCCTGAACGACGAGCTGCGCGCCCGGGTTGCCAAAGGGGTCGTTGAATACAACTTCAAGGTGCAACTGGCCAAAGACGGTGATGTGATCGATAACCCCACCATCGTATGGCCCGAAAGCCGCCGCACAGTCACCGCCGGTAAACTCTATATCACCAAGGTCGAGGCCGATGGTGAGGGTGCATGCAGCCCCATCAACTTTAACCCGGTCGTCACCCCCAAGGGTGTGGATGCCTCCAGCGACCCGATCTTGCAAGCACGCTCCGGGTCTTATGCCGTGTCACAAGGGCGTCGCCTGAGTTCGGGCAAGTAGTACGCACCCCGTTGCACACCCTGTAGCACACGCTGTAACACCCTTGATAAGGTGGAATGTGTACTATCAATTCCATCTTATCAATTCAGCAGCGAGCCTATCATGCAACGTCTTCGTTCTTACTTGTGGGCCGGCGTGGGCTTATTGTCCACGCTGCCCGCAAGCACCTGGCCTTCTGAGCAATCGACATTTATCCGGGGCGACGGGCAACGGATTGAGGTATTCGTCAATCCACCGGCCACCGCGGCAGGCAACTGTAAAGGGATTGCCGTGTTTTCGCATGGCGCTGGGGGAACCGGCGAGTCCATCGACTACCTGCAATCGGCGCTGGCCAAAGACGGTTATCTAACGGTCGCGCCTAGCCATCAAGAAAGTGGTCCTGCCGTTCTGAAACAGCTTCGCGCCCAGAGCAACCTACGCAACGCCGTGGCTACGCTGATCACCACGACCAGTGCGTATCAACAGCGATATGCAGACCTGCAGGCAGCCATCCAGTTCGCACAAAATTGGCACAGCGGCGAGTGCATCACCTCTGGCCCGTTGGCAACCAGCCGCAAACCGCTGTTACTGATAGGACACTCCATGGGAGCTGCAACGGCTATGATGGCTGCAGGCGCGTATAACAAGGTGAACATGCCGCCGATGGATATATTTGATGCATACATCGCCATGTCGCCCCAAGGGGAAGGTGGTATTTTTGCGGACAACGCCTGGCGAGATATCAACAAACCTGTTTTATTGCTCACTGGTACACGTGACACCACCATTGACGGCGCCAGTGCGCTGGCACGCACCGAACCGTTCGACAACATGCCCCCAGGCTGCAAATACATGGGGATGATAGACGGCGCAACTCACCTGAATTTTGCGGGCAACGGTTTTGCCCGCAAAACGGAGTTATTGGCTACTGCACTGGTGATGGGATTTATTCGTGCGGTCAATACCGGCCACTGCGCAGAGCCCGCGCAGATCAGTGGAGTAAACATCAGGTACCGCTAGACCCTGCACGACTGGCTTGCTTCAAAAAGCAGGCCAGTCGTTTCAAGTGGTTTGTGTCGCATCATTGTCAACCCAAGCACTACAACGCTGTTGTCAAAAACAGTGCGGATCAGCCAAAAAAGTCTTTGACCTTGTCCATCCAGCCTTTGGCACGCGGAGAGTGTTTGTCGCCATCGGCTTTCATGCTGGCTTCAAATTCACGCAACAAGTCTTTTTGCTTATCGCTGAGCTTGACGGGCGTTTCAACAACCACATGGCAGAACATATCGCCGGGATACGCCGAGCGAACACCCTTGATACCCTTGCTGCGCAAGCGGAAAGTTTTGCCCGTCTGAGTACCCTCGGGGATGTCGAAGGTTGCCTTGCCGTTGAGCGTTGGAATTTCAATCTCTCCACCCAAAGCGGCTCTCGCAAACGAGATCGGCATCTCGCAATGTAAATCGTCGCCGTCACGCTGAAACACTGCATGCTCTTTGATGTGTACTTCTACATACAAATCGCCAGGGGGGCCACCATTCACGCCGGGTTCGCCCTTGCCTGTCAGGCGAATACGCATGCCGTCGTCGATACCGGCGGGGATTTTGACTTCCAGTGTTTTATTGGTTTTGGTACGCCCCACCCCATCACAGGCCTGGCAAGGATCGGGAATGATCTTGCCGGTACCGTGGCATTTGGGACAGGTTTGTTGCACGCTGAAAAAGCCCTGCGTCATCCGCACCGCGCCTGACCCACCACAGGTTTGGCAGGTTTGTGGTTTGGTCCCTGGTTTGGCACCGGTACCCGTACACACACCACACTCGTCCCACACCGGAACACGGATTTGCGTTTCCATGCCCGAAGCGGCTTGCTCTAGCGTGACTTCCATGTTGTAACGCAGATCGGAGCCGCGGTACACATTGGAACGTTGCCCACCTGCGCGCGCGCCACCAAAAATCTCGCCGAAAATATCACCAAAAGCGTCGCCAAAGTCACCAAAGCCTTGACCTGCACCTGCACCACCGGCCATATTGGGATCAACACCGGCGTGACCATACCGGTCATAAGCTGCCCGCTTGTCAGCATTGGAGAGCATCTCGTAGGCCTCTTTGGCTTCCTTGAATTTTTCCTCAGCGTCTTTGCTGTCGGGGTTGCGATCCGGGTGATACTTCATCGCGAGTTTGCGGTAGGCCTTTTTCAGGTCTTCGTCACTCGCGTTTTTTTCAACGCCCAGAATTTCGTAAAAATCTCTTTTTTTTGCCATCGTGTACTCGCACGGACTGTCTGTTTTCAATCGCCGTTTAACAGCGATAAAGGGCGCGGGGCTGGTATAGCCGCTGCGCCCCCCTCTACCTTAAGCCATCCACCCTGAGGGGACGGCCCAAGTTCCCGGATTACTTTTTGTCGTTAACTTCCTTAAATTCTGCATCCACGACATCATCATCCTTACCACCTGTAGAACCGGCTTGTGCACCAGCTCCGGCACCTGCCTGCGCACCGTCTGCACCTGCTGCTCCTTGAGCGGCGGCCATGTCAGCGTACATCTTTTCACCGAGCTTTTGCGCTGCAGTACCCAAGGCTTCGGTTTTGGCTTCAATGGCAGCGACGTCTTCACCTTTGGCGGCTTCTTCAAGGGCCTTGATGGCGGCTTCAATCGCTTCTTTTTCGCCAGCTTCGAGCTTGTCACCGTACTCACCCAGGCTCTTGCGAGTGCTGTGTGCGAGTGCTTCCGCCTGATTTTTGGCATCGACAAGCGCTTTACGCTTTTCGTCGTCGGCTGCGTTCAACTCGGCATCTTGAACCATCTTCTGGATTTCAGCCTCAGACAGACCGGAGTTGGCCTTGATGGTGATCTTGTTCTCTTTGCCGGTGCCTTTGTCACGTGCAGACACGTGCAAGATTCCGTTGGCGTCGATGTCAAAGGTCACCTCAATCTGTGGCGTACCACGGGCTGCGGGTGGAATACCTTCGAGGTTAAATTCACCCAGGCTCTTGTTGTCAGCAGCCATGGGACGCTCACCCTGCGCCACTTTGATAGTCACAGCCGGCTGATTGTCATCAGCTGTTGAGAACACCTGAGAAAACTTGGTTGGGATGGTGGTGTTCTTGTGGATCATCTTGGTCAGCACACCGCCCAGGGTTTCGATACCCAAGGACAGCGGCGTTACGTCCAGCAGCAGCAAGTCTTTACGGTCGCCGGCCAGTACGGAGCCCTGAATCGCAGCGCCCACCGCCACGGCTTCATCGGGGTTCACGTCTTTGCGTGGCTCTTTGCCGAAGATGGTTTTAACGGCTTCTTGCACTTTGGGCATGCGGCTCATACCGCCGACCAAAATCACGTCCTGGATGTCAGCAGCAGACACACCAGCGTCTTTCAAGGCGATGCGGCATGGTTCCATGGTGCGGTTGATCAGCTCTTCGACCAGTTGCTCCAGCTTGGAGCGGGTCAGCTTCATGGCCAGGTGCATGGGGGTACCGTTGGCCATGGCGATGTAGGGCTCGTTCAGCTCGGTCTGCTGGCTGGAGGACAATTCGATTTTTGCTCGCTCAGCTGCAGCCTTGATACGTTGCAGGGCAATCGGATCCTTGGACAGATCCACACCGTTCACCTTCTTGAACTCTTCAATGATGTGGTCGATGATGCGCTGGTCGAAGTCTTCACCACCCAGGAAGGTATCGCCGTTGGTCGAGAGCACTTCAAACTGTTTTTCGCCATCGACGTCAGCAATTTCGATGATCGACACGTCAAAGGTACCGCCACCGAGGTCATACACGGCAATTTTGCGATCACCACGCTCGGTTTTATCCAAACCAAAGGCCAATGCCGCGGCAGTTGGTTCGTTTATGATACGTTTTACTTCCAGACCCGCGATACGGCCGGCGTCCTTGGTGGCCTGACGCTGCGCATCGTTGAAGTAGGCCGGTACGGTGATGACGGCTTCGGTGACTTCTTCACCGAGGTAATCTTCAGCCGTTTTTTTCATTTTGCGCAGTACTTCAGCGGACACCTGGGGAGGCGCCAGCTTTTTGTCGCGTACGCTGACCCAGGCGTCGCCGTTGTCGGCCTTCATGATCTCGTACGGCATCAAATCGATGTCTTTTTGAACTTCCTTGTCCTCAAAACGACGGCCAATCAAACGCTTGACGGCGTACAGGGTATTGGTAGGGTTGGTCACCGCCTGACGCTTGGCGGGTGCACCCACCAGAATTTCGCCATCTTCCATGTAAGCGATGATCGAGGGGGTCGTACGCGCGCCCTCGGAGTTTTCGATCACCTTGGGCTGACCGCCTTCTAAAATAGCGACGCAAGAGTTGGTGGTACCCAAGTCAATGCCAATGATTTTTCCCATGATTTGCTCCAAATTTCTCTAAATATCTATCAATTTGTTTGGTTTTTACATCTATTGGATGAAAACCGACTTGTATTCAAGATGTGGGTCAATGCTGGATTTTCAAGCGCAACCCAACAAATTTTTATTGTGCGACTGAGACCAAAGCAGGACGCAGCACGCGATCTGCAATCAGATAACCCTTTTGCATGACCATCACCACATGATTGGCAGGCACGGCAGGTTCAACGGAGCTACCGGGTACCATGGCAATCGCTTGGTGACGATGGGGATCAAATTTCTCACCCACTGGGTTGATTTCGTTGATCTTTCCCTTCTCAAATGCGCTGGACAACTGACGCAGCGTGGCGCTCACGCCTTCTTTGAGCGAATCAATGGTCTGGTTGGGAACGTTCAGCGACATTTCGAGACTGTCCTTGACCGGTACGAGGGCTTCAGCAAAGGATTCAATGGCAAACTTGTGGGCTTTGGAGACGTCTTCAGCGCTGCGACGCCGAATATTTTCGGCTTCGGCCACAGCGCGAAGGTACAACTCGTGATTTTCTTGGGCTTTGGCTTGCGCTGCAGCCAGTTCAGCCTGCAGGGCCTGCACCAGTGACGCGTCGCCGTCCGATCCCGCTGCTCCAGCTTGCGCCGCCTGCTCGGCAACATCGGCCATAGCATCATGGATAGGCTGCTCAGGGTTGATCGTGGGTTCACTCATGCTTTTTACCTCCGGTTATTTTTCTATCGCACCGCAGGTGTGGGCAAGACCACGTTTTTCAAGGGGTCTTTTTCAAAAAAACCTAAATAAATTTGCTAAGTCTTGGCACCGATGCGCAACGCCTCGGTCCGGCTGGTGTTCCAATGAACCTGCTGCCCCTCGGCCTGGTTCGCCACAACCGGCCAACCACCGGTGTGCATTCGAACCACATCGGCCAACAAAGCCATAAAACCTTCGCCGTCATTCATGCAGGGAATGTAATTAAATTGAGCGCCACCAGCGTGCATGAATTCGTCACGCACCTCTTGGGCAATTTCCTCCAGCGTTTCCAGACAATCGGCCACAAAACCGGGGCACATCACATCAACCCGCCGGGTACCCTGCCCGGGTAAGGCTGCAATGGTTTTATCGGTGTAGGGTTGCAACCATTCGGCTTTACCAAAACGAGATTGGAAGGTCACCAGATACTGGCCGGGTAACAGGCCCAACCGCTCACCGAGCAGACGAGCCGTTTTATAGCATTCGCAGTGATAGGGATCGCCCCTATCCAGCGTACGCTTGGGGACACCGTGAAAGCTCATCACCAGCCTGTCACCCGAGTCAAAATTAGGACGGCCAACGGCCTGCCAACGCGCATTGACCTGATCGGCCAGCGCCTGTATGTAGAGCGGATGATCATGGTAGTGTTTTACAAAACGAAACTCGGGGACATTACGTACAGGGCGCATCCAGTCGCCCACTGCGTCAAAGACCGAGGCCACCGTGGCGGCCGCATATTGGGGGAACATCGGCAGCACCAACATACGATCATGGTGTTGGGCACGCAGCTCGTCCAACACGGCTGGCAGGGCCGGATTCCCATAACGCATCGCCACTTTGACCGTGATGTCAAAACCGTGCTCTTGCAAACGTTGTTGCAGACCGCTGGCTTGCTTTGAGGCGATGGCCAACAGAGGCGAGCCCTCTGGTGTCCACACCGTTGCGTATTTGGCAGCTGATTTTTTGGGTCGAATCCTTAAGATGATGCCATTGAGAATCAGCCACCAGATCAATCGCGGAATTTCCACCACGCGAGGGTCAGAGAGAAACTGCTTTAAATACCGGCGCAAGGCGGGTGCGGTGGGTGCATCCGGGGTACCCAGATTGACCAGCACGACAGCAGTTTTTAACGGGGTGCCATGTGGATAAGCAGACTCCGAACGCATACATCCTCAAACCAAATAATCAGTGAGCCGCCAGTATAGCCGCTCTATGTATTATTAATTAGACAATGCACTGGACAGCAGGCGGGCGGTGATATCCACAATCGGGATGACCCGCTCGTACGACATGCGGGTGGGACCGATCACACCCAAGGTACCCACCACTTCGCCGTTGACTTCATAGGGCGCCACCACCACGCTCATCTCTTCCATCGGTACCAGTTTGGAATCTCCCCCGATAAAAATCTGAACCCCTTCAGCGTTATTGGAGGTGTCGAGCAGACGCATGAGGCCGGTTTTTTGTTCAAACACATCAAACAGGCGGCGCAGGCGTGCCATGTCTGTGGACAAATCCTCAACTTCAAGTAATTTGCGCTCACCGGAAATCACTACCGACTCGGACTGGGCGCTCATGGCCTCGGACCCGGCATCCACGGCAGCAGCCATCAGGAGGCTGATGTCCTGGCTGATTTGCGCCAAATCCTGCACCAGGTGCTTGCGGGCCATCTCAAAGGTCATCCCGGCAAAGTGCTGATTGATGAAATTGGCTGCCTCAACAAGTTCGGACGCAGTGTAGGCTCGCTCTGTCAGCAAGATACGGTTTTGAACATCGCCTTCGGGCGTCACAATGATCAACAGGACACGCTTGTCGGACAAGGAAACAAATTCAATTTGTTTAAACGCGGCTGAGCGACGCGGCGTGGTGATCACGCCGGCAAATTGGGATAAATTGGACAAAAGGCTTGCAGCGCTGCTGATCAGGCGACTGGGATCGGTCATTTGCAGACCTCCATGAACGGCCTGGGCAGCCTCCGGACCCATTGGCTGCACCGTTAATAGAGAATCCACAAACAGACGATACCCTTTAGGGGTCGGGATTCGCCCCGCCGAGGTGTGCGGACTTACAATCAGGCCAAGGTCTTCGAGATCGGCCATGACGTTGCGAATCGTCGCCGGACTTAAATCGAGTCCGGACCATTTGGACAAAGCCCGCGAGCCGACAGGCTGCCCCTCGATGATGTATCGTTCAACCAACGTTTTGAGTAAAGACCGCGCCCTGGCATCCATCTTGTTAATATTCTCACAACTACAAATACGGGAAACACACTTTGTCGACCAAACCAGACGTACATCCGCAGTTTAAAACGCTGGCAGTATTTGGCAAACACCCTACTGCAAACGCCCCCGCCAAATGGATGGAAGTGGCCGATTTTCTGCAGACTCAAGGCTGTGAAGTTCTGGTGGCCGAAAGCTCCGTCAACAGCGCTTGCGGACACCCCTTCATCCCTGCTCCCATCGAGGAAATAACAGCCCGCGCAAGCGCTGCCGTGGTAGTAGGTGGTGATGGTACCTTATTGGGCGTGGGCCGGGCACTGGCTGATAGCCACATCCCGTTAATAGGTGTCAATCAGGGGCGCCTGGGATTCATGACCGACATCACCCTGGACGAATTACACAGTTCTCTGGGCGAGATGATCCGTGGACAATTTTCAGTCGAGGAACGTGCATACTTTCAGACCGACGTGGTCCGTGACAATGTGGTGATCCACAGCGCCAAGGCGATCAATGACGTGGTCATCACCCGCGGCATGGTCGGCGGGATGGTTGATATCCGGGTCTCGGTGAACCACCAGTTTATGTACGATCTGCGTGCCGACGCGCTGATTCTATCGACGCCGACAGGCTCAACCGCCTACGCGCTGTCAGCTCACGGACCCATCCTGCACCCGCAACTGGCGGGGATTGTGATCGTCCCTGTCGCCCCCCATGCTCTGACCAACCGCCCGATTGCCTTGCCACAGTCCTCGATTGTTGATATCGAAGTGCGTGGCGACAAGGAAACGGCCGTTCATTTTGATATGCAGGCCAACTCGTTGGCCGAGGTGGGCGATATTATTCGGGTACGCACGGCACCGTCACCCGTCAAACTGATTCACCCTTTGCATTACGATTATTTTTCGATGCTCCGTCAAAAACTGCACTGGAGCACCAGCCCCACAGATTGGCCCATCAAGCCAAGAGGATCAAGAGATTCAGGACATGCTGCATAGCCTTACGATTCGCGATTTTGTCATTGTCAACCACCTTGAGCTGGATTTTAAGAACGGACTGACCGTGCTATCCGGCGAAACCGGGGCCGGTAAATCCATCCTGATCGACGCCTTGTCGCTGTGTCTGGGCGAACGGGCAGAGGCCTCCATGGTGCGTGACGGATGCGCTAAAGCCGACATCACCGCCCAATTTGGCGCCACCCCCATTGCCCTGGCGTGGCTGGCCGAGCATGAGTTAACGGCAGACGATCAGCAGGACATTCTGATTCGCCGGGTGATTGATGCCCAAGGCAAATCCAAGGCCTACGTCAACCAGCCCCCGGTGACCGCCACACTGCTCAAGCAATTGGGCGAATATCTGGTCGACATCCACGGGCAGCATGCGTTTCAGTCCTTGGTCAAAGCCGAAGAGCAACGACGGCTGCTCGATGAGCTCGGACAGCATCACCCGTTGGTGAACGCGGTCGGCGAGCAATTTGGCGCCCTTAAAACACTTCGCCAGCAACGTGAAGACGCTCAGATCAATCAACAACGTATCGCGGAGCAACGGGAGCGTCTGGCCTGGCAGTGGGAAGAAATTGAACGCATCAGCCCTGCGGATGGTGAATGGGAACAACTCAGCTTGGAACATACGCGACTGTCACATGCCGCTGAGTTGCTGGAAGGCACACAAATGGCGGTTCAAGGCATCAGCGATGCGGACGATTCGCTGATCACGCGCTTGGCCCAGATCACCCAAAAACTTGAGCAACTCGCCCGCAAGGACGAACACCTCCAACCGATCGTCGACAGCCTGCGCAGCGCAGATATTCAACTGACCGAGGCAAGCCATGATCTGAACCACTACCTGCGTCGCGCCGATCTGGACCCGGACCGACTGGCCGTGGTTGACGAACGTATCAGCCGTTGGCATGCAACTGCCCGCAAATTGCGCATTCCTCCCGAAGAACTGGCCCAACGCGCCCAAGCCATCAGCGCCGAACTCAAACAACTCGATGCCAGCACCGACACCGCCGCGCTGGATGCCGCCATCGCCAATACCGAGCGGGCCTATCAGCAGGCAGCCGGCCTGCTGACTCAGGCGCGCCAAAAACTCGCCAAGCAACTGTCGTCAGAGGTCACAGAAGCCATGCAGGGCTTGAGCCTTAAAGGAGGCAGGTTTGTCTGTGAACTGGTCTCCTGCACAGCCACTGCATTTGGTACGGAAACGATTGAGTTTCGGGTCGCAGGCCACGAAGGCAGCCAACCACGCCCCCTATCCAAGGTCGCCTCGGGCGGCGAGCTGGCCCGTATCAGCCTGGCGATTGCAGTGATCACCAGCCAGGCGAGCACTGTGCCTACCTTGATTTTTGATGAAGTAGACAGTGGGATTGGTGGCGCCGTGGCCGAGGTTGTGGGTAAATATTTGCAACAACTGGCTCAACAGCGCCAAGTGCTGTGTGTCACCCACCTGCCACAGGTGGCCTCACAAGGTCATCAGCACTGGGTGGTCGAAAAACGGCCGGTCAAGGGTCAAACCATCAGCGACATCAGGCCGGTGAGCGAACAGGAACGTGTGCAGGAAATTGCCCGCATGCTGGGCGGACAGGTCATTACGGACAAAACAACCGCCGCCGCCGAGGAAATGCTGGGGTTGGCCAACCGGGAGTAATGCCTCTGCGGTGGGCTGGCAAAATGAAAGGCTTGAGCCGATGGGGTTCAGGCCTTGTGTTTGTACTCGCAGTTTTCGCGAACACAGTTGCCATACAAGGCCAGCGCGTGATCTTGCAAGGCAAACCCGCGGTCTTTGGCCACTTTGTGCTGGCGTTTTTCGATCTCAGCGTCAAAGAACTCCTCGACACGACCGCACTGCAAGCACACCAGGTGATCATGATGCACACCCTCGTTCAATTCAAATACGGCTTTGCCTGTTTCGAAATGCTGACGCGCCAACAGACCTGCCTGTTCGAACTGGGTTAACACCCGATACACCGTGGCCAAGCCAATATCAAGATCGTCGACCAGCAGTTCGCGGTAGACATCTTCAGCGCTCATATGACGATGCTGGCCGGTCTGAAAGAGCTCCAGAATTTTCAATCGCGGCAGTGTTGCTTTTAGTCCAATATTTTTTAGATCGACCGCAGTCTTCATACATCCCTCAGATTGGTCTCATAAGTAGCTTATGATATAGGGTTTGCGAACCCAACTTGTGCGCACATCGTGATATCAGGCCGAAAAAATACAAAATTGGGGCTTCTGGCCCTTGTTAGCACCACAGTCCTTACTGGTTGTGGCGTAACCACGTACGTCCCCGGGTTTATTTCTCCCTATCGCTACGACATCCAGCAAGGGAATTTTATAACGCAAGAGATGGTTGCCCAACTCAAGCCCGGAATGACGCGCGACCAGGTCCGTTTTGCGCTGGGGACTCCGCTCATCGCCGATGCCTTCCATTCAGATCGCTGGGATTACGTCTACCGCCTGCAAAAGGCCGATGGTAAGGTTGAATTTAATCGCTACAGCGTCAACTTCAAAGACAATCTGCTGACAACCTTTGGCGGCAGTGAGTTGCCCACTGAACTGGCGGCAGCACCTGCAGCCTTGTCACTGGACGATCCCATCACGGCGCCGACAACACCGGCTCCCACGCCGACGCCAACAACGGCACCAGCACCGACGCAAGCCCCTGCGCCCGCACAGGTGCCTGTTGCAATACTGAATCCAGCGCCCGTTGCGACCAGCGCCGCTGCCGCTGTCGCCGCCGTGGGCGGAACCGAAACCGCGCCAGAGCTGGTCAGCCCGACGCCTGCACCAACACCTGCACCAACACCTGCACCAACGCCCGCACCAACGCCCGCACCGACACCTGCACCAACGCCTGCACCAGCTCTCGCACCCGCACCCGTGCTTGGCAACACCGGGCTGATCATGCCGCCCAATACCAGCGACAGCATCCGTACACCGGCGGCGGCAACTACGGTTCCCGTGCTCACAGAGGCCACTGGCAAGGTGCTCTCTTACGTAGACGGCTGGTCACAAGCCTGGTCTAACAAGGACGTCAACAACTACCTGGCGTTCTACGCCACCAACTTCAAGCACGGCATGCAAAGTCGTCTGGCCTGGGAGAACTTCCGTCGCAAACGGTTGTCTGCCCCTGCAAGCATTAAGATCGACGTGATCAATCCTGTGGTTGACATTCAACCAGGTGGCCGCGCCATCGTGACATTTGAGCAGCATTACAAATCGGATCTGCTCGAAGAGCACGGCAATAAAACACTGGAGATGGTGAACTTTAATGGCGTCTGGAAAATCACAAAAGAAACCTTCGTTTTGACCAAACCACAACCATGAGCACTTTAAAAATAGCAATCGCGGGCGCCAGCGGCCGCATGGGAAAAATGCTGATCGAAGCAGTGACACAATCGGATGATTGCGAACTCGTCGGTGCGCTGGACATTGCTTCATCGACAGCCATCGGCCGCGACCCATGCGAATTTCTGGGGCGCCGCTCAGGTATTACTATCACCTCTGATCTGAATATCGCTCTGCAAAACGCTGATGCACTGATCGACTTTACCCGCCCTGAAGGGACGCTGGAGCACCTAAAAGCCTGCCGCCAGCACAAGGTTAACGCGATTATTGGCACCACGGGTTTTGATGACAGCGGCATTGCTGCCATTCACGCCGCCGGGCAGGATATCGGCATCGTGTTCTCCCCCAACATGGCGGTCGGAGTCAACGTTACCTTCAAATTGCTGGAAGTGGCTGCAAAAATACTGTCGCATGGCTACGATATTGAAATCATCGAAGCACACCATCGCCACAAAGTTGATGCGCCCTCGGGAACCGCCCTCAAAATGGGGGAAGTTGTCGCCAAAGCTATTGGCCGGGACCTGAAAGAATGCGCAGTGTATGGGCGTGAGGGTGTCACCGGTGAGCGTGACCCATCGACCATCGGCTTTGCAACAGTCCGTGGGGGTGACATTGTGGGCGACCACACCGTTCTGTTTGCCGGGATTGGTGAGCGCGTCGAGATCACACACAAATCGAGCAGCCGCGCCACTTACGCCCAAGGCTCCCTCAGGGCCGTACGGTTTTTGGCTAATCATCCCAACGGGGTATACGATATGCAAGACGTGCTAGGGCTCAAAACCCTCGCACTCTGACCATCCAACAACTCTGACGATTGCAGCAGGCTTAGCATTTTCAACCCATGACAGCGCTTTCACACACAGGTCAGCTATCAGCCCTGAACAAGCCCTCGCAGGCGTTTAGGGTTCGAAATCCAGTCTCACTGGCCCTCACTGTGCTGGTGCACTGTATTGTGTTGGTAGGGGTGATGTTGAACGTGGGCTACAAAGCGGCGGTAATTAAGCCCCCCACACCACTCGAAGTAACCTTGCTGCAAGCTGCGCCGGTGATGAGCGCGCCACCCATCACACAACCGGCACCACCCAAACCCACCAAGGCCACACCTGCAATACAACCGCAAGTCAAACCTGAGGTACGACCCGCCCCCGTGCGAACAGAGCCTGCACCTGCGGCCATTACGCCTGCGCCTGCACCGCCTGTTAAACAAGCAGCGGAGCCTGCGCCAGAGATCAAATCAGCCTCACCACCTGTCGCCGTGGCGGCACCTGTCAAAACCAGCGTTTCTCTGGATGCATCCTATGTGGCCAGCAACCCCAAGCCGCCCTATCCTGCCATGGCGCGGCGCCTTGGTGAAGAGGGCACCGTTTTTATGCGTGTCCTGGTATCGGCTGAAGGCCTGGCAGACAAAGTAGAATTGAAAAAAACCAGCGGCTCGCAGATCCTGGATCAGGCAGCGCTGGATACAATCAAAAAATGGAAGTTCAATCCAGCTAGAATAGATGGCAAACCAGTGGCGGAGTGGTATGAAACCCGCTGGACATTCAAGCTTGAGAGCTGATCGGGTACGGTACGTTCTATAAGTAGTACATAAAAAGGTTGAGGATGGAAACAAATCAGTTAGGGCTCATGCATTTTTGGACTCAAGCCGACGGAGTCTCACACACCGTTGGTTATCTGCTGCTGGCCATGTCCGTGCTCAGTTGGTATTTCATTCTGCTCAAAGGCTGGCAGTCATTGCGCATCAAACGCACCTCCAGTGATGCTTTGGAACAATTTTGGGCGGCTCCGACCCTCGAAGATGCAACTGCACGCCTCATTGACAGTGATGCGGAAGAGATTTTCAGCCCGCTGGCCACTCGCGGCCTCAAAGCGGCCAAGCTGGAAAATGATGGGTCCTTGCAATCAGGCGTGGATCGCTCTGAGCTGGTGACACGTGGTTTGCGACAATCCATCAACGAAGTGTCAGCCCGTTTAGAGTCTGGGTTGACCTTCCTGGCCTCTATCGGTTCAACAGCGCCGTTTGTTGGTTTATTTGGAACGGTCTGGGGCATCTATCATGCCCTGATCGGGATTGCCTCTGAAGGTCAAATTCAGATCGAGAAAGTAGCGGGCCCAGTGGGCGAGGCATTGGTAATGACCGCGGCGGGACTGGCTGTGGCAATTCCTGCCGTATTGGCGTACAACGCGTATGTTCGGTTGAACCGCCTGACCCTCATGGAACTGGACGGTTTTGCACACGATTTGCACGCCCTGCTGACCACAGGCAGCCGAGCCAACAACACACCCGATCCCTTGCCTGTGAATGCACAAGTCTCGGTCAGCGGCCGGGTGGGAGCCTGATCATGGCCTTTGGCGGGTTTCAGGAGGGCAATAAATCAGCCCCCATGGCTGACATCAACACCACACCGCTGGTCGATGTGATGCTGGTGTTGCTGGTGATATTTATCATCACTGCACCGTTGCTGACCAGCGCCATCAAGGTCGACTTACCCAATGCGCCGGCTCAAACTGCACAAACCAAACCAGACACCATCGAAATCGGTATTGATGCTAAAAACCAATTTTTCTGGAACCAAGATGCTGTTTCATTGGACGAACTCAAGACCCGTTTGGCGAGCAATGCCAAAAAATCCCCTCAACCTGAAATACACTTGAGGGCAGATAAATTGACCCACTACGAAGCCGTAGCGCAGGTTCTGGGCCACGCACAGGCCCTGGGACTGACCAAAATCGGATTTGTGACCTTGCCTACGGGCTCGGAGTTAAAATAAATGACAAAAACGCCCCAACAACAACTCGACGAGCTTGCATCCAAGGTCACCAGTCTGGTTGCTGCGCTGACCAGCGCTCGCAACGAAAACCAGCGCCTTAACCTGCGTTTGGAGCGCGTAGAATCCGAGTATCAACATCTCAATCAAAAGCTGACAGTTGCCCAACAACAGATTGATCAAATGCTTGATCAGTGGTTTCCGGAATTAGAATTAAGTAATGGCAAAGAACATGCAAACAATTGATGTCAAAATCATGGGGCGTGAGTTCCGCGTCGCCTGCTCAGATGAAGAACGTTCGGCGCTTTTGCGGGCTGTTGACGTGGTAGACGCCAAGATGGGCAACATTCGTGACTCCGGGCGCGTTGTTGGCATCGACCGCATCGCCGTCATGGCGGCATTGCAGATTGCTCATGAAGCCATCAAAACCCAAACCAATTCGAGTTCACCCTCGATTGGACTGGACATCGATGTGTTAGAGCGTAAAATCAATTCCATCGCACAGATTGTGGACCAAGCGCTGGCTGGCACTGCGGTACATAAAACAGGCTACCAGCAAAACGGTTCTTTGTTATCTGAGTGATCGATTTACTCCCTGCGGTGTTTGCGGTTAAGTGCCAAATTCCGTGAACCAATACGTACCCTTGGTCGCAGTTCCTCATGTAGCTGGTGTGATCGCCCCTCCGTCGGGTGAACCTGAAGGCTCGGAAACAGTGACCACCTTGAACCTTTTGGTTCAGGGATACGGCCTACGCGGCATTCGCGGGGATCCCCACCAAAAGGACGCTGGCTACTGAGCCAGCGTCTTTTTTTATTATTACCTTAGCCGCCCATTCAAATCATGTTCGACCTGCCTTTTGTCCTTCCCTTGGTGTTTTTGGGTATTTTTAGCGGCTTGCTGGCAGGCCTGTTGGGCATTGGCGGCGGTATGATACTGGTGCCCTTTTTAAGCTACCTGCTGGCCCAGCATGGTGTTCCCCAAGAACACATCCTGCATGTGTCGATTGGTACGTCTCTCGGTATTATTGCGTTTACCAGTGTTTCAAGTCTGCGCGCCCATCACCAGGCCCGGGCTGTGCTGTGGTCCGTGGTCAAGAAAATCACGCCAGGTCTGCTGATCGGCAGCATCATCGGCGCAAAAATTGCCAACCTCATGCCGACCCGCGAGCTGGGTATATTTTTCAGTGTATTTGTCGCGTTTTCAGCCACCCAAATGCTGCTGGATAAAAAGCCCAAGCCCACTCGCCAGTTACCGGGGCCTGTGGGCATGGGCACGGTCGGTACCCTGATCGGCACCTTGTCGAGTATCGTGGGTGCTGGCGGCGGCTTTATGTCGGTGCCATTTATGACCTGGTGTAATGTCAACGTAAGGCACGCAGTGGCCACTTCCGCGGCCATTGGGTTTCCGATTGCGATTTTTTCGTCGGTCAGCTACATCTACAACGGATGGAATCAACCAGGTTTACCAACAGGCACCCTGGGATACCTATATGTGCCCGGCTTGCTGAGCGTATCGGCGATGAGTGTGTTGACAGCCCCGTTAGGGGCCAAGCTGGCACATCGGCTACCGGTGAAAATCTTAAAACGGATTTTCGCAGTCCTGCTGTACGCGCTGGCAGGGTCGATGGCTTATAAGGTCATATAACCCAACGGTTAAGCGAAGAATTTAACAGCATTAGACGCCATGGTTGCAATCGCCAGCGGTTCAGAAACAGACCCGTGCTGATGAGCTATCACCGCCGAGGCAATTCCTGTTGCCAGGCTGGCAGTGTGCACGACGTCAACGGCGTTAAACAGAGGGTCCTTAGAGCCCGCCATCCAGCCCGCTACCCGATTGATGACCCCAGGCCCCGCATGCCTCAATAAACCCCCAATGAGACTGCCAATAGCGAATGTGATTGTGGCGATAGACAGTTTGTTGTCAATAGCGGGATCTTTTACCATCAGGGCGGCCGTCGCGATACTCAAAGCCGCACCAGCCATGCCCTGCGCATTGAGCAGGGTTCCTAGCCACTCCCTTCGGTTCATAATGCCGGTAGTGGCCAGGCTGTTGTGGGTTCGATCCTGCTCCATTTCAAGAGGCGGGCTAACGTAAGTCGTTATATACAAGGGCGATTGTGTTGGAGTGGCTTGCATGTGAAGATCCTTAAGAGAGAAAGATGCGGGTTAATCACCCGTCCGCCCTTAAGTAGCATCCGCCAATGGTTCGTTCCCTTAAACGAACTTAAGCTACCTTGACCTTGTCCTGAGCCTTATCCGCCTGATGATAAGACCACGACAGCAACCCAATACCCGCCAGCACCATCGGTGCGGATAACCACTGGCCCATACTTAAGCCCAGCGCCAAGGTACCCAAAAACCGGTCAGGCTCACGCGCAAACTCCACCGTAAACCGTGCGAGGCCGTAACCAATCAAAAACACACCTGACACGGCAGCTTTGGGGCGTGGCTTGGAAGAGAACCACCACAACACGATAAAGAACACCAGGCCCTCAAGTGCCATTTGATAGAGTTGTGACGGGTGCCTTGGAAGCGCGTCGCCCGCCTGCGGAAAAATCATGCCCCAGGTGCCATCGGTGGGCCGGCCCCACAGTTCGCCGTTGATAAAGTTGCCCAGGCGTCCGGCGCCCAACCCGACAGGTACCGTAGGTGCCACAAAATCGATAATGTTCCAGAACGACCAGCCCTTGTTGCGCGCGTACAAATACACAACCAGAAGCACGCCTAAAAAACCACCGTGAAAAGACATACCGCCTTGCCATACAGCGAAGATCTCGGTCGGATGGGCAAAATAATAAGCGGGTTTATAAAACAAAACGTAACCCAGACGCCCCCCCAACACGACCCCCAACACTCCCAGTGTCAGCAGGTTGTCGAGGTCTTCCACGGTGAGCTTATCCTGGGTCTTAAGGCGCATACGCCCTAGAATCAGAAAAAAAGCGAATGCAATCAAATACATCAAACCGTACCAGCGAATGGCAATGGGCCCCAGCGAGAGGGCAACCGGGTCAAACTGGGGGTGAACCATGATCGAATGAATAGTCATGAAGTGATGAGTCTGGTTAATCGACAGCCCGTATTGTGCACTAATGCGCATGACAAGCTTGGGCGCTTTGGCCTCGAAAATGGTAAATTCGCAGCTTGGCAACTGTCACTTACAAAAATCATCATGGCTTTTAACCGTCGCTCCAAAAACATCACGCAAGGCGTTAACCGCTCTCCCAATCGGGCAATGTACTACGCCATGGGCTACCAGGAATCCGATTTCGACAAACCCATGATCGGCGTGGCCAATGGTCACTCGACCATTACTCCGTGCAACTCAGGCTTGCAGCCACTGGCTGATGTAGCGGTCGCAGCGGTCCGCGAGGCGGGCGCCAACCCACAGATTTTTGGCACCCCCACGATTTCCGACGGGATGTCCATGGGCACCGAAGGGATGAAGTATTCGCTGGTGTCGCGCGAAGTGATTGCCGACTGTATCGAGACCTGCGTGCAAGGTCAGTGGATGGACGGGATTGTTGTCATCGGCGGTTGCGATAAAAACATGCCCGGCGGCATGATTGCGCTGGCCCGCATGAACGTGCCTGGCATCTACGTGTACGGCGGTACCATCAAGCCTGGCCACTACAAAGGCAAAGATCTGACCATCGTATCGTCCTTTGAAGCCGTGGGCGAATTTTCCGCTGGGCGCATGAGCGAAGTGGACTTCAAAGAAATCGAGAAAAGGGCTTGCCCCAGCTCCGGTTCCTGTGGTGGCATGTACACCGCCAACACCATGAGCTCTGCGTTTGAGGCGCTGGGCATGAGCCTGCCCTACTCGTCAACGATGTCGAATATTGACCGCGAAAAAATCGACTCCGCTGCAGAATCTGCCCGCGTGCTGGTCGAAGCCGTTAAAAAAGACCTCAAACCTCGCGACATCATCACCCGCAAATCCATCGAAAACACGGTTGCAGTCATCATGGCTACGGGGGGATCTACGAACGCGGTATTGCACTTTTTGGCGATTGCCCACGCAGCCGACATTGACTGGACAATCGACGATTTCGAGGCCATTCGCCAGCGTGTACCCGTTATTTGCAACCTCAAACCATCAGGTCAGTACGTCGCGACCGATCTTCACAAGGCGGGCGGTATCCCCCAGGTGATGAAGATTTTGCTCAACGCAGGCCTGTTACACGGCGATTGCATGACCATTCTGGGTAAAACCATCGCCGAGGTGTTGGCCGATGTACCGGACCAGCCACGCGCTGATCAGGATGTAATCATGCCGATCGAAAAAGCCCTGTACAAGCAGGGGCACCTGGCTATTTTGAAGGGTAACCTGGCACCCAATGGCAGCGTTGCGAAAATCACCGGCCTTAAAAACCCTGTGATTACTGGCCCGGCCCGGGTATTTGAAGATGAACCATCGGCGATGGATGCGATCATGAATGATCAAATCAAGGCCGGGGATATTCTGGTCTTGCGTTATCTGGGCCCCAAAGGTGGCCCGGGCATGCCCGAGATGCTGTCACCCACGTCGGCCATTATCGGCAAGGGCTTGGGCGAATCCGTTGGTTTTATTACGGACGGTCGATTCTCCGGGGGCACTTGGGGCATGGTGGTAGGTCACGTAGCACCTGAAGCCTATGTCGGCGGGCCCATCGCTTTTGTAAAAGAAGGCGATTCGATCACGATTGATGCAACACAAAAGCTTCTGCAACTGAACATCAGTGACGAAGAACTGGCCCAACGCAAGGCCGCATGGGTTCAACCTGCCCCCAAGTACACGTCCGGTGTACTGGCGAAGTTTGGAGCACTGGCCTCATGTTCTAGCCTGGGTGCCGTGACGGATGCAAATCTGTCGCTCAAATAAGCTACAGCCGGCGGGACGGTGGCGCGAGTCGCTGTCTCGCACCCTTGTTGATGTGCTCTGATCGGGCGGGGTGATCACCTCTGTCACGCTTGGCGCGGACTGGCTTTAACAGCCTTTTGGATAATCGGTCGTACTCCCGCTTCTCACGCGCCAGATCCAGTCCAAACATAGGTTCAATCAACTCAAACCATATCACTGCAACCATCAATGGCAATACCACCCACCACCATGACCACATGGCAAACGGGCTGACCTGAAACAGCTTCAGGGCGATTAGCAAGCAACCGATCAATACAAATAGCATGCGCGAATGTATGGCGTCACATAATGATGTCTGCCAAAATGGTGGGCTGAACGTTATGAGTTAATACAACATTATCACGAGAGGAGTTGGGCGATGAGTAAACAAATGGGGGTGTTGGCTGGCCTTTTATTGGCATCCATGTCAATGGGAGCCCATGCGGCTGAAGGTCTGGATTTGGCAAAAGCCAAGAACTGCTTGGCCTGCCACGCCGTAGACAAGAAAATTGTAGGCCCAGCCTACAAAGACGTCGCCGCCAAATACAAGGGCGACAAAGGTGCAGAAGCTCACCTGATCAGTAAGATCCAAAAGGGTGGTACGGGTGTGTGGGGTCAAATTCCGATGCCAGCCCAACCACAAGTCAGCGCTGATGAAGCCAAAGCCCTGACCAAGTGGGTGTTGTCTCTGTAATGGTGACCGCCGGGGCCCAGAACAGTATGTAACGGGTCTAGGGCTGCAAAACTGGCCAACAAAAAAGCCACCGTAAGGTGGCTTTTTTGTTTTTAAAACAGATGCTTACTGGATAACCACCAAAGGTGCTTTTTTACCCGCATCATAGGTATTTAAAGTAATGGCCCCGTTCTTGATATCGCCTTTGCTGTCAAAGCTGATCGGGCCAATCACACCTTTGTACTGGATTTTTGCCAATTCGGGCAGGTATTTTTTGGGGTCAGCCGATTTGGCTTTTTCCATAGCCAATCCCAATACCATTGTGGCGTCGTAGACAAAGGGCGCGTACACCTGAATGTCTGACTTGAACGTGTCTTTGTAACGCTTTTCAAATGCCGGGCCGCCTGGCATCTTGGACAAGGCCATCCCCCCTTCGCCGCAAATCACGTTTTTACCGACATTATCGCCACCCAGCTTGGTTAACTCTGCCGTACAGATACCATCGCCGCCCATCAGGGTGGCGTTAATACCCAACTGTTTCATTTGACGCAGCATGGGGCCCGCTTGCGCATCCATGCCGCCGTAGAACACTAGGTCAGGGCTTTTGGCCTTCACTGCCGTCAAAATGGCGTTAAAGTCAGTTGCCTTGTCGTTGGTGTACTGACGATCTACGACCGATCCACCCGATTTTTTAACAC
>DAITMV010000017.1:0-30622 GCA_036834985.1 Burkholderiaceae bacterium | reverse complement strand
TTGCAGTCTGGGCAATATCAGGGAACGGGTTATCGCGCTGCGCCAACCATTGTCGAACTTCAGTAGAAGAGAGTGTCATCAGCGGCATCGGGATACGGATGATTTTGCCTTCCTGGGCGTAGGGGGTGAGGTCTGGAGGGACGCTCAGATCTCCATGTCCTCCCCGCTCAACCACGCCAATGCGTGCGTAATCGAACAAGCTGGGCCAGCAGTACCAGGTGGTCAGGCGTTCAAGCTGATCGGCTCCCATCACCCAGATCCAGTCGGTGTCGGGGTGCTGTGCAGATAAGGCTTCCAGAGTGTCAACTGTATACGTCGGCCCGTCGCGCAACACTTCACAGGGCTCCACCCGCCAGCTGGGCGCGGCCTCCAGCGCCAGCGTCAACATTTGGATGCGTTGTTCCCCGGTGGCGTGTGTACCTCCTTTTTGCCACGGCAGCCCGGTGGGGATAAACCACACCTCATCGGCCATGCAATGGGCCTGGGCCGATTTGGCGATCTGGATGTGGCCGTAATGAATGGGGTCAAAACTGCCCCCCAGCAATACGATGGTGTCAGACCCACTCACGGTGAACCAGGAAGGTATCGTACAGCGCTTGCTCCGGGCTCCCCGGCTCGGGCGTCCAGTTATAGCGCCAGTTCACGATCGGTGGCATGGACATCAAAATCGATTCCGTCCGCCCCCCGGATTGCAGGCCAAACAAGGTGCCACGGTCAAATACGAGGTTGAACTCCACATAGCGGCCCCGCCGATAGGCCTGGAAGCTGCGTTCCCGCTCGCCATACGGGGTGTTTTTGCGACGTTCCAGAATCGGCAGATAGGCCTGCAAAAAGGCGTCACCTACGCTTTGCATCATTGCAAAGCTGCCATCAAACCCCAGGGCCTGAAAATCGTCAAAAAAGATGCCACCCACCCCGCGAGGCTCGTTGCGGTGCTTGAGGAAAAAATACTCGTCACACCACTGTTTAAAGCGGGGATGTAGATCGTCACCAAACGGCGTCAGGCTGTCTTTGCACACCTGGTGAAAGTGCACTGCATCTTCTTCAAATCCGTAGTAGGGGGTTAAATCCATGCCCCCTCCAAACCACCAGACCGGCTCACCCGTTGCCGGGTACGCAATAAAAAACCGCACATTCATGTGCACCGTCGGGATATACGGATTGCGGGGGTGAAACACCAGTGACACGCCCATCGCCTCAAATGCCGCCCCTGCCAGCTCAGGTCGGCTGGCGGTGGCTGACGGGGGGAGTTTGTCGCCCATCACGTGGCTGAAGTTGGTGCCGCCGCGCTCTAAGATGTGACCGTTTTCCAGTACGCGGCTGGTACCGCCGCCGCCCGCCGGGCGTTCCCAGGTGTCAGCCATAAACGGTGTGCCGTCAATGGCTTCCAGTGCCGATACGATGCGGTTTTGCAAGCCCAGCAGGTAGGTTTTAACCGCCTGGGATTTGAGCGTCTGGTTGTCGACGGTCATGGGCATCAGCCTTTGCGATTGATGGCCAAATGGCCGATATCCTGGCGGTACTGCATGCCATCAAACTGCACGTCCGACAACACATCATAGGCTCGCTTTTGTGCCATTTTCACGCTGTCGCCCAGTGCGGTGACGCACAGCACACGGCCACCGGTGGTGGTCACCACACCATGGTGCAGTTGGGTGCCGGCGTGAAAAATCATGGCGTCATCAAACCGCGCATCCGAGCCCTTGATGGCATCGCCCTTGCGCGGTGCATCCGGGTAGCCATGGGCTGCCATCACCACGCCCAAGGCGGTGCGGCGATCCCATTCGGCGGCAGCTTGATCCAAGGTGCCATCGACGGCGTGATCCAGAATTTCTACCAGATCTGTTTTCAGGCGCATCATGATGGGCTGGGTTTCAGGATCACCCATGCGGCAGTTAAATTCCAGAACCTTAAGCTGCCCATCGGGACTGATCATCAGACCGGCATACAAAAAGCCGGAGTAGGGCACGCCGTCTTTCATCATGCCTGCAATGGTCGGTTGAATCACTTCGCGCATCACCTTGGCGTGGATTTCAGGCGTGACCACCGGCGCGGGGGAGTAAGCGCCCATGCCACCAGTGTTCGGACCCTGATCGTTATCCAGCAGGCGTTTGTGGTCCTGGCTGGTTGCCATGGCCAGGGCGTTTTTCTGATCGGCCACCACAATAAAGCTGGCTTCTTCACCGGTTAAAAATTCTTCAATCACAACCCGAGCGCCGGCCGAGCCCATTTTGTTGTCCACCAGCATCATGTCCACGGCGTCCAGGGCTTCCTGTTCGCACATTGCCACCACAACCCCTTTGCCCGCAGCCAGACCATCGGCCTTGACTACAATCGGGGCACCTTTTTCCAGAATGTAGGCGCGGGCCTCCTGGGCATCGGTAAATGTTTTGTAGTAGGCGGTTGGAATGCCATGGCGCACCATAAAAGCCTTGGCAAAATCCTTGGAGCTTTCCAATTGTGCGGCTTCTTTGCTGGGGCCAAACACCCGCAGGCCACGGGTGCGGAACACATTCACCAATCCGGCCGCCAGCGGGGCTTCAGGCCCAACCACGGTCAAGTGCACCTGTTCTTGTTCAGCAAAGTCAGCGAGCGCGTTGATGTCGGTGATCTCGACGTTTTCCAGCGCTTGATCCAGCGCAGTGCCACCATTGCCCGGCGCTACAAATACCTTGTGCACCCGGGGAGATTGAGAGATTCGCCATGCGAGGGCATGTTCGCGTCCGCCGCTGCCCACCACCAGGATTTTCATGAGACCTGTTCCTTTATTATCGTCGTTGTCTTTGTTGTATGTGTCGGTTTAACTACCTATCGATGCCTCAATGGATGGCCACGCGCTTACGCCGCTTCGTTCATTACGACGTTGGTGTACACCTCTTGAACGTCATCGAGGTCTTCCAGGGCATCCAGCAGCTTTTGCATCTTGAGGGCATCGTCGCCCGTCAGTTCGGTTTCGGTTTGGGGTTTCATCGTGATCTGCGCCAGTTCGGCCTTCACGCCCGCCGCATCAAAGGCCGCTTTGACGTTGGCAAAGTCTCCGGGCTTGCACAGCACTTCGATGCCACCTTCATCATCGGCGACCACATCATCAGCGCCCGCCTCGAGCGCGATGTCCATCACGGTGTCCTCAGAGGTACCCGGTGCAAACAAAAATTGACCACAATGCGTAAACATGAAAGCAACCGAGCCGTCGGTGCCCAGGTTGCCGCCGTGTTTGGAGAATGCGTGTCGAACTTCAGCCACGGTCCGCGTGCGGTTGTCCGTCATGCAGTCCACAATCACGGCCGCGCCGGCAATACCATAGCCTTCGTAGCGGATTTCTTCGTAATTGTCACCGTCGGCACCACCGGCGCCACGCGTGACGGCCCGCTGGATCGTGTCTTTGGGCATGTTGGCGTCCAGACCTTTTTCGACCGCCAGCCGCAGGCGCGGGTTGGTGGCCACATCGCCGCCGCCCGCACGGGCTGCCACGGTGATCTCGCGGATCAGCTTGGTCCATAATTTGCCCCGCTTGGCGTCCTGACGACCCTTGCGGTGTTGAATGTTTGCCCACTTGCTATGACCTGCCATGATTGCGCGCACAAAAATGAATAACCCTGTATTTTAACAGTTTGCGAAGCACTCTTAGACGAGATTTACACATGACTCATGCGCTTGATATCGCCTTTGTCAACGGACAGCCCCTGAGCGTACTGTCTAGCCTGGCCAACCGCCATGGTCTGATCACCGGGGCCACCGGGACCGGCAAAACCGTGACCTTGCAGCGTATGGCCGAGCAGTTTTCCCTGATCGGCGTCCCCGTATTTATGGCGGATGTCAAAGGCGACCTCACGGGGATCTCGCAAAGCGGGGCGATGTCAGACAAGCTCAAGGCGCGGCTCGAAACCCTGGGCATGCCCGCGCCAGCCTTTGGCGCCTGCCCTGCCACACTATGGGATGTTTTTGGGCGCTCGGGTCACCCGGTGCGCGCCACCATCTCCGATTTTGGTCCCTTGTTGCTCGCCCGATTGTTGGGTCTAAACGACACGCAGGAAGGCGTCCTCCAACTCGTCTTCAAAATTGCGGATGACAACGGCCTGTTGCTGCTCGACCTCAAAGACCTGCGGGCCATGCTCGCCCATGTCGGCGACAACGCCTCCCAATTTACAACCGAGTATGGCAACGTGTCGGCCGCCTCAATCGGTGCCATCCAGCGGGCGCTGCTCAGCTTGTCCAATCAGGGGGGGGAGGCCTTTTTTGGCGAGCCGATGCTCAATATCGCCGACCTCATGCAAACTGCCGATGGCGGCAAGGGCGTGATCAATATCCTGGCGGCAGATCAGTTGATGAATGCGCCGGCGCTGTATGGCACCGTACTGCTCTGGCTGCTGTCTGAGCTGTTTGAGCATTTGCCCGAAGTGGGCGATGCCGACAAACCGAAACTGGTGTTTTTCTTTGATGAGGCTCATTTGCTGTTTGCCGAGGCGCCTAAAGTCCTGCTCGAAAAAATCGAGCAGGTGGTGCGGCTGATTCGCTCCAAAGGCGTGGGAGTGTATTTTGTGACTCAAAATCCGCTCGATATTCCGGATACGGTCCTCGGTCAGTTGGGCAACAGAGTGCAACACGCCCTCAGAGCCTTCACCCCGCGCGATCAAAAAGCAGTCAAGTCGGCGGCGCAAACCCTGCGCGCCAACCCTGGGCTGGATGTGGAAGCGGCCATTGGCGAGCTTGGCGTGGGCGAGGCCCTGGTATCGTTTTTAGATGAAGCGGGGCGTCCCCACATGGTCGAACGGGCCTGGATCATGGCGCCGGGCTCCCGAATCGGGCCCATCACCCCCACTGAGCGGCAGGTGCTTCTGCAGCAGTCGTTGGTGGCGGGGGTGTATGAGCAGGCGCTGGATCGTCCCTCCGCGTACGAGGCCCTCACCGGGCGCACCAACGCCCGTGCCACAACAACAGCGGGCAATCCCGGTGCCCATTCGGGAATGGGCAAACCCTCTGATGGCATGACTGACTTCGGTGGCTTTGGCCGCTCCGCTGGGCAATCGCCTGCTGCGCAAACACCAGTGCCCTCAGGTGCGGTCCCAGGGCGTACCAGCCAAGCCCGCGTGCCGGCCGAGCCCAAGTCAGACACCGCCATCATGCTGGAATCGATGGCCAAGAGCGCCGCCCGAGCGATTGGCACCCAGGTGGGGCGTGAGATCATCCGGGGCGTGCTGGGATCGATCCTCGGTGGCAGTAAAAAGCGATAAATGCAAAGTGCATTTAACATTACATTACAATCAATCGTTCGCAAACTCTGAGGAACTCATACGATGAGCGTTTTAAAAGAATTTAGGGAATTTGCAGTCAAAGGCAATGTGATCGACTTGGCGGTGGGTGTCATCATCGGTGGTGCTTTTGGCAAGATTGTGGACTCACTGGTCAATGATGTTGTGATGCCCATCATTGGTCGCATCATCGGCAAACTCGACTTTTCCAATATGTTTCTGGTGTTGTCCGATCCGCCTGCCGGAACCGTCATGACGCTGGACGCGCTCAAAAAAGCGGGCGTACCGGTATTGGCCTACGGCAATTTTCTGACCATTGTGGTTAACTTTCTCCTGTTGGCTTTTGTCATCTTCATGATGGTCAAACAGATCAATACCATCCGCCGCAAACTCGAAGCCGAAAAGCCTGCTGAGCCGCCTGCAGCACCAGCGCCCACGCCCGAGGACATCGTATTGCTGCGCGAAATCAGAGACGCACTTAAAAAATAAGCCCGTATAAACGGCGTGTTCAATTTGTCCTTCGGCACATGCCCGCGTTACAATAACTATGTATCTGGAGAGCGGTTGGTTTAATGACCAACCCGCCGAAGGCGCATTCCCCACGAACGCTCAGGCTTGAAGTACAGATACGCATTAAATCTGGAGAGCGCTGAAGCGGGTTACGAGCCCGCTGTGTCAGCCGCCGAAGGGGCAAGCAGGTCTTCCTGTGAATCTCTCAGGCAAAAGGACAGAGAGGGGCGAGGTCATTTGCAACGGTCATGGTCAATAGCGGCCAACGGCGTGTGATCAGCCCTTAACTGTGTTGTGCTCTGGAGTTCATCATGAAAGTACTCGTTCTCGGTAGCGGTTTGCTCGGTACCACCTCAGCCTGGTTTCTCAATAAAAATGGTCATGACGTCACCGTGGTAGATCGTCAACCAGCCGCCGGCATGGAAACCTCGTTTGCCAACGGCGGGCAGATTTCCGTCTCCCATGCCGAACCGTGGGCCAACCCGGGCGCGCCCAAAAAAGTCTTTGGCTGGTTGATGAAAGAAGACGCCCCGCTGTTGTTCCGCATGCGCGCCGACGCCCGTCAATGGCGCTGGGGCCTACAATTTTTGCGTGAATGTACACCGGCCCGCACCCGTCACAACATTATTCAGATCGTTAACCTGGGCTTGTACTCACGCAGCACCTTGCAAGCCCTGCGTGCCGAAACCGGTATCGATTACGATTGTTTGACCAAGGGCATTCTGCATTTTTACACCAGCCAGCAAGAGTTTGATGCAGCCTTGGAACCGTCCCGCATCATGCGCGAGTTTGGATGTGATCGCGAGGTCATCAGCCGTGACGAGGCGATCCGGCTCGAGCCCGCCCTGGCGGGCGTCAAAGACCGTATTGCCGGGGCTACTTTTACCCAGACCGACGAAAGCGGTGATGCTCACAAATTCACCCGCAATCTGTCTGAGCTGGCTGCGCAAAAAGGCGTTCAGTTCAAGTACAACACCACCATCCTGGGAATTAATGCCGCTGGTGGGCAAATCACCGGGGTGCGTGTGCGGGATGAGCAAGGCCGCGAACACACCCTGACGGCAGACAGCTATGTGCTGGCGATGGGCAGCTACAGCCCCATGCTGGTCAAGCCGCTGGGGTTGGATTTGCTGATTTACCCCGCCAAAGGTTATTCCGCAACGCTACAGATCGACCGCCCCGAGTTAGCTCCCCAGGTCAGCCTGACCGACGACGAGTACAAACTGGTGTTCTCCCGTTTGGGCGATCGGCTGCGTATCGCCGGAACTGCAGAGCTCAATGGATACAGCACGGAGCTGAACATGGTGCGTTGCAAGGCGATCACCCGCCGCGTGATGGATCTGTTTCCCGGTGTGGCCGATCCAGAGTCCGCGCAGTACTGGACAGGTTTGCGACCTGCAACCCCCTCCAACGTGCCTTACATCGGTAAAACCAAATACAGCAACCTGTTCCTGAATACGGGTCATGGCACCCTGGGTTGGACTCATTCATGCGGGTCCGGCCGTGCGATTGCCGAGATCATCAGCGGACGTGTACCGGAGCTCGACTTCGCCTTCACCGGCATGCAAGGCATCCCCCGTTTGCAGTACGCAGCGGCCTGAGCGGGTATTCGGCAGGCATTGGGCTGACTGAAACACCCTCAAAAGCGTGGAGCAGTTCCCGCTTTTGAGGGTAAAAACCAGTGACACGTCCGTTCAGGTTACAAACAAGCCCCTGTTTTCCATAATTTGTAACGTTAGTTTACAAATTTCGCTGAAAATAAGTGTCAACCAATTGTCATCACCCCGCGTTATTTGCTCAGATAGTCCAGAATTAAAGAAACTAAAATGAGCCCAAACCGTCCTGCCTACCATATTGTCAAAAGCTTCGTTCTCAAACGCGGCCCTGATGGTACCTTGTTTGAATTGCCCACCCGTCTGTTGGAGCGCTTCAATCAGCTGTGCGAACAGCAAGGCGCAGACGCTCACCGTCAATTCAGCAAATACATCGTTCACTGATTTGTTAACATCGGGGCATTCGTAATTGGGATGCCTCCATGACAGACAGTAACAACAAGCCCGAAGGGCAAGTCACCAACTTCCTTCGCAACATCATCGATCATGATCTCCAGCAGCCGCAGTATGCGACGCGCAGCTGGGGAGGTGCCCCTGCCGTTGCCAGCGTTCATGCCCAGGCGACACAAGCCGATCCGGCCAAAATCCGAACCCGTTTCCCGCCTGAGCCTAATGGCTATCTGCACGTCGGTCACGCCAAGTCCATCTGTCTGAATTTCGGGTTGGCCCGCGACTACGGTGGCGTCTGTCACATGCGTTTTGATGACACCAATCCCGAAAAAGAAAATCAGGAATACGCTGACTCCATTCTGGATGCTGTCCAGTGGCTCGGCTTTTCATGGGACGCCTTTGGCCAGTCCCATCACTACCACGCCAGCGACTACTTTCAAACCATGTACGACGCGGCCGAGTTCCTGATTCAGGCCGGTCATGCGTATATTGATCAGCAAACCGCAGAACAAATGCGCATCAACCGTGGCACATTAACCGAGCCGGGTCAGAACTCACCGTTCCGCGACCGTCCGGCGGCCGAAAGCCTGGCGCTGTTCCGCGAAATGCGGGCAGGCCAGCGTCCGGATGGTGCCATGATCTTGCGCGCTAAAATTGACATGGCCAGCCCCAACATCAACCTGCGTGACCCGGCGATTTACCGCATCAAGCACGCCCATCATCACCGCACGGGCGATGCCTGGTGCATCTACCCGATGTACACCTTTGCCCACCCGATTGAAGACGCGCTCGAAAAAATTACCCACTCCATTTGCACGCTGGAGTTTGAAGACCAGCGTCCGTTCTACGATTGGCTGCTGGCTCGTTTGTCTGAGCAGGTCACCTTGTCTGATGGCTCGACAATCGGCGGTTTGTTTAGTGCGCCGCTGCCCAAGCAAATCGAATTTGCCCGGCTCAACCTCACCTATGTCATCACCAGCAAGCGCAAGTTGCAGCAGCTGGTCACCGAACACAAAGTGTCGGGTTGGGACGATCCACGCATGCCTACCATCGTCGGTTTACGCCGTCGCGGCTACACGCCACAATCCATTCAATTGTTCTGCGAACGGATCGGTGTATCCAAATCGGACTCCTGGATTGACTACTCGACCCTCGAAGGCGCGCTGCGTGACGATCTGGACCCCAAGGCGCCCCGCGCCACGGCCGTCTTGAACCCTTTGAAGCTCATTTTGGACAACGTACCCGATGACTGGTCCGATGCGTGCAGCGCCCCCGTGCATCCGCATCACCCTGAGCTGGGCCTTCGACAGTTTCCCATCCATAAAACCCTATGGATCGAGGCCGATGACTTCATGGCTGAACCCGTCAAAGGCTTTTTTCGCCTCTTTCCCGGTAACAAGGTTAGGCTGCGTTATGGCTATGTGATTGAGTGCACCGGGTACGATCGGGATGCGCAAGGTCAACCGGTCGCGGTACACGCCAATGTTCACCTGGACAGTAAGTCGGGTACCTCGGGCGCTGACACCTATAAGGTCAAGGGCAACATCCACTGGGTCAGCTCAGTGGCAGCGGTTCCTGCCCAAGTCCGTCTGTACGAGCGTCTGTTTGATGATCCACACCCTGATGCCGGGGGCAAGGATTTTCTGCAATCGCTCAATCCACACTCTGTGCAAACACTCACGGCCTACCTTGAACCGTCGATGGCCAGTGCGCAGGCGGATGATCGTTTTCAGTTTGAGCGCCACGGCTATTTTGTAGCTGACCGCAAAGATCACCGTTCCGATCAGCCTGTTTTTAACCGAATCACTACCTTAAAAGATTCGAAACAAAAATAATCGGGGTGGGGAACTGAATCGAAGTGACTCCCTCTAAGTGATTCTGTAACAATTTTGTTACGATTTTTGAATCATTGTGAGTGGAGTCATCATGCGTTCCCGACCGTGGCAACGTTACGCTGTTTTATGGATAGGGCTGTTCACCGGACTGTGGTCTGGTGCGGCCGGTTCGCAGGTGCAACAAGCTCCTGACACCCCCGCTGCCCCTAGTTACACCATTGCCGCCCTGCAACAGCAGGCCCTCAAGACCAGCCCCATCCTTCAATCGTCACGGTATCTGGTGGATGCAGCGGCGGGTCGTCAACAAAGCGCCGGCGCGTACCCCAACCCCTCGATCGATTTTCTCAGCGGATCCTTCCGGCCTCGACTGAACGACGGCACGCCTACGGGTCAATCCCGTGAAATCACCCTCAGTCAGCCGATTGAATGGCCTGACGCCCGCAATGCACGCATCAACGCTGCCAGCGTCCGGGTCGATGCAAGTCGCTACAGTCTGGCCGTTATGGCCAACGACGTGCTGTCGGATGTTCGCTTGCGAGCCCTCGAATGGCTGATTCGGGTTGAAGAAATCAAATCACAGGAAGATGCCCTCAGCTTGCTGGATCAAACCCGCCAGCGCGTATTGGTTCGTGTGCAAACCGGCGAGGCCCCCAAGTACGAGTTGATCAAGGCCGATGCCGAGGTGCTGGGGGCGCGCGCCCGGCTTGAAGGTGCGCGGGCACAGGCCGAATCGGTCCGTCTGCGTTTGGCCCAGCTCATCGGCATTCCGCTGGACAAGTCGTTCCGCGTTCAGTCCCCCGGGCGCATGACGCCTGATCTGGCGCGTCTGGAGGGGTTGCTGGCCACCTTGCCGATCAGCAATCCGGAAATCGCTCAGCGACAGTCAGAGCTCAAAGCCAGTCAATTTGCCCTCGATGAACAAAAAGCCCTCAGAAAACCGGCCGTTCACCTGCAAGTCAAGTCAGAACAAGACCCTTCCCTGCGTTTGAACCAACTCGGTATGGTGGTCGTTATCCCGGTCTTTGACCAACGCACAGGCTTGGTTCGCGAAGCCCAAGCGGATTTAAACCGGCAGCAGGCGCTGCTCGAGGGGCGCCGGTTTGAGCTGTATCAGCAGGCTGCTTCTGCTTTTGCGTCGCTGCAAGCAGCCCAGCGGCAAGTCGATGCCATCGAGGGCGGAGTGCTATTGCAGGCACAGGCCGCACTGAACGTCGCTGAAGCCGCGTACCGATTTGGTGAGCGGGGCATTCTGGACACACTCGATGCGCAGCGGGTGTTGCGCACCGTTCGTTCCGATTTATTGCAGGCGCGTTTAACCGCTTTATCTGCCGCGGCCGACATTGACCGCCTGGCGGGCACCTATATGTCCATGTTGACCGATGCCCTCAGCACGCGTTCAGAGGCGCAACCCTACAACGAAGGATTTCCAGAATGAACGCGCCCCTTTCTTTAAACCGTGTGACCGTGATGGCAGTGGTGTGTGTTGCGGCACTTTTGGTCGCTTGTAAAAAATCTCCCGAGGTGGCCCGCACGGCAACCGCAACTCAACCGGCTCCAGCAGCCCAAGCCACCCCGGTGGCCGATCCCATGGTGGTGCGTTTGTCGCCCGAGATGGCTCAACGCATTCAGGTGGGTCAGCCCCGAGACATGGAGGTGTCCGACGCCTTAAACGTAGCAGGCCGCGTCGATGTCGATGAGCATCGTCTGGAGCGTATTGGCTCGAACGTTACCGGGCGGGTGGTCGATGTGCTTGTCCACACCGGTGACAGCGTTTCGCCTGGCAAACCGCTGGCGCGTATTTCAAGCCCTGAACTCACCAACGCCCAGCTGTCTTATTTGCGGGCAGCGTCAGCCGCTACCTTGGCCGAGAAAGCGGTTGAACGAGCCCGCTTGTTACTAAACGCCGATGTCATCGGTTCTGCTGAGCAACAACGTCGAGAGGCCGAATTTCAGGTGGCCAAAGCAGAACTGAACGCTGCTGCCGATCAGCTCAAAATGCTGGGCATGCATCAAGGATCCATCATCCAGTTACGTAACGCCGGTGACATTCAAACCGCAGTGCCCGTCACTGCACAGCGCGGTGGGGTGGTCATCGAGCGTAAAGTCAACGTCGGGCAGGTGGTACAACCGGCCGATCAAATGTTTGCACTCGCCGATTTAAGTTCGGTGTGGATTGTTGGCGGGGTTCCCGAACAGGCCGCCCGTATGGTCGCTGTTAACCAGCAGGTGGATGTGGTGGTGCCCGCGATCAATAAAACGCTGGCTGGCCGCATTGTGTATGTCAGCGACACCGTATCGCCAGACACCCGGACGGTCACCGTACGCACAGAAGTTAACAACACGGACCGCGGCTTAAAGCCCGCCATGTTGGCCACACTGCGTATCAAAGGTCTCAGTGCCCGCATGTTGACGGTGCCGTCAGCCGCCGTGGTTCGTGAAAATGACAGGGATCACGTGTTTGTGATGCAAACAAACGGGGTCTTTCAGCTAACGCCCGTTCAACTGGGTCCTGAAGTCACAGGGGAAGTGCGCCCTGTGCTCAGGGGCTTGGTGGCCGAGCAACGGATCGCGATTGATGGTGCGTTTCATTTGAACAATGAGCGCAAACGGGCAGAGCTGGAGTAAGTCATGCTTGAATCCATTATTCGAACTGCCCTGGCGCAGCGCCTGGTTGTATTGATGCTGTCAGTGGTCTTGATGGCTTTTGGTATCAATGCACTGCAAAAGTTGTCGGTCGATGCCTTTCCGGATGTCACCACGGTCCAGGTACAAATCGCCACCGAAGCACCAGGCCGCTCACCCGAGGAAATCGAACGTTTTGTCACTGTACCGCTTGAGATCGCCATGACCGGCCTGCCGGGCCTGACGGACATGCGCTCCTTGAACAAAAGCGGTCTGTCCATCATCACGCTGGTATTTACCGATGCAACCGATGTCTACTTTGCGCGTCAACTTGTCACCGAACGGCTGATTGAAGTCACCCCCACAATGCCCGGCGGCATCACGCCGGTGTTGGGGCCCGTGTCGACCGGTTTAGGCGAGGTGTACCAATACACGCTGGAGCGCCCGGATGACGGCAAACGTGCCTTGTCTGTCCAGGAGTTGACCGAGCGGCGCATCGTGCAGGATTGGGTGGTGCGCCCCTTGTTAAGGTCCATCCCCGGAGTCGCCGAAATCAATTCACAAGGTGGCTACGTCAAGCAATACCAGGTGTTGGTCAACCCCGATCGCCTGCGTTACTACAACATCACCTTGCAGCAGGTGTATGACGCCATTTCCAGCAACAACGCCAATGCCGGCGGCGGCATTTTGCCGCTCAAAGCCGAGCAATACACCATTCGTGGCGTCGGGTTGATACGCACGCTGGATGATATCGGTTCGATTATCCTCAAAGAAAACCAAGGGCTGCCCGTATTCATTCGCGACGTCGCCGACGTTAAAGTGGGGGCAGAAGTCCGTCAAGGAGCCATCATCAAAGGCGGGTATTCCGAGGAGGTCTCCGGCATTGTATTGATGATGCGGGCCGGCAATGCCAAGGACATAGTCACCCGGGTCAAAGAACGTGTCAAAGAGATTAATGACAAAGGCATGCTGCCCGGTGGCTTAAAGATTGTGCCGTACTATGATCGCACCGACCTGGTCGATTCAGCCTTGCTCACCGTCGGCAAAGTCTTGATCGAAGGCATCATCCTGGTGGTGATCGTACTGTTTATTTTTCTCGGTGATGTACGTTCCAGTTTAATCGTTGTGGCCACCATCGTCCTGACGCCGCTGATCACATTTATCGTGATGAACAAGCAAGGGCTATCTGCCAACCTGATGTCACTGGGCGGGTTGGCCATAGCGATTGGTTTGATGGTCGACGGCACCGTGGTGGTTGTCGAGAACGTATTCCATCATTTGGGCCATTCCAAGCCCGATCATGGATCCAGGTTGCGCACCATTTTGTCGGCCACCGCCGAGGTCGGGGTTCCAGTTGTTTTTGGCATCAGCATTATTATCCTGGTGTTCTTGCCACTGATGACCTTGCAGGGCATGGAGGGAAAATTATTTTCGCCCCTGGCCTTTACGATTGTGATTGCGCTGGCCGTGTCGTTGGTGATTTCGCTGGTTTTATCGCCCGTATTGTGTGCATATATCCTCAAGGGGGGCGACGACAAAGACACCGCACCGATTGCATTCATCAAGCGGCACTACACCCGCCTGCTGGGCTACAGCCTGGCGTTTCCCACTAAAACATTGCTGGTCTCTCTGGCCTTGCTGGTGGTCTCGCTGGGCTTGTTCCCGTTTCTGGGAACATCGTTTATTCCAACGCTCAAAGAAGGTGCCTTAACACCTCAAATCAACCGGGTTCCTTCCATCTCGCTGGACGAATCACTGAAGATGGAAATGGAAGCGATGCGCCTGATCTCCGAGGTTCCGGGCGTTAAAAGTGTAGTCTCCAAGCTCGGTCGCGGCGAATCCCCGGCCGATCCGGCAGGACCCAACGAGTCAGACCCCATTGTCTTGATAGACACCACCGAGCGTACGCAAGACCAGATCGACGAAGACATCCGCAAGCGATTGTCGGTATTGCCTGGTGTGCAGATTGTGTTGTCTCAGCCCATCTCCGAGCGGGTGGATGAAATGGTCACTGGCGTTCGATCGCAACTGGCCATCAAGATTTTTGGCGATGACTTGGGCGAACTCAAAACGATTTCCGAATCCATCGCCAAGGTGCTCAAAGATGTTGCGGGTGCCCGCGATATCCGCATTGAGCGTTTGTCAGGTCAGCAGGTGCTGACCATTGAAATTGATCGTCAGGCCATCGCACGTTTTGGCTTGAACGTCGCTGACGTCAACAACGTGATCGAAACTGCCATTGGCGGTAAAGAGGTCACTGCCCTATACGACGGTGAAAAGAAATTCGGCATACAGCTGCGTTACCCTGAGCATTACCGCAACAACATGGAGGCTGTTAAACGCATTACCTTACGATCGTCCGATGGAGCACTGGTACCGCTTGATGCCATCGCCCGCATTCAGGTGCTTGATGGCCCTGCGCAGATATCCCGCGAGTTGGGCAAGCGTCGTGTGGTGGTGGGAGCCAATGTCGAAGGCCGGGATCTGGGCGGCTTTGTTCAGGAGGTTCAGCAGCGGGTCGCCCAACGCGTCAAGCTGCCTGAGGGCTACCGACTGGTGTGGGGCGGGCAGTTTGAAAACCTCGAGCGCGCCATGGCACGTCTAGCGATCATTGTACCCATCACCATTGCTGCCATTTTCTTTCTCTTGTTCCTGCTATTTAAATCGGTTCGTTTGGCCAGTCTGATTATCCTGGTCTTGCCGTTTGCCTCGGTGGGGGGCGTTATTGCCCTCTTTCTGACCGGAGAATACTTGTCCGTCCCAGCCTCAGTCGGGTTTATTGCATTGTGGGGCATCGCCGTGCTCAACGGTGTGGTGTTGATCTCTTACATCAAACGGCTTCGCCAAGAAGGCCTCTCAGTGGAGCAGGCAGTCAAACAAGGGTCGATGCAGCGGTTCAGACCCGTCTTGATGACCGCCACCGTTGCGATGCTGGGTTTGGTTCCGTTCCTGATTGCGACCGGTCCGGGTTCGGAAGTACAACGACCTCTGGCCATTGTTGTGATTGGCGGCTTGATCTCATCCACTTTGCTGACCCTGGTGGTCTTGCCTGCCTTGTACCGCTGGTTTGATGACATGCCAGCCCTCAACGGGTGCGATGACACGTCCGTGAGTCATCAGGTCGCATCCATGGATCATAAGCCTTTTATTGCGCGAGGAGAGGGATAGAGATCGTTCAGACCTGGCTGATGTCGGGCTATCGCCTGCTCCATGTTGTCCCACAACAAATAGCGTTGGTTAAGCCATTCAAACTGGTGCCCAATATGTCGCACAAAATCAATCACATCGGGTTGAATATCTTTAAGGGCTGGAAGCATGTACAACTGTTTAAGGGCCATCAGCGAGACTGACCAGGCCTGAACTTCATGCGGTAAATACATAAAGGGCTTGGGGTGCAGATTCAGACTCTGTGACGGTGGAACAAAGCGGTGGACATTCAGTGGATAGTTCCGCAAAAACAAATCAAGCTCGCAGCACAGTAACAACGCTAGGTGTTCGAGTTCTTCAAGCGATAAATTTTTATGCGCTCGGAGGTATAGCTTCTGTTCCAGCTCTTCAAATCGTGAGTATTGCCAGGCATGCGTTAGCTCATGATGGATGCATGAAATCAAACGGATAGGCTGTGTCGGATCTCCGGCCGGACGGGTTGGGTCCCGAAGCAGCAGCCTCTTGTTAATCGCCAGTTCATGGTAGTACGAATCACCTTGAACATGGCGGCGTGAGTAACTCGCGAAATCCGGGTTTTTTGCCTTTAGCAGGGCCAGGCCGGGAGACTTGATATTGATTTTTAGATCACGGGTCTGATCAATGGCGGCCCCGACAATTTTTTTGACAAACAACATCCGCTGACTAAAATCCATTGAGTCCCAGTTGTTGATGGAGCTGCCGATAAAGTCTTTATTGGCCTCGATAGATTTTTGAGTCCACTTGTTGGCCTGCGTCTTGAAATCGACAGTCATACCCAGTTGATACAACAGATGCCATACCGCCTGCGTGCTGACATAGATTCTTGATGCGTCCTCAGAGCTGTGGAGGGATTTTACGTCTGCGGGTATGTCATCGAAGGCACCGATTTCTGCCAAATGCGCTGTCAGCTTGGTTTCGTCCTTCCCCATGTGCCGGATAATCTCAATAGCTGACGATATCAACACCGGGCGGGCTTCATCCTTCAAGAGTGCCGGGTTTGTGGCACCCCGCTGATTAATCACCTTGATCAGCGTACCGATTTTTTTATAGGGGCTTTGTCCCGTGCTGGGTTGATCGGGTAGCAGGTGCTCAAGCAGGCGAGTCACATGAAAAGCAGCAGGGGGTACACGTTCTAACAGCACATCGATGGATTTGACAACACGCGAACTGACGCCGTCGATCATGAAATGTTTCATGGGCGTCGCCATAGCACCGTTTTGCTTGACTGCATTTGACGACTTACGCCCCACCACCGGCAGTAAACGCCCTAAAGAACGAAAGTAACCCATAGCCACACATGCCTAAAAGTAATGAGTGGCGTGGCTGGGGCGAAGGTTCTATTTGGATTTGTTCAGATCGGGCTGCCACAGCACATCGTTACCGCCCTGGGCCCGGTTCAATACTCGGGCCAGAACGAATAGCAGGTCAGACAGCCGATTCAGATAATGAGAGATGGCTTGTGGCACGTCCTCGGTCTTGGCCAAAGACACCACCACACGTTCAGCTCGCCTGCAAATGGTGCGTGCCACATGTGTAATGGCCGATGCCTTACATCCCCCTGGCAGAATGAATTCTTCCAGGCGGGGCAGTGTCGCATTGTAGTCAGCCAATAGCTGGTCTAACCGCAGCACCTGTTCCTGTTTGATGTTATCCCAACCGGGGATACACAATGCCCCCCCCAGATCAAACAGATCATGCTGGATTTTAACCAGCTCGCCGCGCACATCCTCTGGCAGGGTCTCGCAAAGCAATAGGCCCAAGGTTGAATTGAGTTCGTCCACATCGCCCATCGCATGGACCCGCAGCGTATCTTTGGAGGTGCGGGAGCCATCTCCAAGACCCGTGGTGCCATCATCACCGGTACGAGTTGCAATGGCGGTTAAACGTTTACCCATGGTGGTTTGCTCCCTTAAGCGAAGGCGGTGCGTCGGTCATCTGTATCGTTTGATCCCCGAATAGTAGCAAAAACGAGCCCTGTGCCTTGCCCTGCCCAATCGCTTTTTCCCGTTAATTTCCCTATACTTGCAGCTTATAACGCAGGGGTCCTGAAAAGTCGTAGGAGACGGCTCGTCGGGTGAGATCAAACCCTTACACCTGCCAACGGATAATGCCGCCGCAGGAAGCTGTTAAACAAGAGTCTGCCCTCATTGCCGGGGCGCCTCTCCACGCTTCCTGTTGCATACCTCATCGATGCAAAAGGATGTTAAATGAACGCCAATCCCCAGTTTTTAGCAGCAACCGCCCAAGTGGACGAAGCGGCGGTCAAGTCCCTGCCCAATTCCCGCAAAGTGTATGTACAAGGGTCGCGGCCTGATATCCAGGTTCCCATGCGCGAAATATCCCAGTCTGAAACCCCCACGGCGTTTGGCGGCGAAAAAAACCCACCCGTTTACGTGCAACACCACCGCGGCCCCTACACCCCCCCCCCCGACAAAATAGACATTCGCTCCGGCTTAAAAGCCCTGCGCGAAGCCTGGGTCATCGAGCGTGGTGACACTGAGCTGCTGTCTGGCCCCACCTCCACCTACGGGCAAGAACGTCTGCTCGACTCCAAACTGACCGAATTACGTTTTAACCTCAAACGCCAGCCACGCCGTGCCAAGGCCGGTCACAACGTGACTCAGATGCACTATGCCCGCCAAGGCATCATTACGCCGGAAATGGAATACATCGCCATTCGCGAAAACATGATGCGTGAGCAGTACGTGCAGAGCTTAAAAGCCAGCGGTCCACAAGGCCAAAAGCTGGCTGACATGATGCTTCGCCAACATCCCGGGCAATCATTTGGCGCTGCCATTCCGTCGGTGATTACCCCCGAGTTTGTACGCGACGAAGTGGCCCGCGGCCGCGCAGTGATCACCGCCAACATCAACCACCCAGAGCTTGAGCCTCAAATCATCGGGCGTAACTTCCTGGTCAAAATCAACGCCAACATCGGTAACAGTGCCGTCAGCTCCGGGATCGGTGAAGAGGTCGAAAAGATGACCTGGGCCATCCGCTGGGGGGCCGACACGGTGATGGATTTATCCACCGGCAAACACATCCACGAAACGCGAGAGTGGATTTTGCGCAACAGCCCGGTCCCCATCGGTACTGTGCCGATTTATCAAGCGCTCGAGAAGGTCAACGGCAAGGCCGAAGACCTCACCTGGGAGATTTTCCGCGATACGCTGATTGAGCAGGCCGAGCAAGGCGTTGATTATTTCACCATTCACGCGGGTGTACGTTTGCCTTATATCCCGATGACCGCCAACCGCATGACGGGGATCGTATCCCGCGGAGGCTCCATCATGGCCAAGTGGTGTTTGGCTCATCACAAAGAAAGCTTCCTCTACACCCACTTTGAAGACATTTGCGAGATCATGAAGGCGTATGACGTCACCTTCTCGCTGGGTGACGGGCTGCGCCCTGGCTCCATCTACGATGCCAATGATGAAGCACAGATCTCAGAGCTTAAAACATTGGGTGAGCTGACACAGATCGCATGGAAACATGATGTGCAGGTCATGATCGAAGGCCCTGGGCATGTGCCCATGCATTTGATCAAAGAGAACATGGATCTTCAGCTGGAGCACTGTTACGAAGCCCCGTTCTATACCCTTGGACCGCTGACCACCGATATTGCACCGGGATATGATCACATCACCTCCGGCATTGGAGCGGCTCAAATTGGTTGGTACGGTACGGCGATGCTGTGTTATGTGACGCCCAAGGAGCATTTGGGTTTACCCAACAAAAAGGACGTCAAAGACGGCATCATCACCTACAAAATCGCCGCTCATGCGGCTGATTTGGCCAAAGGTCATCCGGGCGCACAAATACGCGACAATGCACTGTCCAAGGCCCGATTTGAATTCCGCTGGGACGATCAGTTTAATCTGGGATTAGACCCGGACACCGCCAAAGATTTTCATGATGAAACCTTGCCCAAGGACAGCATGAAGGTCGCACACTTTTGCTCCATGTGCGGCCCGCATTTCTGTTCCATGAAGATCACGCAGGATGTACGTGATTACGCGGCCAAGCAAGGCCTCGCTGAGAGCGACGCCTTGCAAAAAGGAATGCAGGAAAAATCAATCGAATTTGTCAAAAAAGGCAGTGAGATTTATCACAAAACTTAAACAGGACGGGGCTTAAGGCCCCGCCTCCTGCATACCTAGTACGTTGATGTACTGGGACATCTTGAACAGCGCTGGCGGCGGCATTACACCGTTGCCGCTGACCGATTTGTTAACAGGTTGATTCGCCGAGGGTCGATTGACTGTGGGCTGATTGGCTGTGGATTGGGTGGCACCGGGCTGGCCTGCTGCCGTTGGTTTGGCCGTTTTCAGATTCATCCGCTCTGGACCAATCGCGCAGGTGTTTTCAGGCACCTTATACAATTCGCTGACGAATTCAAACACGGCACGTTCGGCCAGCATGCGAATACCTTTTTGTATGGGCTCTTGTGAACGCTCCGCAGCGCTGATGTCAATGGTGGTGTCATTCAAGAAGCGGAAAATACCAAAGCGCACTTCGGTTCCGATGATCTGTTTGCGCAAACTGGCCACTTTGACGATCTCTAGCGTGCGGGTATTAACCAAGCGCAGGTCCAGGCCAATATCCAGTACTGCGTAACGGCCGCTGCCGCTGACAAACTTGACGGCGCTGTCCAAGGCGCCGCTGCGAACGTTGAAGTTAACCTCGGTAATGCCTCCTACAATAAAGTAATCCGATCCGATCACTGAGCCGCCGAAGGTTTGGCGCAACGTGTTCTTGGTGTCATCTCCAATCAGTTTCAGGTCGGTGTACTTTAACTCCATTTCACCCACCGCAAATTCAAGACGTTCTACCATCGGCACCCTGGTGCGAGCCAATGCCGAAATCACCATTAATGAGGCACCTTGGGTGACGCGCTTGCCATTGACCAAATCCTGTTTGCCCGTAAAGTCGTCGACCCGGCCAACCGCGATGCGTTTACCGGGTAGGGTGGTCTTCTGAATGTAACGACCCAGGCAGTCAAGGGCGGCTGTGTATTGTGTGAGGTTTTCGATAGCAGGTGCGTTACCGATAGGGTCAACATATTCGTTACGGTCAAATTGAGGAACTGAGCCACATCCTGCCAGCAACAGTGCTTGAATACATGCGAGGTAGCGCCCCAGTGACTGTAATTTTTTTATAGAGATCATAAAACCTTGGCCTTTAATAACTTACCTCTGTGATCCTTGAGTAGTCACAGCAGCAGTATTGTTCGGGGCGGTTGATGTGTTAGTAACGCTGGGTGATGTATCAGAGGTCACCGAGGGAGTAGATTTTGTTGCTGACAGGCTGACAATCGCGGTTTGATTGCCTGAGTTTACCTGCTTGGCATTTACCACCACGGTATTGCCAGAGCCGGTGGTTACGACGTTAACCAGATTACCAATCGAGGAGGCCGTTGCTCCAATACCGCCATTGTTGATGACGGTACGGTTCATATTACTGTCGCGGGTGCTGTTGGTCATATTTTCTGCAACACCGATTTCGCCCGCACTAAAGCTCATTTCGAATGAGTTAAACGGGCCTTCCATCGTGGTTTGAGCGTAAGACGAGACACTGATTAGAAGGGGCAGTAGTGCAATATATTGACGGATAATCATAACGATGCTCGTATAAATTTTCTTGAGGGCTGTTCAGTGAAAATATTAGCTTGAACAGCCCTCTGACTCGATCCCAGGTAACGATTAACGGCCTGCAGCGATCGCCATCCCCATGTTGGTAATGTTCGCTGCGTTACCGATTGCTGTCGATGTGACATTCAGTGTCTTAGGGTCAACGATGTTATAGGCTGCGCTGGCGAATGCGTTGCCTTGGTTACACTGGTTAATTACCGCAGCAAAGCTGTTGGCGTCTGTACCTTTGTTGTACAGCGAGCTGCTGAACACGTTACCAAACGCAGTTGCTGAGATCTCTAGCTTTTCTTTTACTCCGCCTCCAATTCCCGCAGCAGGGTTAACATGTGAGACAGCTGCAATTGACCCCGTATTAAACTGATTCGAAACAACCGTTGCCTTCTGATCAATACTCAAATTGACTGCGTTACCAATTGCAGTCGCCGTTGCAGTCGCGTAATCTGCACTGGGAGCAACAATGCGAGTGACCGCTTTAATATCGCCAGAGTTAACTTGTGATACAGGGACGACTATATTGTTGAGTGCACTGAGTCCATTGACTGCTGAAAGGGTATTCACACCCAGGTTGATCGAGAGGTTAGTAAGTGAATCCGATCTAGTTTTCAGTTTACCTTTACAGGCTGCGTCAGTTGGGTCGCAAGCAGCCTGACTGTAAGCACTGAATACAATAAGAGATGCACCAACAGAAAATTGAATTTTTTTGGCAAATGATGACATGTGTTTCTCCGCTACTAAATTTATGTGTGTCGAAATCGACTTTGTTAAATATGAAGGCCTATTCGGTCAGCCCCGAATGTTTTTTTGTGGCATAAAAAACCATTTTCATGCTAAAGATTAGGTGCCCGGTTAGCATCTCGGAGTTCCGTTCTGTCTCATATTCCGAATATCAATCACCCGATGTGGGTAGCCGTGTTTTGTCATGGTTCGCATGGGTGATGCCATAAGCGTTAATCATCGGGAATACTCAACTCATATTGACCCTCAAGGTGCTCACGTGAGTTCTCTTTCCAAACCCACATTGATAGGCAAGGTACTGGTCGGGCTGAGCTTATTCGGACTGGCCTCCTGCTCCTTTCATCGCCCCTTTACATCACCTGCCGATGTCAAAGAAGCGTTCGATCGAAAGGCGACAGTTCAGTCACCGATCGGTGAACAGTCCACGATTGAGTTAGATACCGACTGGGCTCGTGAGGATGCATTTTTAGTACGTCAGCTGGAGCCACAAGGTGAGTTGCCATCGGTCAAGATTTCAGGCATTTCGGTGACTGAAGCGGGTTTGTATGACGTGATGCAACTGCTGTTTGCCAACACCGGGTTATCGTTGACATTCGAAGGGGGTACAGAGGCTTCCAAGCGGTATGGCGCTGTTACCGCCAGTAATTTGAATGGGTCGTTGCATGATGTGGTGAGCCAGTTGGCTGAATCGATCGGGTTCTTCTGGTCGGTCCGCGGTGGGCGGCAAGTGTTGATTCAACCCGAGCAGCAGTTTGTGGTGGATCTGCCTCCCGTGCTGGGGGATGACAACCTGGCCGGCATTACTAACACAATGCAGTTTCTGGGCGCGCGGGATGTGTACCTGGATCGTATCAATCGATCATTGGTGTTTCGTACAAATCGCAGGGCCTTGGCGTCCATCGAATCGTATTTGGGCAAGATGCGCGAATCCCGCTCGATGCTGGTGTACGAAATGCAGGTGCTTCAGGTTGATCTGGCCGACAGTTCACAGATGGGTGTGCAGTGGAAGAGTTTTACCGGTGTGTCGGGTGGTGATTTAAACAGTGCGAGTACCGTTCCAGGCGTTCCAACTGGATCGACAGCGAATAAGGGCACCTCGATTGCCAGTGACTCCGGGTTGCAAAGTTTGAACACGTTTATTTATGGTCCACGCTTCTCCATGAATGTGTTGATCAACTTTTTACGCTCACAAGGTGATGTGAAAACCATCAGCCAACCGCGGATTGGTTTGATGAGTGGAACCAAGGGCCTGTTAAGGGTTGGTCAATCCATTAAGTTTGTGTCCAAGGTGGGTAGTGTGACCTTTACCGGCCCGCTACAAACAACGGTTGAAACGTCCGACTTGAGGACGGGTCTTGAAATATCGCTGGCGGGTGAAGAGCACGATAAAACGGTCTATACCCGCATTAATTTATCTATCAGCGAATTACTGAGATTTAATAAATTCACCGCACTTCAGCAGGACCTTAACTTGCCTGAGGTGGCGGATCGTGAACTAAAAACGCAGGTCCGATCCCGGCCCGGAGACACCATCGTGCTTGGTGGCATCACGGTGACCCGTACCGAACAACTGCGTCAGCAGGGCAGTGCGGTCAATGCCAAAAATGAGGACTTAAAGCAGTCCGAACTTGTCATCGCGATCAGACCGCGTGTAGTTCGGTTTGGACACAAAAAATCGGCCAAACTCCTTGAGCCCGTATCCGTGGTCAAAGAGGCCGTGCTCAGTCAGGCGCAGATATCAACAGAGCCTGTGCAGATCCCGCCACCTGTGTCGCCGATTGACAGTACACGCATCAGCCCTTTGTTTGACCAGCCGGTGATGGCTGAGGCTTTGCCCCCACCCGTCACGGAGGCCGGTGACGGTGGCAGCCCGTTTCAGCAGGCCGTTCGCTGGCTCAAACAACGATTTCAATGGGGTGGACTTGAGGACTCGGGAGTTAATCCATGAACAACAAGACAGTTCAACACACGACCTATACCGTCAGTTACACCGTCAGCTGCCTGCATTTGTTGGCGTTTTCCATCACGGCTATTGCTTGCGGCAATACGCTTGCACAGATGAATATTCCCAACCCTTTGATACGGCCTGCCAAGGTGGGTCGGCCCGCCGAGCTGGCGACGGGTCCGGATCAGCCTGCAGCAGGACAAGCGCCTGCCAAAGAGTCCAAGCCTGCGCCCGAGCCTGCTGAGGCGAAGTCCTCGGGGGTGGGTGGTTCGTCGGGAGCAACTACACCCAGTGTTCAGGAAAGCTTTAATCTGCAGCAGCAACAGTTAAACAGTGATCGCATACCTGCGCCGCTGCGACAAACCCTTGCCAATGTGGTGGTGACAGCGATGGTAGGAGACCTGGCGGTGTTGCGCCAACAAATCGCCCAGCCGGTGGTCAATAACCCGCTGGCCGGAACCGCCGGTATGAATCCCAATCAGACGATATCGCCCGTCGGCCAGAATGGCATTGCCCAGCCTGGGCAGTTGGGGCAGGTTAATCTGAATAACCCGATGAACCCAGGCTACTTTCCGAACAACTCAACGGCGCAGCAACCTGTCAAACCCTTCAGTATTCGTGTAAGGCACGGCCAGGTGGTCAACATCGCCGGGTATAACGTCAGGGCGGTGATTCAGGACGGCATCATTTCCCTTCTGTGGAAAAGCAATCAGGGGGCTGAATACACGGCGTATTACGCATCCATCGAAACGGGCTCCCTATCCAACTATGTGCCGCCGTCCAATGTATTAGAGCGTCGTGATCCGACCGCCTATGAGCGGGTCACTCCCAACAATACAAGCAATACGACTGGCATATCTGCTACGGCCTCCGGCAATTCGTCCAACACGGCAGGTGCTGGGTCACCCGTGACGGGTACTGGGCTGAATACAGGGGTCCGGTGATGCAAATCGAAAAGAGCTTGCAAGACACCTTGCTGGAGAATGGACTGACCAAACAGCAGCTGGATGTATTGCTCCGCCAGCAGAAACAATTGCTCGCGTTGGGGCGACCCATGCAACTGAGCGATCTGTTGTTACGGTCACGCTTCCTGTCGCGTGAGGCCATTCTGAAATTGCTCGAGCAAAACGATGTGCATTCCGGGGAACAGGCGGCCTCGCATACCGTGTTGCCGCCTTCGGTCTGTGGTTTGTACAAGGTGTATCCGGTTCGGGTCGATGGCAGGGTGCTGTACCTTAAGGTGGCACGGCCGCTGACAGAGAGCATGAAACGAAACATTCTCATGGCCTGTTCTGCGCCTGTCGACCAGCTCAGACTGGAACCTGTGGAGCTGACTGAAATACAGCGATTGTTGAGCAAATCTCGGGACCATGACAGCTTTACCGTGCTGCTGGACCGTTTGCGGTTTGAAGACATCAGTGCTGTCCTGTTGCAAGCTTCCATTCAAACCTTGTTGCGCGAAGCCTTGGATCAACGGGCCAGTGATGTTCATCTGTTCCGTAAAGAAGATCCGGATTCGTGGATTGCCTTTCGGGTCGATTCGCAGCTTCGCCAAATGCATCTGGTACCCGAGACGGTGATGCAGGCGATTTTTACCCGCATCAAATCCGAAGCTGGAATGGATGCGTCTAACCAGCGGATGGCGCAGGACGGACGGATGTCCATTGACTACCGTGGGCGCATCGTGGATTTTCGTGTGGCGAGCCAACCCCTGGTCGATGGTGAAACCATCGCGCTGCGTGCGTTGGACCCGGCGGTGCTGCCCAGTCTGGATGCCTTGTTTCCAGGGCAGCCACGGATGATGTCTACCCTCGATGCCCTGACCCGAATATCCGGTAAAACAGGCGGAATTGTGATCATCAGTGGTGCAACGGGTGCCGGTAAGTCGACCACGCAATACACCCTGGCTTGCCGGTTTGATCGCGACCGGATGAATGTTGTCACGGTAGAGGATCCGGTGGAGTATGTATTGCCCTTTGCACGGCAAATTCAGTTGCAAGCCTTGCTCAAACAAAAGGCGACGGATCTGGAACGCTCGATCCTTCGACAGGATCCTGATGTACTTATCTTCGGTGAAATCCGTGATCAGGATTCAGCCCGCGCTGCGCTGGCGTTCGCTGAGTCAGGCCATTTGGTGTTGTGCACGATTCACGCTAACGGCGTGGCACAAACAGTCGAGCGATTTTTGTCCATGGTGGATGAACGCTCCAGGAACGATGCCTTGTTTGTATTGGCGCATTACCTGCGGGTCGCGATTCATCAGCGACTTGAAAGGCGCCTGTGTGTTTGTTCCAGATTGGCCACCGACGTTGAATTGCTGGCCATCAATACACATCTTGAGCGGGTCACTCATGGAAAACTGAAGGCTGGTTATGGACTTCACAAGGCCGTAGGGTGTCCGGCGTGTAACTTCACAGGATATCGGGGGCGGGTGGCTGCGCACGAAACAGCAGTCATTGAAGATGAAGAGAGCCTTCGCATCAAGTTTGTGAACGCCATCACCAGCGGCTCTGTGAGCAATGCGCTTGATGGCAACAACGGCGTGCGATTCATCAAACGTGCACAAACCATTCAGGCATTGATGGATCAAGGGATCCTCGACAGTGAGGTTGCCTTGTCGGCGTTGGGTCATTTGGTGATCGACGAGGAATGACATGTCAGATCATCGAATTTCCAATTTTAGGGCGGTGTATTTATTACCTTACATCATGGACGGATCGGCCATTCCTGATCGTTCGATGCCAGGGTTCTTCAGGCACGAGCTGGTGTTGTCTGCGTTTTCGGTCAAGGAGGTGCTCGAAGAAATTCGTGACCGAAACGGCGTTGTATTGGATGTGAAGTTAATTCCCAAAGCCAATCCCTTGATCAATCGGGTATCGCGATCCTATAAACAGCAGTTTTTGCAGGCGCTGGCCTTTAACGTACAGGCGGGCATTTCACCAGACCGTGCACTGGAGCAGGTGATTTTGGGTGAAACGGACAATAACCGCGTACAGCTGAACGTTGCCATGAACACCTTGCGGCGCGGGCGTGGATTTTTGGAGGCAATCGAGGCCTTGGGCTGGTTTGATGAAACGACTCTGGCCATTTTAAATGCCGGAGAACGAACTGGGCAACTGAGCAAAGCGCTGGTGACATCGGTGGAACATTTCAGCCAGCAGTCTAATACGATCAAATTGATGTTTGGTGCTGTGGTCTGGACGCTCTTTGATTTGCTGATGGCGGTATCGACCGTGATCGGTGTGCGGTTTAGTTTGATTCCAATGCTCCAGGAGCAGGGCATTAAGTCTGAAGACCTCAGTGTGGTTGAAAAATTCAAACACAGTCTGGCGCTGGCAACAACCGTCAACAATGTGTTGTTGTTAGGTACGGGGCTGGTTGCCCTCGGTTTGCTTGTTATGGCGATGGCCTACCTGGGACCTGATCCGCAGTTTAAAGCCAAGATGGACCGCATCATGATGAAGCTGCCCATTGTGTCGCGTGCATTGATTCACACTGGCATGGCTACCACGACCCAGATATTGGGTTCGCTCCTAAAAGGGGGAGTGACGTTTATCAACGCAGTCACCATCACGGCACAGGGTACACGGGTCAGTGCGGTGATTGAGTTCTGGAGCTCGGTTAAGCAGCGTACCGAGAACGGTGAATCGGTCTCCATGTCCTTTACCCATCCGATCTTGACAGGTTCAGAGCGGATGATTCTGCGGTCTCACGCGGATCAGGAGCAGCTGGCGCATTCCATGGGAATTGTGTCGTCCAACCGGGATGAGCAGGCCAAACGGGCCGCCAAAGAGTTTGCGATATTCGCTTTCATTATTTCCCTCGGATATTCCGGTATAGCCGTCCTGTTCAGTTTGTGGGTGGTCTATATACAAAACGAGGCAGTGTTGTCAGGAGCACCGGTATGAACCCAGATCAGGATTCTCTATCCATTTACACCAATATGCTGGCGGGCTGCGTACCGATTGGCAATGCGGAGCCCGAACGTGTGATTTCCTTGATTTGCCAGGACATTCTGGATACCACGTCCATCCACATGGTGTTTGACATCAAGGACGGCTACATTTTTTACATGGCGGTACCCAGCAAGTATTTGGCCTCGCACCTCAAATTTGCTACGTCATTGGCCAGCGCATTTAGCTCGCATCCGCAGCATCAGGGGGATGCGGTCTATTTGCTGAAAGAGCCGCCGTGCGGATACGCCATGATACGTCGTGGCAACACCTTAAAGCTGTTGGTCAATCAACTCGACATTTTAGAGGAGTCGATTGAATCAGCGGAGCTGCCTGTCATTGATGTCTCGCAGTTCAGCGCATTGCCGATGTATTCGATTCCGCTTTTGTACCGAAACTACACCGACAAAATCGCCAATGTCGTGTCCAAGGCCGCCGCTACCATGCTGGTGGCAACCACTGCGGTGATGATGGTGTCTGAAATGGGCCAGGCAGTGATCGCACTTGCAAAAATTGATACACCCGAGGTCATTTTACAAAAGGCCAATCAATCGATCCGCAACGCCAAATTAAGCCAACCACTGTCCAGGCAAATTACCCAGGTACAAAATGTATCGGCCACCGTGGTGCGCGCAGGAGGGTGGATTGAAGAATACACATTAAAGGGTAATGAGGAGAAATTTGTCATCGCATTACCTACCTGGGTGAGCAAAGATTACCTCGACTCCCTCGGTAAGGGAGTTACTACCGAACTGCAGGAGGCCGATAATTTAATCTGGGTATACAAAGGAAAACCCAAGCGGATTGCTGAAAGTTCAGCGCAAGCACTGACCACCCGAAAGAATTAATGATGCGCCTGGATATCAAAAAGCATTGGATTCAGATTGTAAAGCGATTGCCACTGAAGTCGGGAATCATGCCGCCGACCCTGATTGTTGCTGCTGCAGTCATGAGCGTTGTAGCAGCGCACTCGGCAAAAAGCTTTATCGGGAATATTTACAGTGTGGCATCGGTCAAGGCCGTCAAGTCAGTCGAGTTAAAAAGAATTCCTTTGTCTCCGATAGAGTACCAAGGCTACTTGACGACCATGAAACGCCTGTCGCCTGTGGTTCGGTTTGACGCTGGAAAGCGCGGAGAAAATATCGAAGTAACCATTAACTCGGCAGAGCATTTTTCCGAGTTTATGTATGCACTGGCTTCACTGCAAAGCTTCACGGAGTCTGTGTTGTGGGAGGCGCAGGAGCTTTGTATTGCCACGTGTGAAGGGGCTGCAGTTAAAGCGGTGATTCGTGGATATAAACAGCAGTTCAGCTTGAATTGAAGCGGTCTATCTTTTGGGAGCAATCTATGAATAACGCATTAAATACACATCAAGAATTACCGGTAATCGATGAATTAAATACAGTTGAGCCGGAGACGCCAGCGCAGGCGACACAGCAGACCAGCGAACCGGAGCAGGTAGTCGTTGAAAAAAAGCAGCCGCGTCCACTGATCAAATTAGCAGGCATAGGATTGTTGGTCGCCGGTGGGGCGGTGTGGGCCGCCGTGAGCATGAATACACCGGTTATCAAAGACGCCGCTGAGGCTGGAAAAAAGGCGGGTCTAGATACCGTAGTTGCAAACGTCAATGGTGTGGATATCAACGAATCAGAGTTGACTCCCATTATGGCGGCGGGGGTGGATCGTGCAGTGGCGGTCGACCGTTATATCAACAAGGTACTGGCCGCTCAGCTGGCTGAGAAAGAATACAAAAAGGACGCAGAGGTGGCCTTGCGTGCTGCACAGCGCGAGGTGTTATCGGCCTTGTATATGCAAAAGCGTACGCAGGCGGTGTCAGATGCCGTCAGCGATGAGGATATCAAAGCGTATTACGATAAAAATATACGTGATGAAAATTACAAGCAATACAAGGTTCGCTACTACCTGACTCAGGACGTACGTGATGGGGAAGATACCGCCAAAGCGATCTTGAACAAAGAGCGTGATGCGCTGGGAAAATTGAAGTATTTAAAGGAAGGGACTGACAATTTCCTCATGGCCGGTGAAATGCCGTATGGATTGGGTCAGATCGCCAAAGCGCTAAAGGAAGGCGAAACCAGCCGCCCGATAGTTCTACGTAACGGAGTGTTTGTACTTAACCTGGAGGAAGTAAAGAGTCAACCCAAACCAGCGATGGACAAAGTCAAAAACGACATTAAAAATCTGATTGTGGCAGAGCGTATTGGTAATGAGTTGGGTGACAAGCGCAAAGTTGCAAAGATCGAACTCAAGTAATACACGCACAATACAAGTTGGAGCCATAAAATGAAAATGATCACGCCAGTTTTTAAACCAAGCATTGCCTACAATCGTTTGTCAAAGCCCGGTCAGCAGGGCTTTATACAAGCGGCCATTTTATTCGGAATTGCACTGATTACCGCGGTGATTGGTGGGTTTGCCATGGCCAACCGAACGCCAGCCTCACAAACTACCGTGGAACAGGCCAAGGTAAACGCCTCGGTGTTTATTAAACAAGGCGCCGACTTACGTGAAGGGATGACACGTTATGTGTTTGACCAAGGCAGCGTTGACAGTATGAAGTTTGACATGCGATCGGGTACCGGTTTGTTTGACCCGGCCCGTCAGTACGCAGTGGTTCAAATTGGACCCAGCCGGGCATATGCCGGAGGCACGCCAACCAATACCGCCACGACCACCACCTCGCATCCGTCCTCCGGAAGCTACGTACTGAATCAAAACGTCAAGGTGCCCGATGTTGGATCAACGGCTGACGACTGGGTGGTAGCGGCAGTATTTGACGACACCACAACGTGTCAGCGTATTAACAACATGTTGTATGGACGCGCGATTGATGCAGCTCCACCCGCCAGTGGGGTAGCGTCGACGGGCTGGCCTGCCAATTCAACACCCAACGATTTATCGGCCGGTGTCCC
>DAITMV010000016.1:0-30780 GCA_036834985.1 Burkholderiaceae bacterium | reverse complement strand
CTCCAAGCTCGTCGAAGAAGGCCGGCAAGCCGCTCGCCCACCCGCTGCGGCCGTTCCTGGCACTCCTGGGGCCGCTCCTGTTGCTCCTCCTGGAACTCCGGCTGCTGCCCCTCAAGGTGCTCCTGGCGCAGCGCGGTTGGCACCTCCTACGGGAGCCGCTGACGCCGGCAGGATGGCCGCCGGTCAGACCGGCAACATGGTCTACAACTACGGCAAGGCAGCAGGCCTGACGGATATTGAAGCGGCCCGCGCTTTGGACATGACCCGGCAGTCAGGCGGTGTCCATGATCTGAGCACGGTTCGCCGCGAAGGGACGCAGAGGGTTCAGAACCTGTTCCCGACAGAAAGCTGGAGGGAGAACCCGAGATACGGCGGCCTCATGACGATGGACCAAGGTGGCGGTCAAGGGCCGCGAGCATCGTTCGCGGTTCAGGGGCCTGTCCGTGACGTCCCCCCAGGTACGCTGATGGGGCCGGCAGCCCCGCCGCCTGAAGGTGCTCTTCGAGAGATTCCGCGCCGCTTACCGGTTCCGACCACAACGGCACCGCAGGCGCCGTCTGGCCTGGAACAGGTCACTCAGAAATTCTCAAGCATGATGAGGCCAATAGGCGCTGGCATTGCTGCGGCTAGTCGATATGTTGCTCCGCCCCTTGCTCTTGCAAGTGCCGCTGGGGAGGGTGCAAACATCGCCCAGCAGCTACGCCGGCCATCATCGTCGGGTCTTGATGTGCTTGGCCAACCGATGGTAGGTGCGCCTCCTGAGCGTGACTACACCAGCATGGGATTGAGTGGATTGAACATCCTCGGTGGAGCCATGTCTTTGCACCCGGCTACCGCCGCAATAGGCATCCCATTGAGCCTTGGGACAGCAGCGGCTCAATCATACAGAGACAATCCGGAGGTCAGAGAGATGGTTCGCCGGCGCCTTGAAGAGGCGGGACAGGCTCCGTACTCAGACCCGATGACCGGCTTTACCCCCTGATTCGAGCGTTTCTCCCGCTCGGATTGCCGTGACTTTTCAGTTGCCCACGGCATTTTTCCCCTTCCCTCCGTGTGGAGGGAGGGGGTTTTTTACGGCCGCTGATTCTCCAAACCGCAGGCAACCTCTCGGTTCATGTGGCTGACGATCTTGACGCACCGCTGGTGCTCCTGCCTTGCGATGATTGGCTTGATGACAGCCTCAAGCTTCTGAGCAAACTGCACGATGTCTACCTCGTCGGCGATCAGCGCGTCCTTGCGCTTCTCGTCGCAGTAGAAAAAGATCTGCTTGACCAGATCCTCGGTGATACAGCTATCCATTGATACCTCACTGATGTTGATTTTTGAGTTGCCAGAACTTGAGCAGGGAGCAGAACATCAGCCAGCCGCGGTCGAGGTCTTCTGCGCTCCACTCTTTGATGACTGACAGCCCAGGTACGCTGCGCGAGACAAAGACGTTCGCACACCGCGCCTTGGGGATGCCCAGGCCGACCCGGTAGGCCGACAGTTGCATAAGGTGTTCGTCGTACCCATCGACCTTGTCCGGGTCGCTGAAGTCCTTGGTCTTGACGTCGGCCACGATGCCTTCGAAATCAGGCCTTCCAGGCGCGTGCAGGTCGCACTTGCCACCAAACCCCATCTCATGGGCAAACGAGCGCTCTGCGACCCATCCATGCAGCCCAAAGTGGTTGTTGATGACCCTGGTGCAGCCCATGACATGCTCGTGGTGCTTATTGACGGGCGTGCCGTCGTAGAAGCCTTGGATTGAGGCATGGATGTCGGTGCCGGCATCAGCCGCGGCGCGTCCTTGCTGCTTGCTGTCGTCAACGATTCGCTCAATCCAGTCGTCCTCCGGCTCTTCCTGGCGCCTGGGAAGCGTCAGAGCGGCCAGCAGGACCTGCTTTTGCAGCCACTGCATTAGGGCTGGTTTGGCGGCCACGTTCAAGATGGTGGTGACCGACGGCACGAGGTTGAGCTTGCGGGCATCGCGCAGGGTGGTGTTCCTCTGCCCGCCCTTTGCTGCTTCGACCGTGTACATCGGCGCACCGTCTCTGGTGTACCAGTGTCCGCCCTCTTGGGCGCGTGGTTCTTTTGCGATCATCAGAACACTCCAAACCAGATGCCGGTGCCGTGAACGCAGCCGACGGGGAAGAACACAGCCCCTGCGATCAAGAAGCCCCAGGAGGCTGTCTTGAGGCAGGTGACAACGTGGGTGAACCAAGCCAGTACGACCCAGCCCACCGTGATCAGTGGGATGAGTTCGTTCATGCTGCTGCGAGCTTTTCCTGGCGAGCCTTCTCGTGTCGGGCCTTCATGAAGGCAGACTGCTTAGCACGCTGCTCGGGAGTCCACACCGCCTTCTTGCGCTCCTTCTTGGCATCCTTCGGGGCCTTGTCAACTTTGACCAAGGCGCGGAGGTAAATCACCTCGGCGTTGATGTCTTGAACCAGTGAGGCCAAGCTCTTGATGTCCTTTTGCAGTTGCTCTTTTTCGCTTTTGGAAATAAACATGTCGCTCTCCTATTTGTTGACGTTGGATCTCCACAGGGTGACATACATCCCGTGGACAGTTTTGCTTTCGGCCCTTACCGGGCCTACGGCGCTGACAATTCCCTCTTTCGAGGCTTTTTTCGCAATAAACCCCCAGGCTCTCTTGTCTGGTGGTGGTGGGACGTGCAGACTGGCTGCACGCACTTGCTCGGTGGTGAACTCAAAGTTCATGCGGGCGAACTGGATGAAGGACTCGAAAGCCACTTCCTTCCAGCTTTCCCCGGCGTGATCGGCCGCCACTTTGGCCATTGCGTGACCGATCTCCAACCCGGTAAACGGCCTGCCACCGAACATGTCGATGGTCAAATCGTCGCTTGGCAACTTCATGTCAGAAGGGGATCGAGTCGTCCAGGTCGCTAGCCATATCGTCAAACCCAGAGTTTGATTTGTGCTTTGCGTCATATGCCGCCCTTGCTTGCCACTCAGGACTGGACTGGATCTTCTCCTTCAGGTTCTTGCTGAAGGTGTCGAACATTTCCATGTCGGGCTTGTCGATATAGAACAGGCCTGTCTTGTTGAAGCCATCCGGAAGGCCTGACTTCTTGACCGCGGCCATCACGGGATTCACCGTCATGATGTTTGTGTACTCCTTGCCGTTGCTGCCGGCAGACTTTGCAACAGAGAGCATGGCCCATGCGCCCAAGATGTTCTTGAGTTCAAAGCCCCGAAGTTCCTCCGCAGTGAAGTCACGGCCGCGCCAAGTCTGTAGGTCTTTGCGCAGTGCCGCCTTCTCGCCCAACGAGAGGGTGTAGTTCTTCGAGATGGTCATAGGCTCGCCCTTGTTTGTGACCAGGGGTTTTCCGGACTCGTCCTCGCCGTGGACCTCGAACTGAAGCATCACCTTGTGCAGGTGCTTGACGTCGCCCTGGTATTCGGACTTCTGGGTGCCCAGGTCAACGATGCGGTAGCACCGTGCGAGGTGCATACCTGGGGGGACTGGGGTAAAGCTGCTTTCGCCGCCGCTGTCTTTCGCTACTAAACTCATTTTTTCTCTCCGGTTAGACCGCATTCATAGCGGATGGTTTTCCAGTCTTCACTGGATGCGACGCCCGCCTCAGCCCTTGCGAGGGCCTCCTCGAGCATCTGCATTCTTTCGAGCATGGCTTGGTGGTACTCGGGGCTCATGCGTCAACCCTTCTGTTGACGTAGGACCTGATTCGGTCGATGAGGCCGGGCTTTTGCACCTGCTTGCGGTACAGAAGCGAGGCCTGGAGCAACTCCATGTCCCTGCTCATTGATAAATCTTTTGGTGGCTCGTACAGGCAGCCGATCTGCAAGCCTGTCTTTGTTGTGTATGGAACAACATTTCCTTTGTACATCGCAACTCCTTCGCTGTTGGGGGAACCGCAGTGTATCGACTTTAACGCAGCGATACAACCCCCATTGCAAAACTTTTTTTTGGTTGTATGATGGCGTTACAACAACTACTGGAGTCAGCATGACACTGAAAGAGTATTTTGGAACCAAGAAGCTGGGGGCCAAGACCGAGATGGCCACAGCCCTTGGCATCAGCCGAACGTGGCTGGCGCTGATCATCAACGGTCAGCGCGTGCCCAGCGTAAACCTCAGCGTGGAGATTGAGCGCTACACCCTCGGACGGGTAAAGCGCAAGGATCTGCGCCCGGACGTGTTCGGAGCGATAAAGTGATTTGGTACAAATTCCACCTTGGTGACTACATCACCCACACCACGCATCTGAGCGATGCAGAGGACTTGGCTTACCGCCGCCTGCTGGATTTGTACTACATGAGCGAAAAGCCGATCCCGCTGGACACCGACGCAGTGTCTCGTCGAATCCGACTTGACCTTGACATAACCGAATCGGTTTTGAACGAGTTCTTCGACAAGACCCCGGAGGGCTATCGGAACTCACGCTGCGATGCTGAAGTTGAGAAGTACCAGCAGCGGGTTGAGACCAATCGGTCCCTTGGCCTGAGAGGCGGAAGGCCCAAGAAAACCGAATCGGTTAGCGAATCGAAACCGAACGATAACCCTAAGAAGATACAGATACAGAAAGAGAATAAAGACATATCGTCGCAAGCGACTCGGTTCAACGACTTCTGGTCTGCATGGCCAACGTCAAAACGCAAGGTCGGCAAGGGCGCCTGTGAGGCCAAATGGAACCGCCTGGGCCTAGACCCCTTGGCCGACAAAATAATCGCCTCTGTGGCCCGTTTGAAGGCCTCTGAGCAGTGGTTATCGGGGTTTGAGCCGGCCCCGCTGACTTACATCAACCAGCGTAGGTGGGAAGACGAAAGCGAATCGGTTTCTATTAACAGGAGGATGATATGAACGAAGAATACGCATTTCCTTGCGGAACTGAACATTTGGCCGAGCCGGTGACGGCAGGGATGACGCTCAGGGACTACTTCGCTGCCAAGGCGATGCCGGCAACGATGGCAGAGTTTGACGACGGATGGAAGCAGCACGCTTATGAGTCGGAGACATTTTTGCAATGGGCCGCTGAACGCGCCTACGCTATGGCAGACGCCATGCTGAAAGCGAGGTAGCGGTGAACCCGGTCGAGAACCTGCTCCAGCGGCTTGAGAAGGTCAAGGGCCGAAACGGATCTTGGACCGCCCGCTGCCCGGCGCATGACGACAAGGGTCCATCCCTGGCCATCAAGTCTGCCGACGATGGTAGGGTGCTGCTGCACTGCTTTGCTGGCTGTGACGTCCACTCGGTGGTCGGGGCGGTCGGCCTGGACATCGGCGACCTGTTCCCGCCCAAGCACCGGGACTTTCCCATCGAGGGCAAGCCTGCGATCAAGCCGGCCTTCTACGCAAGCGACCTGATGCGCATCATCGGCTTTGAGGCCCTGGTGGTGCAGATCGTCGCCTTCGACATAGCCAACAACAAACCAGTCAGCGAAGAAACCCGCGAGCGGATGCTCACGGCTTACCAGCGAATCGACGAAGCAATGAGGTACGCACATGTCTAACGTGAGCATGATTGAGCAGAGGGCGCGACAACTCGACGAGGCCCGCAAGATCCGGATGATCAAGTCCGAGGACATCGACACCGAGAAGTACCTCAAGGCAAACGATGTGACCCACAAGGTTCACGAGGCGTCGGTCTGGCTTGAGGAGTTGCAGCAGGAGCTTGTCCAGCCGCCGGAGCGCGATAAGAGCGTGACCATGCCCTGGCCGAAGACCCACGAGGGGTTCAAGTTTCGCCCAGGTGAGGTTACCTTGTACGCCGGCTCCAACGGGGGAGGAAAGTCCTTGATCACTGGGCAGGTGGCCATGAGCCTGATCAAGCAAAGGCAGCGGGTGTGCATCGCGTCCTTTGAGATGAAACCCAAGCGCACAATCTACCGGATGCTGCGTCAGTTCGCTGGTGAGAACATCGAGTTCCCGAAGTACACCGACAAGGCAACTTATATCGGGCGGCTGCTTGAGCGTTTCACGCACTTCAGTCGAGGTGGGTTGTGGCTGTACGACCAGCAAGGCACGACATCAAGCCAGCAGGTGATTGCGATGGCCAGATACTGCGCGATGGAGCTTGATGTGCAGCATGTGTTCATCGACAGTCTCATGAAGTGCGTGGCCGGCGAGGACGACTACAACGCCCAAAAGGCCTTTGTGGACGAGTTGACCGCCCTGGCCAGGGATCACCACATTCACATTCACCTGATCCATCACATCCGAAAGCTCGGCAGTGAGGAGCAGATGCCCAGCAAGACCGACATCAAGGGCACAGGTGCTATTGCCGATCAGGTGGACAACGTGCTGCTTATGTGGCGCAACAAGAAGAAGGAGCACGAGGTGCAGAACGGGAACACGCCCGATCCCCTGAAGCCCGACGCAATCTTGATGTGCGAGAAGCAGCGCAACGGGGAGGCCGAGGACTGGTACTCGCTTTGGTATCACAAGGACAGCCAGCAGTTCCTTGAGTCCGACTCTGGTATCACGATGTCGTTTGACGACAAGGGGGCATTTTGAGTGAAGGCGAAGGAGCAGACGAGCATCGGCATCGTTGTCTCGTTCGAGAGGTCATCCGAAGAAGGGTACAAGATCGTGGAGCTGCGCACCGATTCCTCTACGGTTACCGTGACGACGCTGGCAAGTATCACAAAGGCTGGAATGAGATACATCCCACCTCAAGACTTGATCAGGATGTGCGAATTGAATGGTCCCTTGGAAACAGGGGAGAGTATGGTGATTGGCGGCAAGACAAAAAGGAGAAAACATGAGCAAAGTTGAGTTGAGTGATTTTCAGAAACAGTTCCTGCTTGGTCAGGGTGCTGGGCAGACCCTATACACCGAGAAGGAGTTCGGTGAGCGGCTTGCTCAAGCGAAGGCAGAGATCATGGCTATCGCCATCCAGACCAGCAAGCAGGCGGTCATGATCGAGCGTCAGGCCTGCTCAGAACTCGTTCTGGAGCTTGCGGCGCAGGAGGATGAGGGTGAGACCTCAACTGCCCTAAAAAACGCGGCAGAGGCGATTCTGAACCGCATCCCGAGCCAGCGGCAATGATTGAACTGACCCTGCCCTGGCCGCCGTCGGTCAATCGGTACTGGCGCACCTTCCAGGGCCGCATGATCATCAGCGCCGAGGGTCGGGCCTACCGCAAGGCGGTGGCCGATCAGGTGCTGATACAGCGCGGTGCGAAGAACCTTGCCGGCAAGCTGGTGGTGGAGGTCGAGGCCTGGAGGCCTGACAACCGCAAGCGAGACCTAGACAACCTGCTCAAAGCGGCCCTCGACGGCTGCACTCACGCGGGTGTATGGGCCGACGACAGCAACATCGTCGACCTGAGAATTTATTGGGCCGAGCACATCGGCGGGATGTTAAAAATCAAAGTGAGAGAACAATGAACGAGAGCACAGCACTTGACTGGACGTGGTTCAACACGACAAAGGGGACAGTTGGGATTGCGAAGGTCAAGTCCTACGGTGGCAAGGTTGAGTACCGCATCAGCCCGGTAGACGGGTTTCTTGAGAAGATGGACGTGCAGCAGATCGTGGCCTGGGGCGCTGCATTCCCCGAGGCCGCGGGGCAGGCGCTCTTCAAGGGGAAAGCATGAAAACGGAGCCGCAACTGATCGACATCTTTGCGATGTTTGCAATGCTCAAGATGGATTGGAGGCGAGGCCACGATGCTGAGAACGCAACCGATGCGTATGCAGTGGCCGAGTCAATGATGAATGCCAGAAAATTTTTTATCAACAGCGAAGGAGAGCGTGATGAGTGACAGCGACGTAAAGAACCCAGAGCTTGCGATTGAGTACATCTTCAAGCACGGCAAGCGTTATGCGCAGGCGAAGGCGCAGCGGATCTACCTCGAGGAATACCGCAAGAGCCTGAAGGCCATCATCATGAAGCGCAGCCTGGAGACCGCGGTAAATGCCCAGGAGCGAGAGGCATACAGCGATCTGGAGTACCTGGAATTGCTCAAGGGTCTTCGAGAATCCGTCGAGGTGGAGGAGGAGATCCGCTGGGGTCTGGTGGCTGCTCAAGCTCGGATAGAGGTCTGGCGCTCGATTGAGGCCACGAACCGGGCCGAGGGCAAAGCGACGATATGAAGTGCCCACAGTGCGGAGCGCCTACCGACGTCAAGCAAACCCGCAAGGCAGGCGACGCTATCTGGCGTAGCCGGCTTTGCTACAACGATCACATCTTCCACACCGAGGAGCGGGCCATCACCGAGCCCAGGCACAAGGATGACAAAAGACGAAAAAAAGCATCTGTCCAGGGTGGCTGACCTGGGCTGCGCAGTCTGCCGGCGGATGGGGTACCCAGGAACCCCTGCCGAGATACATCACCCAAGGGCCGGAACGGGGGCTGGGAGACGCGCAAGCCACTGGGACGCTATCCCACTATGCCCGGAGCATCATCGCGGCTCTACGGGCCTGCACGGCCTTGGCACGAAGGGCTTTCCCAAGCACTGGGGCTACAACGAGGCCGATCTGCTGGCCGATACCAGGGAACTTCTGGGGATTAGGGTTAGTCCCTAGAAAATAATTGGGTCTACCTGTTGTGCGTTGTAATTTGCTGTTACACTACCATTACTGTCAAGCAATAGTGCAAGACAGCCAACAGCGAAGGACAGCGAAATGACCACAGCAATCACCACCAACAGCATCGACAACCTCGGTGCTCTCCTGGCCCAGATCTCCGACCTGACCAAGCAGGCCGACGCCATCAAGGACAGCCTCAAGGAAGAGGCCAGCCTCTCCGGCCAGAAGGCCTTCGAGGGCGACCTGTTCAAGGCCACCTACGTCGAGACCAACCGCTCTACGGTTGACTGGAAGGCCATCGCCAAGGCCCTCAACATCCCCGCTGAGCTGATCGCCCAGCACACTTCCACCGCCGCTGTCTACAGCGTCAAGGTCACCAGCAAGTAATCGGAGGCCAGCATGCAAACAATTCTCGGTTTCTGGTGCTTTCATCAACGCAGCAGCCTGCTCGGTGGTTGGGTCACCTTCTTCTATGTCGACAACGGGTTTGGGGAACTGGTTCCCGCTCCCCTGCCCGTTCATTCAATCAACAGTTTGGACCTGTCATGAAAAACACCGAGTCCCAGTACATCAACGCCGGCTACCGGCTCGAGAAGGCCATCATTGATGGCAAGCCCAACACGGCCGTCATTGCAAAGATTCAGGGCATCCGCCTGATGCTCGAGGCCGAAGCAATCGACGATCACGAGGAAGCCCGCCGCCTTGTCGAGCGGGGTCGCCAGGAGGCTCGCAATGAGACGCATCGCTGAGAAACCGTTGGCCGAGTATCACCCCCATGTGGGGGATCTCTGGCGCAGCCGGCACGAGGAGCCGGAGAGCGAGGAGTTCGACAGCCTGCCTGGGTGGATGATCACCGACTCGATGCCGCGGGAGGATCTGGCTGACGTGGGTCGCATCATCACCGATTACATGGCCGAGGTTCTCACCAAGCGCGAGATGCTGATGATCCGCATGCGGTTCTGGGATGACCTCACGCTTGAGGAGTCAGGCATCAAGATGGGCGTCACCAGGGAGAGGGTGCGGCAGATAGAACTCAAGGCCCTGCGCAAGCTGCGTCACCCGACGCTTAGAGCCAAGCTGCGCGAGTACAGCCTGTGGTCTGACTGGTTTGACTGGATTGGCCGGAAGGGTTCAGAACGCGAAAAGCGCAAGGCTCTCATCTGGCGCAGGGCCGAATACCCGACAAATCAATACGGGTATACCATTCATCTGTAACTTCAGATTACAATGTCAACACTGCAATCAGCAGGCAAAAGCGAAGGAAAAGCGAAATGATCGAACTGGAAACCAAGTTTTACAACGAAGACGGCGAAGTGCGTTACCGCCCGACCCCCGACTACGCAAGCGCCCTGGCCCACGACCGTCTGGCCTTCTGCTCTGTTTGCACCGAGGTCCACGACGACATCGGCCCGAACTTTGCGCATTCCTACTGCGGGTACTGCAAGAACGACAGCGTTTTCGGCCACCTTCACTTCGACAAAATTGTTTAAGGAGCGACATCATGAGCGACAAAACTGAACTGGAATTTTCTATGGCCACCATTGACGGTGACCGCGTGTTCGTCGAGCAGTTCGACGATGGTGTTTGGCTGGCCATCCACCACCGCCGCGGCACGGCCAACACCCTGCTGTCTAAGGAGCAGGCCCGCGAGATGATCGCCGCCCTGATGCTGATTGTTGAGGCCGACTGATGTGGCCCTTCCCGCCCTTCCCGAATCCACTCGACCGGCCAGGGCAGCCCCCTGGTCCTGACAAATACAAACCCGGAGACGACGATGAGCCAGCCCCCTTTTAACAACCCCTTCGACGTGGCCAGCTACGTCCCCCAGGTCAGCATGCGGGACCAGGAGAAGGTCAGGCGCAGCGCCTACCAGATGAGCCGCTACGTCAACGAGCAGCGCCGCCGCGGCATCGAGCCATCGGCACCCTACAGCGAGCGCACCGACCTGAACCTGGGCTCCGAGCCGCAGGAGATGGTGGTGGAGATGCCGGCCATGCCCGTGCACAAGAAGACACTGCAAGCCAGGAAGAGGAAGCAGCAATGAAGATCGAAAAGAACGTGCCTATGCCGAGTAAGTTTCCCTTTGCCGGCATGCAGGTGGGCGACAGCTTTGCGTTGCCACCGGACGTCAAAAGACCTGCTTTGTCTGTCGCTGCAATGCGCTATGGCCGCAAGCACGGCATGCGATTTAGTGTGCGTCAGATGCCTGACAAGACTTTCCGATGCTGGAGGATCGAATGACTGATCAACAGATGCTGTCGGTACTGATCAATATGTACCAATCGCAGATCGCCGTTGCGCAGGCAATGATGTATGCAATATCAAAGTTCAACCAAGCCGATGATGAGTGGGCTTGGTACGCCCTGTTTTCGTGGTGCAGGTATAAGGACATCCGGGATGCCCACTGGGAAAGGTTTAAGCACCACTACCCTGACGCGATGGCCTTGAAGGAGGGCGTGAGCTATGGCTATTGAAGCAATGAAGCTGGCGCTGGAGGCGCTGGATGCCTATTCGTGGGAGCAGGTGGACGCAGCGAGAGCCGCCCTTCGCACCGCCATCGCAGAGGCTGAGAAACACATGACTGATGACGAACTACATCTGGCGGCAGCAGCGTACGCCGGCAACCGCAAAAACGCATACGTTGCGGCAATGCACAGAGGTGACGTTGACCAAATGAGTGAAGAACTATTAAACGGAAAATGGCTTGCCCATTACGAGGGTTATCGAGAAGGGTACTGGGTTGCCACTGGCGACACCAAGTTTTCAACCGACCCTGTCAAACTCAAGGAGAAGAACACATGACACTTATTGAATCAGCAAAGCAGGCGCTGGAGGCTCTGGAAGATCCGTGGAATGCTGGGCCTGAAGGTGTGGCAAACGCCATCACCGCCCTCCGCACCGCCATTGAGCAGGCTAAGAAGCAGCAGCCGGTGGCGTTGGAAACCGTCTACGAAACCATCATCCACTGGGACGAAGGCGGCGGTAAGCGCAGCCGCAGAGAACTGGCACGACGCATCGTGGCTCTTTACACCACCCCACAACCAGCCACGCAAGACAACGCATTTGAGGGATTGGCAAAAGCAGTGCGTGAGTTTGCAACTGAGCAACGCGCCATTGAAGCCAAACTCAAGGAGAAGAACACATGAACCACGTTGAAGCAATGAAGCTGGCGCTGGAGGTTGTTGAGCAAGGCAGCGTTGACCACCTGACCCATTTGCAACGCGAGAAACTGATCGCCGCCCTGCGAACCGCCATCGCAGAAGCTGAGAAGCAGGAGCCGTTTGGATATTTTCAGTACGCGCTGCATTTTGATGCGTGGGTACAAAACCGTGACAGCAACAAAGGCGTTGCCTTTTACACCACCCCACCCGCAGCACCTGTGCAGGAGCCGGTGGCGTGGATGACTATTAACGCTTACGGCGAAGAAGATGACATCCACTACGAAAACCCGGAAGGTCACTTGCCGGATGGCTGGACATATATGCCGCTTTATACCCACCCACCAAAAGCAAAACAAGCGCAGGAGGAACCTTTGGGGTACTGGAACGCCGTCGAAGGCTGGGTGGAGTTGCCAGAAGAAGCACACACGCCGACTGCATGGGTATACCCGGAGGCGCTTGAAGCCTTTCAGCAGGGAAAGCCTTGGACGGCTTACGGTGCTGATGGCAAGGGGCCGAACACTGACGGGGTTGAGCGTATCCCCCTCTACACCGCTCCACCCGCAGCACAGCGCCAGCCGCTGACGGATGAGCAGATCAGCGAAATTGCAAACACCCCGCCAGCAGACGATGCGCGACCAGTGCATTCGTTCGCCCGCGCCATCGAGGCCGCGCACGGCATAGGAGAGAAGAAATGACACAACAAACCGAAGCCCAGCGGCTGGCTGAGATGAATGAAAACAAAGGGAATCGCCTTCAGCCGTTTATCGAGGACAACGAGTTCACTGAGTTTGGCTATCGACCGGAAGGTTTGAGGCAAGAGCAGTCCGATTTGTTTGCAAGTGCCGCCGAACTGCGCCGCCTGGAGGCAGTTAACGCGCAACTGCTGGACTCAGTGCAAGTGGCCGTGGACAGCGATCTTGGACGGCTGTGGGTGTGGCCGGAAACAGCGCAAGAAACATGGATGAAAAACGCCCGTACCGCCATTAAAGCAGCAAAGGGGGAAGCATGAACATCAGAGAAATCGAACACTTATGGAAAGTGGCAAGCAACAACCCGAACCACGACACCAACTGGCATGATCCGGTCATTGTGAAGTTTGCTGACTTGGTCATCGCTACCGAGCGCGAGGCGTGTGCGAAAGTGTGTGAGCAGGAGGTTTGCGCCTGCTGTTGGGAAGATGACGCACAAGCCGCAGCCGAACACCTTGCAGAGCGCATCCGAGCAAGGGGGCAAAAATGAGACACGGCATTGACTACAAGAAGGTCCACTGCAAGGCCGGAGACGTTGTGCCTGTTTATCCTTTCTCGTGGCTTGGTGATCCGTTCTTGGGGACTGTTGAGAAGGTGACGATGAACAGATACGGCAGGGTGAGCTATGTGATTGGCGGCAGACATATCATGGCAGAAGAACTACTGCCAGCGGAAGGCCAGCCCAAACTCAGAATGAGAGCAAGGGGGCAAGCATGAACTGCGATTCAGTCTACAAAGAGCGGAACCAATTGGTGGCCTTGCTGTCAACGCTGTTTCCGTCTGGGAAGGCCAAGACGGCCATCGAGGGCTGGGACGAGGCGTGGCACGGATGCGTCTACATTGACTTTCCTTGGGGGCAGGCCTCATGGCACTACCACTCAGACGATGAGCAGATGTTCGCGCACCTGCCGCCGTACACAAAACCTTGGGATGGGCACACCACCGAGGAAAAATATGCGGCCATCGCCGCTGCTGTCAAAGCAAGATCTGAAGACGAGATGCCGCTGTTCGACGACTGGTGCCCACCATGCAACCAGAAGTGCGAACAGGGGCGCAAGTGCCCCAACATGCCGCAAAGCGACGCAGGAAACGGGTTCATCTGGGAGGTGCTGGCAGCCGCGGCATTCTTCCTGGCGATCATTCTTTACTGCTTCCTGTAACCCAATCGAAACCCAATCAAAAGCGAATCGGTTATAAAAATACTTCGTAGCATCTGTTGACACACGTTGAGTCGGGCGTATACTCCGCTCCGTTGCCGTAGGAAGCGACAAGTCGAAGCCGTTTACTCATGCCTCTGCCCTTGTTCAATCAAGGGTTCCTACCGGGGGCAGCAGTAAACGGCTTTTTTGTTTTCCGATAACAACTGGACATGGTCAGGTTATGGTCTATAGCTCCTTTCGGGCCATGTCGAGACGCAGTAGAAAGAGCCGCACGCTGCAAATATGTCGAAGGATCCAATATGCGGTTGACTCAGGCACATGAGGTTGTGGATTTCAACTCTGCGGGGTGCCGCTCGCAGGGGATTGCAGCGTGTCCCATTCCTGACAGCAGCAAACGAGACCAACTCCTTCCGCTTTGCGGTGGGTTGGGTCTCCTTTGACCCGGAACCCTTCCAGCCAGCATATCAAGCAGAGGAGTAGCGATGAACCCGGCGATAGGCAAGAAGGCAAGGAAAAAGGTGGAAAATCATCACCTTGCGATGTTGTCAAGAGACTTGCTGAGATGCTCGGGAAAGACGCATCAGGTCGGCTTCAGCATTTACGGGGCGTCAATGCCAATTGCTTGCGAGATTGTTGGCAAACAGTATTCCGGTAGCCCAAAGGCATTTTTGAAGGTTCACAAAGACATTTTGAGAAGATGGTGCCAAGAAAACTGGGTTCCGCGTGAGCCGTCGTTAAAAAAGCCGCGGGATAATTTCAAATCTGGTGTTGATGTAAAAACCGATTCGTTTTTGCAGACGTATGAGTGGCGCAGGGTTCGCATGGTGGCCTTGAAGAAGTACGGGGCCAAATGCCAATGCTGCGGCGCAACACCGGCCACCGGAGCCGTGATGAATGTCGATCACATCAAGCCCAGGAAGCTTTTCCCTCATTTGGCCCTGGATGTGGACAATCTCCAGGTCTTATGCCATGAGTGCAACCACGGCAAAGGAAACTGGGATATGACTGATTGGCGCCAAGAACAATACTGGCAAATTGATGAAACAGACCCTGATGCAAAAGATCACATGAAAGCGATCATCAGTGGATTTTGACTTCCACCGGCAGTCGAAAGCGATTAAAATGGAGGGGCAGGCGAAGCTCTGAAAGTGCATGCGCGAGTAGGGTAGTAGTCTGCGCCAAGACGCATGGGGATTGGCAAGCCGCGAGACGTGGCGGCGACCAACGGGCACATCGCCCGAGTTCAGTCCCCAGCCGTATTGGTGGCACGACGGGTTAGCGCCGTCGGTATCCTCCGGGGTACAGCGCAACACTGCTTTATGTGGGCCATCAATAGCCAATCAAAAGCGAACCGAAAGCGAAGAGAAACCGAATCGGTTTCGACCGGTGAACCGCCGGGAAACATCAACCCAGGAGATGGACATGGTGAAAAGGATTCTTGCCGCTTTCGGCATCGCATTGATCACGACAGGTGCCTGGGCGCAATGCTCGACGCACACCTACAGCATGAACGGCCGCTTCGTCACATGCACGACCTGCTGCTACGGCGGCAACTGCTCAACGAACTGCTTCTGACCATGACTGAACAACGAGAGATGACCTTCGGAGAGAAGGCGGTGGGGCTGACGTTCAATCCGAGCGGTGACCCCACGGTCGAGGCGATCAAGCGCAAATGCGCCGACCTGATCGACGAGATCCACGAGCTGCGCACGAACCAGCCCAACGCAGAGATTGCCAGGATGGCCAGCGTCGCCATCACCGACATTCAGTCCGGGCAGATGTGGGCGGTGAAGGCCGCCACCTGGAAGTACTGAACCAAAAAGCCGAAAGCGGATGCTGCGGACAAGTCCCATGGTCACCGAGACCCAGTGCAGCGAGTAGGCCCCAACAACTGAGCGAGGAATACGGGTAATGCCAGAAACCGCCAAGAAGACCGCCGCAAAGGCGCCAAAACAGCCCCAGAAGGCCGCAAACCCCAAAGCCAAGGGTGAGGTAGCCATCGCGCCGCAAATCGCCCAGGAGCCCGCAAAGAAGAAGTTGGGAGCCCCAAAGGGATCGGGCTCAAAGTACACCGAAGAGATCGCAGACAGGATATGCGACCTCGTATCCAATGGGGTAAACCTAAGACGGGTGTGCAGGATGGAGGGAATGCCGGCTTGGCGGACGGTTTACGATTGGGTCGTTGCCCGGCCCGACTTTGCCGCACGCCTCGCACGCGCCCGCGAGATGGGCTACGACTCTCTGGCCGAGGAGGCGTTGGAGATTTCCAACACGCCGCACCTGGGCCAGAAGAAGGTCTTCAGTTCTGGGGCTGGTGAGGACGACGACAGCATGACGGTGACCGAGGAGGATATGCTTGGCCACCGCAAGCTCCAGATCGAGACCCGCCTGAAGCTGCTGGCGGTCTGGGACCCCAAGCGGTACGGCAACAAGGTTCAGGTCGGCGGGGATGCCGAGAACCCCATCAAGATCGAGGCCGAGGTGCAGGCTGAGAACCTGCTTTCGGCTGTACTCAAGAACGTCGAGCTGAAGAAGCAGGTCGATGACTGACGTGGCCGAGATCCTCGCCGACCCCCAGGTGCAGGCGAGTCTCAAGGCGGCTAGGCCGGAGTTCAAGCTGGCCTGGGCGTGGCGGCTGTCATGGTTCCAGGCGCAGCACAAGCATCAGGTGCTCCCACCTGGGGACTGGTGGTCGATCTGGCTGATGCTCGCTGGCCGCGGTGCCGGCAAGACCCGGACGGCCGCGGAGCAGATCGGCTGGTGGGCTTGGGAGAACCCAGGCACCCGCTGGCTGGTGGCCGCCCCGACCTCGAGCGATGTCCGCTCCACCTGCTTTGAGGGCGACTCCGGCCTGATGACGGTCATACCCTCCGCCTTGATCGCAGACTACAACAAGGCCCTCCACGAACTCAAGCTGATCAACGGCAGCCTGATCAAGGGCATCCCGGCGTCCGAGCCTGAGCGCTTCCGGGGGCCGCAGTTCCACGGGGCTTGGTGCGACGAGCTGGCGGCATGGGACTATCTCCAGGACGCTTGGGACCAGATCATGTTCGGCGTCCGCCTGGGCACCCGCACCAAGATCATCTGCACCACCACGCCCAAGCCCAAGGATCTGATCGTCGAGCTTGTGGGCCGGGAGGGCGACGACGTCGTGCTGACCACCGCCTCGACTTACGCCAACCTTGCGAACCTGTCGGACAACTTCCGCAAGCAGATCCTTCAATATGAGGGCACGACGCTCGGCCGCCAGGAAATCTACGCCGAGATCATCGACCCGGAGGAGGGCGGCATCGTCAGCCGGGACATGTTCAGGCTCTGGCCGGCCGGCAAGGCCTTCCCCAAGTTCGAGTACATCCTTCAGTCCTACGACGTAGCCACCAGCGAGAAGGTGCAGAACGACCCGACGGCCTGCATCACGTTCGGCGTGTTCAAGCCCCTGGACGGTCCGATGTCCGCGATGGTGATCGACTGCTGGCAGGAGCGCATGCAGTACCCGGACCTGCGGCCCAAGGTGATCGAGGAGTACGAGACGGTCTTCGGCGAGGGCAAGGACAAGAAGCGGGTGGACCTGCTTCTGATCGAAGACAAGAGCGCCGGTATCAGCCTGATCCAAGACCTCCAGCGGGCCCACCTACCCATCCGCGCCTACAACCCAGGCAAGGCCGACAAGGTGCAGCGCCTGAACATCGTCTCCAACATCATCGCCCGCGGCCGGGTCTGGATCCCCGAGTCGGACAGGCGCAAGGGCTACGTCAAGGACTGGGCCGAGGGGTTCGTGAGCCAGATCTGCTCGTTCCCCGAGACCACGCACGACGACTTCGTGGACGCCTGCACCCAGGCCCTGCGGTACCTGCGGGACGCCGGCTGGCTCGAGATCGACCCGCCGCCCCGCGAGGACTGGGACGACGAGGACTACGCCGACACCGGCAGACAGCGCAGGGTTAACCCGTATGCTGCTTGAGGCGTCTTGGCTGTCGATCACCAGCGTCAGCGATGCCGGCGGGCTGGTGACGCACATCGTGCCCATCGACGACATGCACGACCATGAGTTGTCGTCCGAGTGCTGGTGCGACCCCAGACTGGACGAGGAGCATTGGATTGCGACGCACCAAAGCGCCGACGGCCGCGAGGACTTTGAGAGTGGAGTGAGAAAACCATCATGACCGACCGTATAAACAATCAGGCCTGGATGGCTACGATCACGTCCGAGGCGGTCAGTTGCGCCAAGTCAACGGTGTGCCAGAACCGGCTCGAGCTTCTGGTTGATCCGGGCATGCGGTCGGAGTCCATGGCGAAGTGGGCGCACGCTGCGGTAGATCACTGGCTGGCATCGAGGGTGGACTTGACAAGCCCCGGCGTTTATGATGTCGGCACTGTGAAAGGGTCCGGACATGGCTAAGGCAATCGAGAAACTCAAGGCGATAGCCAAGCAGCGGTCGTCTGCGCAAGCGCTGAAGAAGTGGGCTGAGTCCGGCGGTGACGTGCCTTTGAGTCACAAGGGCCGCGAGCATGTCTGGGCCAAGAAGGTCAAGAAGTACGCCGAGGGCGGTCTTGCGGACAACACCGTGCCGGATATGTCCGACGGTGGCCGGATCATCGACGGGCCGGCATTCAAAGATGGTGGCGCAGCCTTCGGTCAATACACCACCGGCAAGAAGTACCAGGGAGCGAAGAAGCGTGCGGAGGCGGCCGACGTCAACACCTTGGCGGACCCTCGCACCTACGCTTTTGTCAGCGGTTTGCTGGGCGAGGCTCCAGATCAGCTTGGCTTTAGCGTGCTGCATCCTGACTACAAGGGCATCCAAAAGGCCGGCGAGAAGGGATTTATGGGCGGCACCATTCTCGGTGTGGCTCCTGCGGTTGGTCCGTTGACCAAGGGCCTACCGGTTGGTGCGTCGATCAAACCCAAGGGCGGCAACTGGCTGACGGGGAGCGTGGAGCGGGCTATTGATCCATTAAAAGTAAATGTTCTAAATGAGGTCGGCATCAAAAATTTGGGAGAGCGCCAGGGTAAGGAGGTGGTTGATGCCTACATGGTTGAACACGCAAAGAATGTAGCGCTCAACAACTGGATCGACCGCAACCTTGCCAACTACGTCAAGAAGGAAATGGCGACACCGGAAGACCCAGTGCGCAAGCTGGCGGAAGAGGGCGTCTACCACATTGGTCCTGGGCAAGTTGGCGTAAACCGCTACCGGGCGCCAGAGGTCCGCAAACATTACAACACTGAGCAGTTGGGCAAATCAGAAGCCGCTCGCGCATGGGAAGACTCCGCTGATGTTTCTTTTGGTGGGATAAAGATCAAAGACCTTGCCGATGATTTCCGCGAACCATGGATGGTAAATGCTGACCCGAATACCATGGTTTACAGCCCAATCGCAAGAAACCGTACAGGACTTAGTGAGGCGCTCGGCTTCGACCACATCGTTGACGTCCTCAAGCAAGACCTCGACGCTGGCCGCATTCGCCCAGAGCAGTTGAACAAGGTCAGCATGGAGCAAGCTGTCCGCCGCACCTACGAGTTCGATCAGGACATGGCCAAGAAGATGCGAGAGGCGCAGATCAAGGCCACCGAGGGCATGCCTGTACACAAGGAGTACCCGGAGGGGTATCGGTGGATTGAGTTGACCAAACCATCCCCGAAGATGGAAGGCTTGAAGTCAGAATATCTTCCTGAAGTTGATATGTGGCGCATCGTTGATGAGAACGGCGGTGTGGTCAGCAGCGGAGCCACAGAAAAAGAAGCAATTGGCCTTCTAAAGCGTCAAGAGCGCGAGAAAACCCTTGAAGACGCCCTCAAATACGAAGGCGACACGATGGGCCACTGCGTCGGTGGCTACTGCCCTGACGTTCTGGAAGGCCGCAGCCGCATCTACAGCCTGCGTGATGCCAAGGGCGAGCCCCATGTGACGGTGGAGGTGCAGCCTGCTAATAAGAGGAAAGAGATCTCAGCCTCTCAGTGGTTGAATACTCTGTCGCCCGAGAAAAGGTCTCAAGTTATAAGCGAGGGCACTGGGAGCATCACCGAGCACCCGGAGTATTTGAAATACATTACAGATTTGGATTCGCCTCCCCGCATCGTCCAGATCAAAGGCAAGCAGAACGCCGCTCCCAAAGAACAGTACCTGCCGTTCGTGCAGGACTTCGTGCGCAGCGGCAAGTGGTCAGATGTTGGTGACTTTAAAAATACCGGCCTATACCGCAAGAGCGACTTCATTGACGAGTTCAAGCCCGAGCAGTTGGATGCCATCGGCCAGGGCGAGTACCTCACGATGGATGAACTCAAGAAGCTGCGCGAGGGCAAGCCCTGGAAGCCAATTGATACTGACCCAGATCTGGACATCAACCTTGATAACCTGGGCATGAAGAAGGGCGGCGCAGTAGGCTGCGGCTGCAATGACGAGCCGAAGATGGCCGGCGGCGGCGCAGCCTTTGGTCAGTACACCACCGGGAAGAAGTACCAGGGGGCCAAGAAGCGGGCTGAGACGGCCGACGTAAACACGCTGGCAGATCCGCGCACATACGCCTTTGTCAGCGGCCTGCTTGGCGAAGCTCCTGACGAGCTTGGATTCAGCGTGATGCACCCGGACTACGAGGGCATTCAAAAGGTGGGCGAGAAGGGCTTCATGGGCGGCACGATCCTGGGCGTGGCTCCTGCGGTGGCGCCACTGACCAAAGGCCTGCCGGTGGGCGCTGCCATCAGGCCGGTTGGCGGTGGCCCGCTGTCGGCAAGGCAGGCGCCTCAAGAAAAGGCGCTGCTGCTTGCAAGACAGAACGCAGAAAAGTTGGGTCAGTCCGCTGATCCAGAAACAAGGATGCTTCAGCAGGGTTATGAGCCCGGCTGGTATCACGGCACCACTGGCGACATCACCCGCTTCCGGTCTGACCTGTTGGGTGAAACAACTGGCGCTCAAAGTGCCAAAAAGGGTTTCTTCTTTGCTCGTGACCCGCAGAACCCGCCGGAGGCGATGCTTAAAAAATCAAGTGACCCCGCCGCCGCTGATGTTCTCAGAAAACTTGGCATCCCAGAGGATGAGATTGCAAGGCTCAACACCGTGTCCATGAAGGGGCATGGGCCTGAGACCGCATCTGGATACGCCTCACTTGGCGGCTCAAGGGGGTACAAGGATGCTATGCGAAAGGCCAACTCCGCAGAAAAGCGCGGCGATTGGTCTGAGTATGAAAAGCAGATGCAGATTGCCGAAGACCTTGAGACCACAAGGATGCATTACACGCAAGGCTTGGTTGCCAAGTATGGCGATGTCAGGGATGAAATGCTGGATGCAATACAGAATGCAATTTACAGCAAAAAGTTGCCCCAAGAACAAGCCGAGTTGCTTGACCAAAAGGTCAAGGAGTTGATGCCATATGGCTGGTACAACTCTTACAGCAACCCCCAGCTTGATGGACTGAAGAAAGAGTTGGCTGGCCTTGTTGGCGAAGACTCTGCAAAAAACATCTCCGACAAGATCAACAAATTCAAGTCGGTTAAAAATGAGCGGGCTGTTGCTGAAAAAACGCAAGAGGGCGGCAACGTGATGCCTGTTGCTTTGCGTTACGAGAAGCCAATGTTTTATGACTTTGAGGGTAAGCCGTACAGGGATCAGAGTTACTCAGACTTGGTCGATCAGGCGCTGGCTGCGGGCAACGACGCGCTGATTTTGAAAAACACATACGATCCCGGTGGCGGGCCTTCCAAGCTGGTTGATGTTGGGGTGGTGTTCAACCCAGATCAAATCCGATCCAAGTTTGCCGCGTTTGATCCTTTGCGAAAAACCGCAGCAACTGCCGCGGCTTCAGGTCTGGCGGCGCCGGACTTGTTGGCCGAAGAGCAAAAAAAGGCTTCTGGCGGCGAGGTCAAGATGCAGGCGGGCGGTCCCGCTGTCTTTCTCAAGAACCTTCTCAAGGGTGGCTCCAAGAAGTTGACAAAAGCCGAGATGGATGCGCTTCGCGCTCAGGGCCTTGGTGTTCCGGGTCAAGACTTTGCTGATGTCATGAACCCTGCTGATGTCATGCGCATGTCTGAGGCATTGGGCAATGCTGGTGCAGAAGGCAAGACGTTAAATCTGACGCAGGCTGATCGTTCTCGCGTGTTTGGCCCCAACAAAGGTGGGACAGGTTTTTCTGGTCTGCAACTGACCAGTGTTCCACACCAGCAGGCCGGAACTACATGGGGAGTCGGGAAGCAAACCCATGTCACTCGCCTTATCAATGCAAATACACCAGACACGATTTGGACTACATTCATCGGCTCACCAACTCAGCACATGAGCAACCCTGTTACCGTCGAGCGGATGTATGAGGCGCACAAAAAGGCCAATCCATCTAAAGAGTTGATCGACAAGATGAACAAGCAGATCAACAGTGCCGTCAACCCAAAGACGGGCAAGCCTATATTTTCTGAATCTATCGACATAAGTGATCCATCTTCATTGGCAAAGGCCCAGACTTTTGATCAGCGAAAAGTGCTGGCGCAGGCCATGACTATGGGCGGCGAGAAAAAGGGCGAGAAGGCCACTCAGGAGGCATTTAGGATCGTCAGGGAAGAAACTGACCCCCTGTTGGCTCAATCGCCAACATATGCCGTCGGAAACAGATTGTGGACAATTGACAAAGATGCTGGCATATATCGCCCAGATTTGAACGCCGCGTTTCCGTATCAAGTGGTCGGAACTGATCTTGGCTTGGTTTACAACCCTGCGCCTATTGAACTTGCGGCACCTGAGTTTTTTGGAAAATTTGCGAATCGACTAAATAAGTCTGGCAAGCCCCAACCAATGGGTCACAAGGACTTGACAGCTACAACTCCAAAACAGTTGATTGATTACGAGTACCTGACAAATTTACAAAAAGCAGGATATGCCAGAGGCGGCGAGGTAAAACCTGCAAGCGGCCTGTCAACAGTAAACAAGTTGTGCGGCTGCCGCGACTGATCAAGGAACAAACATGGCTACAGAATTCCCCATCGACCCCGAGTTTGGCCGCTTTATTGGTGGCGAGCCCCAGGACCAAGACGACGAGCAGGGCGTTGTCGTTGACATGCCCGTAGACGACGCAGAGATCGAGGAGCTACCAGACGGCTCGGCCATCGTCCGCATGGACAGCAAGGGGCCGATGGAGGACGAGGACTTCTACGCCAACCTCTCCGACAGTGACGCCATCAGCGCATACGACCTTGATAAGATGGCCTTGCGCTACATCGAACTGGTCGAGAAGGACAAAGAGGCCCGCAAGCAGCGCGACAAGCAGTACGAAGAGGGCATCAAGCGCACCGGCATGGGCAACGACGCCCCTGGTGGAGCCAACTTCCAGGGCGCGTCGAAGGTTGTCCACCCCGTAATGGCCGAGGCTTGCATTGATTTCGCTGCCAGGGCCATCAAGGAGATGTTCCCACCGGACGGTCCGACCAAGACCAAGATACTAGGCGACGTCACCGAGGAGAAAAGTGCGTCTGCCGAGCGCAAACGCGACTACATGAACTGGCAATTGACCGAGCAGATCGAGGAATTCCGCGACGAGCAGGAGCAATTGCTCACCCAACTGCCTCTCGGCGGCTCGCAGTACCTCAAACTCTGGTACGACGAGAAGAAAAAGCGCCCCTGTGCGCAGTTTTTGCCCATCGACAACGTGCTTTTGCCCTTCGCATCGGCCAATTTCTACACCGCCCAGCGGTTTACCGAGGTCGATGACATCTCCGAGTGGGAATTTCGGCGCCGGATTGAAGCTGGGCTGTACAAAGACACCGCTCTGACCCGTGCAACGATGGACCCGGAGCCCACCGCGTCCCAAAAAGCCAACAACAAGATCGAAGGCAAGTCCCCGAACGAGAACGAGGACGGTCTGCGCCGGGTTTACCACGTCTACACATGGCTGGAACTTGAGGACGACCCGATCACCAAGGGCGAAATGGCCCCTTACATCCTGATGATCGACGATCTTTCGACCGAAGTCATCGGTTTGTACCGGAACTGGGAGGAAGGCGACGACACGATGACCAAATTGGACTGGGTCATTGAGTTCAAGTTCATTCCCTGGCGTGGCGCCTACGCTGTTGGCCTGCCGCAGCTTATTGGAGGCCTCTCCGCGGCTCTTACAGGCTCTTTGCGGGCCCTTTTGGACTCTGCCCACATCAACAACGCTGCGACGCTCCTGAAGCTCAAGGGCGGCAAGATCTCCGGGCAGTCCCAGGAGGTCGAAGTCACCCAGGTTGTGGAGATTGAGGGCGCCCCAGGCGTGGATGACGTGCGCAAGCTGGCCATGCCCATGCCGTTCAACCCGCCATCGCCGGTTTTGTTCGAGCTTTTGGGCTGGCTGACCAACGCCGCCAAGGGTGTGGTGACCACGGCCGAGGAAAAAATCGCCGACGTCAACTCCAACACCCCTGTCGGCACCACCCAGGCACTGATTGAGCAAGGCGCTGCTGTTTTTTCGTCCATTCACGCCCGTTTGCACGAGTCTCAAGGCCGCGTGCTGCGTGTTTTGAGCCGAATCAACCGCTGGTACCTGGACGACATGCAGCGCGGCGAGATCGTCGAGGATTTGGACATCAAGCGCGAGGATTTCATGCGGATCACCGACGTGATCCCGGTATCCGACCCTCACATCTTTAGCGAAACCCAGCGGATGGCCCAAACCCAGGCGGTTATGGCCATCATGGAGAAGAATCCGGATCTGTTCAACAAGCGGGCAGTGATCCAGCGCTTCCTCAAGCAGATCAAGGTGCCCGGCATCAACGAACTGATGACCGACGTGCCCTCTCCGGTCAAGCAGGACGCTGCCAACGAGAACGTGGCGATGGCCATCGGGCAGGCGGCCTTCGCTTACCCCGAGCAGGACCACCTGGGCCACATCCAGACCCATTTGGACTTCGCCAAGAACCCGATATTTGGCTCTAATCCAATGATTGCACCGTCTTACCTGCCCAAGGCGGTGGAGCACATCAAGCAGCACATTGTTCTGTGGTACCTCAACCGCATGAGCGGCTATGTCCAGAAGGCCATCGGCGGCAAGATGCCTGAGTACGAATTGCACAATGATCCAAAGATCCTTGACAAGATGTTTGGGGCCGCATCGCAGCACGTTGACATGGATGCAGATCAGACTTTGAAGGGCATCATGCCTGTGATCCAGCAGCTTATGCAGAGCTTGAAACAGTTCCAGCCGCAGCCGCAGATGCCGCCTGATGTCAAGGTTTTGTTGGATACCAGCATGGCTGAGACCCAGCGCCGGCAGGCCCGCGATCAGGCCGAGATGCAACTCAAGGACAAAGAGTTGGCGGCCAAGATCCAGATGGATATGCAAGAGCTTCAGCAAAAGCAAATGCGTGAAATGGAAGAAATGCAGTTGAAGCTGGCAATTGCCCGCGGCGACAACGAGATGAAAGAGCGCATCGAGACAGCCCGCCTAACGCGAGATGCGGCCAAGCTCAACTTTGAGCAGGTCAAGGCTGTACAACCCCAAGGAGGCCAGTATGGCAACGAGTGACCAAGAGCAAAAGAGCATCAACGTGCCTCAGCACAAGCGCATCGCCATGGGTGAAAAGCTTGATGGCTCGAGCATGCAACCCAAGGGCCAGTCTGGCTCTAAACCCCAAGGAGGCCTGCAACAAGCGAAGAAAAAATGAAAACCATCGGCGACCTGATTGGTGGAGTTAAGTCTAGGCAGGCTGAAATAGCCGCGTCCCTCGCTGCTGGTAATGCGGCGAACTGGGAGGCTTACCACCGCATGGTCGGACATTACGCGGGCTTACAGGAGGCCCTTGATATCCTGGGTAACCTGATGAAGGAAGATGATGAACATGAGTGAACCGGTAGCTTTTGACGAAGCTGAGTTGGCTTGGGCTTTTCCGAGCGTAGACCCCGGTGCTAAACCTCTTGGCGGACGCATTCTTGTACAGTTGCGCCGCACCAAAAAGAAGGCAACAAGCGCTGGGATTATTTTGGTCGAAGAAACCAAAGAGACCGAGAAGTGGCAGAACATGGTGGCCAAGGTCGTCGAGATTGGTCCGCTGGCATTCAAGCATCGAGACACGATGCAGGCATGGCCGGAGGGGTCTTGGTGCGCCGTAGGCGACTACATCCGCGTTCCCAAATGGGGCGGTGATCGTTGGGAAGTAAAAGTCCCCGGCGATGACGATTTTGAAGATCCGGCACTGTTTATGGTTCTGAACGATCACGAGGTGATTGCAAAACTCACCGGTGACCCACTTGCGATGAGGGCATTTTTGTGATGAAAAACAATCCCGAAACAAAACGCGCTTGGGCCAAAAGAAATCAAGAAAAACTTGATCAGTGGCGCAAAGACAACAAAGAGATGTTGCTGGAGAAACATCGGCAGAGGAACAAAAAAAGTCCTCGCTACGCTTTCACCTCAACATTGGCGCAAGCCAGAAAAAGGTGCGATGTAACAATCGACCAAGACTACCTGATGGCGCTGTATGACCTGCAAGAAGGGCTGTGCGCTCTTTCTGGCGTCAGGATGACCTGGGCCACCGGGCGTCAAGAGCCAACGTCAATCTCCATGGATCGAATTGACCAATCAATTGGGTACGTTGACGGCAACGTCCGTCTTGTATGCGTGGCTGTGAACGCATTCAGGGGGATCATGACTGATGACGATCTTTTGAAGTTTGCAAATGCGTTGGTGAGAAACATGACCGCCTGCAAAATTGCAAAAGAAAAAATTAAGGAGGTGGCATGAGCGCAGATAAAACACAAGACCAGACCGAAGAGATTTCGGTCGTCGAAGAAAAGGACGGCTCGGTCACCGTTCAACTACCCGACAGTATTGAGTCTCCAGATGCTCAAGAAGAGCGTGCGGATTCTCAAGATGACGGCAGCGATGAAGATCATCCTGACGATACCGATGCCATCCGCGAAGCAAGGCGCAACCGCCGCCGGGCCAAGAAGGACTACATCAAGCGCACCAACGAGGAAAAGGACGCCAAGCTGCAACTGCTTGAGCGCCAAAACCGCGAATTGATGGAGCGCCTGTCCGTTGTGGAGCGCAAGACCCATGGTGCGGATTTGGCTCGGTTTGAGAAGGCCATTGAAGACGAACAATATCGCTTCCAATATGCGCAGCGCAAAATGCAGGAGGCCACCGATAACTCGGACGGCGCCGCATTTACCAAGGCGCAGGAAATGTGGTACGACAGCCGCCGCAAATTGGAGGCGATGCAAAACTACAAGGAACGTGCTGCCAAAGCCGATACGCAGGAAAATGCGCCGGCAAATCCAAAATTGGTCAAACTGGCCAATGACTGGATGGAGCGCAATTCTTGGTACAGCCCGGATTCCGGCGACGAGGACACGGCAATTGCCAAAGTCATCGACCAGCGGCTAGTTTCCGAAGGCTGGGACCCATCAACAAAAGATTACTGGGACGAGCTTGACAATCGCTTGCAAAAGCGCTTGCCACACCGTTATACTCGATCACAAGACGAAAGTCCGTCCAGAAGGAGCCCTCGAAGCTTTGTGACTGGGTCGAGTCGTGAGTCAGCCAACCGCGGAGGCGGCAACGAATTTGTTTTGGAGCCTGAACAGGTCCGAGCAATGAAGGAAGCCGGCTTTTGGGATGATCCCCAAAAACGCAGTCGGATGATTAAACGATACGCCCAAGATGCACGAAACAAAAGGAGCTAAACATTATGGATACACGTCTCAAAAAAACTCTCAACGCCGGCGGCCGTGAGACACGATCTTCGCAAGATCAGACCCGAGCCGCTCCCGAAGAGAAGTTCATGTCAGCGCAGGAACGTCGAAAGATGTGGAGCGATGAGTGGACACAAAGTGCGCTGCCAAAAGTTCCGGAAATTCCGGGATGGCACCTTTGCTGGTTATCAACCACCAATGGATACGACAGCATTGATAAGCGGATGCGACTTGGCTATATACCTGTTAGCGCAGATGAATTGCCAAATTTCGAAAATTACCGCGTAAAGGCTGGCGAAGACATCGGTTTTATCGCATGCAACGAGATGCGCCTGTTCAAGATCCCAATGGAGATCTATCAGGACATCATGCTGCAAATGCACCATGAGGCTCCTCAAGAGGAGGCGGACAAGATCCGCGTCCAGGCAGAGAATCTTCAGGGAGCGCGCGATAGCTCAGGGAAATCCTTGGGTGCGGTTGAAGGTGAGGGATTTGGCAATTTCGACCGAACTGTTAAAGCCCCTGTATTTCAGGGATAACCAAGGAGTAAGACTATGTCTGCTACAAATGCTCCGTTCGGCTTGCGTCCTGCGTTCCATCCCTCCGGCTTGGATCGCGCTCAGGCGCTGGCAAACGGTATTGCGTCGGCCTACGGGACCGACATTCTCAAGGGCCAACCGGTCAAACTTAACTCAAGCGGCAATCTAGTTGTTGCTGCTGCTGGCGACGCCTTCCAAGGCGCTTTTGCTGGCGTTGAGTGGACCGACACCACTGGTCGTCGTCGCGTTTCGAACAACTGGCCTGCGTCCACCGCATACCAGACCGGTTCGTGCGTGGCCTATTTCTACAACGATCCCAACATCGTTTATGAAATCCAGGCGGCAGGTTCGCTGGCTCAAACCTCTGTCGGCGACATGGCCGATCTGAGCAACACCACCGCTGGCTCCACTGTGACCGGTCTGTCGCAATGCACTCTGTCCACCACCCTGGTGGGCGCAGGCAATAGCGCACAGATGCTGATCCGTGATCTGGCTCCGTACCCCGACAATGAGTGGGGCGATGCGTACACGATTGTTCGCGTAACCATCAACGAGTCGCAGTTCAATGCGTCCGTGAACGCCATCTAAGGAGAGTGAATCATGGCCGCTCCAATGCGCAGTACCGACTTTCGGTCAATTGTTGAACCTATCCTGAACGAGTGCTTTGATGGTGTATACGATCAACGCACTGACGAGTGGAGCCGAGTGTTCCGCGAGCAGGAAGGTATCCCCCGTAACTACCACGAAGAGCCCGTCCTGTACGGCTTTGGCGCTGCCCCGCAGTTGCCTGACGGCACCCCCGTCAGCTACCAGCAGGGTGGTGTGCTGTTCCTCAAGCGCTACGTTTACAACGTGTATGGTCTGGCCTTCGCGCTGACCAAAGTGCTGGTTGAGGACGGCGACCATATCCGTATTGGTCAGGTGTATGCTCGTCACCTCGCCCAGTCGCTGATTGAGACCAAAGAGACGCTGTCGGCCAACGTGCTGAATCGCGCTTTCAATGCCTCGTATCCTGGCGGCGACGGCGTGGCTCTGAACAGCGCTTCGCACCCCATCGTCAACGGCACCGCCAGCAACCTGCTGACCACTGCCGCCAACCTGTCTCAGACTTCGCTCGAGCAGATGTTGATCCAGATCCGTCAGGCTGTGGACAACAACGGCAAGAAGATCCGTCTGGTGCCCCGCCAACTGGTGGTTGCTCCTGGCAACGTCTTCCAGGCCGAAGTTCTGCTGAAGTCTGTGCTGCGTGCTGGCAACGCCAACAACGACATCAACCCCATCAAGTCCATCGGCTTGCTGGACGAGGGTGCTGCTGTTCTGTCGCGTCTGACCAATGCCAGCGCATGGTGGGTCCAGACCGACGCTCCCGAGGGCATGAAGCTCTTGATGCGTCGTAAGCTGGAGAAGACCATGGAAGGTGACTTCGAGACTGACTCGATGCGCTACAAGGCCACCGAGCGTTACGACGTCGGCTTCACCGACTGGCGTGCGATGTACGGTACCCCCGGCGTCTAAACCTAAGCGGGGGCCTCGGCCCCTGCTCCATTAAGGAGAAAGACAATGGCACAGACCTATTTTGGTTCTACCCTACGGGCTGGTTCTGGCACCTTGACGGATACTGTGGATGGCGGCTTTGTCGTCATGTCGCAGACCACCACGGTAACCACCGCAGCCGCAGGCACCGCAACCAGTGCAACCCTGACTCTCCCCGCTTCGTCCCAGATCATCGACATCATCGTTGATATGGTTCAAGATGAAGTTGTCGGTGGTGGCACTGCAACTCAAATCGCAATGACCGTTGGCACTGCTGCGGCCGGAACACAGTATGTGTCTTCGACCAACATCTTTGCCGGTGGTCGTGCGGCTTTGACTTTCACCGCAGCCCAACTGGCGGCGATGGCGGACATTGGCACCAACCAATCCGTTGTCATCACCGTTGATCCCAACGGCACGATCAGCACGACCCAGGCGATTGTTCGTCTGACAGTTGTGTATGCTCAGAAAGTCTGAGGTATATCATGGGTCAATTCAAACCAATGGTCAAAATGATGACCACCGAGCCTACTGTCGAACTGCAACTTAAAAAGGGCGGTTCGGTCAAAAAGGCTAATGGTGGCATGATGGCGGCTTCTGGTGACGTTCCTGCTGCGCCTGCTCGCGGTGGAATGATGCCCGTTGACAGTCCCAAAGCTCCCTCTATGGCCGCTCGTCGTCGTGCGATGATGGCTATGCCTGCTGGTGCTGCTCCCGCGGCTCCAATCGGTATGGCTAGTCGTGTGATGAAAAATGGCGGAGATGCCAAATCATCCAAGAAGGCTGGCGACAGCAAAAAGGGTGATCAGAAAATGGCTGGAGGCGGTCGGCCACCCCGATTTAGGGGTGACTTTATGACAACCAGAAGCCAATACGACAAAAACCCGGTCAGTTATCACCCACTGGTTCGCAATGGTACGTTTAACGCTCCAAAAGCGTTTGTGCCGTATGCAGCAGCGCGGGTTATTTCTGGCAATTATGGGCGTCGTTTTGCGGAAGGCGGCGAGACCGAAGCCACGCACAAGGCTGAGATGTCGAAGATGAAGGGTCTTGAAAAAGAACTGAAGTCTCACGAGTCCAAGCCTGCCAGCAAGGGCCATAAAGGCCTGAAAACTGGCGGTGTGGTCATGGGCCAAGGTGGCTACAAGGCTGGCGGCATTATCAACACCGAAAACCAAGGTGGTGAGTACCGCAACACCAAGATGGATACGGCAAAACCTGATCATTCCCCGGCTAAAACCGGCGGTGTGAAGATGGGCAACGGCGGTGGCTATGCTACTGGCGGGCGGGGCAAGTCCCAAAGCGGCGGTAACTGCAACAACGGTGGTGGCAAAAAAAACCACACGGCGGGCGGTGATCTTTGAAGCCGGAGCCCCCTCGTCTCGTAGGCAGGGCGGCTAAAAGCGACGAACATCGCCGGGACCAACCAACTTTTTTTCTTCAATTAAAAACAGGGGCTGATACACATCTGACGATGCCGGCTTTATGCAGAATTT
>DAITMV010000015.1:0-30924 GCA_036834985.1 Burkholderiaceae bacterium | reverse complement strand
GCTTAGCAAACGGTTGTGAACGTTGTCGGAGGTGATGTCATCGATGCCGATCAGCTCATCCAGCGTAGGCAGGTTGGTGGGCAACTGGATGTGCTGTAGCGCCCGACCCTCAATGGACGGCCGATAAGGCCCGTGACCCCGCCCGTCTGAGGCGTACAGCATACCCGCTGCGTCGATCCATTCCAGGGCGTGGGCATTGACCTGCCAGCCGGCTGCGCCGTGCGTCTGGGGGGCTTGACCGAAGATGGTTTCAAAACGGTTTTTGGCTTTGTCCATCTGCCCGATCGTCCAGGCTTTGTCTTTGTAGCGGACGTAATCCTGCCAGGGTATGTGATCCCAGCAATGAATGCCGACTTCAAACCCTGCGTCTTGAACACGTTTGATTAAAGGGGCTTCCCGTTGTCCGATGTCCGGTGCGGGCAGCAGGGTGCCGTACATCAGGGTTTTGAGTCCGTAATGTTCAACCACCGAGGTGCGCGAGACCTTGCTGAAGAAGCCGGGTCGAAACACCCGTTTGATCGCCTGCCCTGTATGATCCGGACCAAGACTGAACAGAAAAGTCGCGGGGGCGTTGTATCTCTTGAAGAGGTCAACCAAGGCTGGTACACCCTCGCGAGTGCCCCGCCAGGTGTCCACGTCCACTTTTAATACCAACAAGGGCATGCGGAATTCCGGGTTTATTGATCGATCAGGGCTTTGGCGTCTGTAACCTGCGTGCGGTAAGCATCAAAAATATGTTTGAGCGCTTCTTGCATGGTGATGGTTGGGTTCCAGCCCAGATGCTTTTTCGCATTCTCGATGCTCGGGATGCGATCCTGCACATCCTGATAGCCTTCACCGTAGTACTGGCCAGAGCTGGTTTCGATCATTTGTACTTTGGCGGCGCTGTCAGCGTATTCGGGGTAGGACTTGGCCAGTTCCAGCATCATGTGAGCCAGTTCACGCACTGAGTAGTGGTTGTTGGGGTTGCCGATGTTGAAAATCTTGCCGGAGGCGCAATGGTCTTTGTTGTCGATGATTTTGATGAGTGCGTCAATACCATCGTCAATGTAGGTGAACGCGCGGCGCTGGTGGCCGCCATCGACTAGGCTGAAGTTTTCGCCACGCACCATGTGCCCAAAAAACTGGGTGATCAGGCGCGAGGAGCCTTCCTTGGTGGTGTGGATGGAGTCCAGTCCCGAGCCAATCCAGTTAAAGGGACGGAACAGCGTGTAGTCGAGCCCTTGTTGCTGACCATAGGCGGCGATCACGCGATCCATCATCTGTTTGGCGCAGGCGTAAATCCAGCGGGGTTTGTTGATGGGGCCATAGACCAGCGCCGAGTTGTCCTCGTCAAAGGGGGTGTCGGTGCTCATGCCGTACACCTCGGAGGTGGACGGGAATACGATGCGTTTTTTGTATTTGACAGCCTGGCGGATGATCGGCAGGTTGGCTTCAAAGTCCAGCTCAAAAACGCGCAGCGGGTCTTTGACATAAGTGGCGGGCGTAGCAATGGCCACCAAGGGCAACACGGTGTCGCATTTGCGGACGTGGTACTCGATCCACTCTTTGTTGATGGTGATATCGCCTTCAAAGAAATGAAAGCGGGGGTTGTCTTTGAGGTCGCCAATGCGGTCGTCCTGCATGTCCATGCCGAAAACCTGCCAGTCGGTGGTCTCCATGATTCGTTTGGACAGGTGGTGACCAATAAAGCCGTTAACCCCAAGGATGAGTACTTTATGCATGTTCAATCCAATGCGCTAATGTTTGATTGCTAATAATTTGTTCGCCCACGCTGGCCCTGACGATCTGCAGTACCGTACCGTCACCGGCGATCAAGGACGCGATTCCATCCACAACACACAGTCCGGCCGGCCTGGCGACCGGCATATCATGTCGCCATTTAAGCTTGTGCACCACGATCGATCGATCGCCCATCCTGACAAAGGCGCCCGGATAATACGGCGGCGCAACCGCACGAACCAGATTGTAAATGGCTTGCCCGCTTTGTGCGCAGTCTATCAGGCCGTCCGCCGGTTTTCGCCCGGTGAAATACGAGCCCTCGCTTAAGGGATTGGGTTGGTCGACGATCGTGCCGCTCATCAGGGCGGGCAGGGCATTGACCAGCACACATTCGGCAGCGACCGTGACTTTGTCAAACACGTCCTTGGCGGTGTCGTCTGGCAAAATGGGCACGGCCTGTTGCCCCAGGAGGGCACCTGCGTCGGGCTTGACCGTCATGCGGTGCAAGGTGGCACCGGTTTGTGTTTCGCCATGGATAATCGCCCAGTTCACAGGGACGCGGCCGCGGTATTTGGGCAGCAGCGAGCCGTGCATGTTAAATGCACCGTCCCGCGCAGCTTCCAAGGCCGCGACGGGCAGCATGAACCGGTAATAAAACGAAAAAATAAAGTCAGGCTGCAGGGTCTGCAGACGGTTGATCAGGGTGGCTTGCTCCGCTTCGTCGCCGCTACCGATGAGCTCAACGGGCAGATCGTAGTCCATCGCGACGTCGGCGACACGGTCCCACCAAATGGTTTCGTTCGGGTTGTCGGGGTGGGTGAACACAGCCAGAATATCCAGCCCTAGCGTGTGCCCCAGGCTGGCCAATACCTTCAGGCACCTGACGCCGACGTTGTGGTACGCAAATACCACGGCTGTTTTGCGGGCCTTGGTCAATGGTCGTTACCGATGTGGCGCCCCGTCGCAGGCAGGGGCTGCAGGCTGATCCGCTCAGCGGTGGGCGGGTTGCTGCGTTTGGAGTCCTGCTCAAGCACGGTTTGAATCAGCCAGCGCGGACGGGCCCGGACCTGCTCGTAAATGCGCCCCACATACTCGCCGAGTAAACCGACGCCAAAGAGCATCACGCCCATCAGAAAAAACACAATGCCAAACAGGGTAAAAACCCCTTCAGCCTCCGGGCCAATGATCAGTCGACGTATGAACAGATACATCACGAACAGCGCCGATGCAATGGCCATCAAAAACCCACCCATTGAAAACAATTGCAGGGGCACAACAGAAAAGCCAGTGACCAAATCGAAGTTCAAGCGTAACAGCGAGTAGATGGAGTATTTGGACTCGCCAGCAGCACGCTCTTCGTGAGCCACTTCGATCTCGGTGGGATTTTGTGAAAACGTGTAGGCCAGCGCCGGGATGAAGGTATGTACCTCCGAGCAGCGATTGATGGTGTCGATGATGCGGCGGTTGTAGGCTCGCAGCATGCAACCCTGATCAGTCATCTTGATTTTGGTGATGGATTCCCGGATGCGGTTCATCTTTCGCGACGCGCGTTTGCGAAACAGCGAGTCTCGGCGTTGCTTGCGGATGGTCCCCTCAGAGTCAGAACCAGCCTGCACCTTGCGCACCAGGGCTTCAATTTCTTCAGGCGGGTTTTGCAAATCAGCGTCCAGCGTAACAACGATGTCTCCGCGCGTATGTTCAAAACCCGCCAAAATGGCTCGGTGTTGACCAAAGTTGCCATTGAGCAAAATGACACGGGTCACGTCAGGCCGTTTCTCGAACTGAGCTGACAAAATGCCGGCAGAACGGTCGCGGCTGCCGTCGTTGATGAAAATGACTTCGTACGGGTCGCCCAGACTGTCGAGCGAAGGATATAAACGGGCAAATAAGGCCGCTAGGCCATCCTCTTCGTTATAAACCGGAATGACAACGGAGAGCAGGGGTCTGGTCATGACACGATATCTTTCATCACACCGACAACACGATCAACATCTTCATCGGCCATCGATGGGAACAAGGGCAACGTAACGATCTGTCGGCCAATCCGTTCAGCATTCGGACACATGCCCTCGGTAAATCCGAGTTCACGGTACAGGCTGAACAAATGAATGGCAGGGTAATGCACTCCCATGACAATCTGATGCAGTTTAAAAGCTTCAATCCAATCAGGACGCCGTATTGTATCCGGAAGCACCAATTGAAACATATGCCAGTTGCTGTTTTTAAAGTCTTCTTTGGGCAGCTCGATACCGCTGTCTGCAAACCAGTGGGCCGCTTTCAGTTGCTGGAAATACCGGGCTGCCAGCGCCTTGCGACGCTCGGTAAACTGGTGGATGCGTTGCAACTGCGACAGACCCAGCGCAGCGGCCATGTCGGTCATATTGAATTTGCCGCCGACAACGTCCACGTCCATCCCGTCTACGCCGAACTTGGTGACCCCTTGCAGTCGGTATTTAGTGGCCAGCGCGGCCTCCTGTTCGTTGTTAAACACAAGGCAGCCACCTTCGGCGGTGGTCAGATTTTTGTTGGCATGAAAGCTGAAGGAGGCAAGGTCGCCGAAGCTGCCGATCCGTTGACCGTCAATGCAGGAGTCGATGGCTTGTGCTGCGTCTTCAACCACTCGCAGATTATGTTGCTTAGCCAGCGCCATTATCGCGTGCATGTCTATGGGCAGGCCTGCCAGATGCACCGGCATGATGACCCGGGTTTTTGCCGTGATGGCCCGCTCGATGCGGGATATATCCATGTTCCGGGTCACTGGGTCAACGTCCACAAACACCGGTTTGGCGCCCACGGTGAGAATCACGTTGGCGGTGGCTACCCAGGACAAAGGGCTGGTGATGACTTCATCCCCGGGTTTGACGCCTGCAACACGCAAGGCGATTTCGAGCGTGCCCGTGCCCGAGTTAAAGCAGCGCACTGGCCTGCCACCAAACAAAGTAGACAGCTCGGCTTCAAACCGGGCGGCTTTGGGCCCCGTGGTGAGCCAACCGGAGCGCATGACCTCGACCACGGCGGCGATATCGGATTCATCAATGGTGGGCCGGGTAAACGGAAGCGGTGCCAGGGTATCGGGCTGCGTATTTAACATGTTCAGTGCTTGTTTGGCGTCGGTCATAGGGCAGAATGAATCAGGAACGGGCGAGCAACACAACGCCTACAAAGATGACACCAATGGCCATCCAGCGCTGGGTGGAGAGGGTTTCTCCGAGCCACCAGTAGGCGCCGAGCGCGTTGACGATGTAACCAATCGAGAGCATCGGGTAGGCCAGCGTGACATCGGTGCGGGACAGCGCCATGACCCACACCACCACGGAAATGCCGTAGCAGGCCAACCCACCGAGGATAGGCCACTGGCTCATCACCTGTAGCAGCGTGGGCCAGGCGGTGCTCAGGCTAAATTCAATGGTACCCACGTTGTTGGTGCCGGCTTTAAGCAGCAGTTGCGCCATCGCATTGAGCAACACGCCGGTAATTACCAGGGCAAAGGCTTGAAGGGTCATTGTTTACTTACCAGCGTATGGTTGTTGTTCTGAAAGCGAATGATCATGGGCAAGCCTTCGCGGGTCAAGCGCAGATACATGTCCGCACTCATGTAGGCCCAGCCTTGGGCGAGGGTCATCCACTCGGTTTTAAAAGCCTCGACAGTATCGATCCCTTTGCCGGGTTCATCGTTCAAACCAAAATCGAACTCGTCCCGATAGTTGACCAGCGTCACCGGGCGCTTGAGATAAAAAGGCAGGCTTTGCTCATACCGTTCAATCGAATACACCGGCTCATTGGGCTGGATGACGCTTGCCAAGGGCTTGGCAAACACCGCGGTGGATTGTTCCGGTGAAAATACCTGATGACCCAGAATAATTGCGCTGTGGCACAGGCTGGCGGCTGTAGCTACCCACAACACCGACCGGGTGGTATGAGGCCCTGGCCTGATCAAACCGGCGGCGGCCGATGCGGCCATGATCAGCACCACGCCCCCAGCGATGCAGGCTGCAAAGACCTTATCGGCGTATTCCTTATCCGGCGTAGTGTAGGTGTACCCCAGTATCAGCAAGGCGATCACGGCCAACAAGGTGAGCAGCCCAAAAAAAACGCGGACCCCTCGCGCTTGCAATTGATCGAAGTGCACCGCCATTAACACGGCCATTGAGGGGAAAATCGGAATGATGTACGAGGGCAGCTTCGATTTGGATGCGCTAAAGAAAGCGAATATAAACAAAGTCCAGACCAGTAACAGGAGCTCGGGCTTGAACCTCGGGTTCGAGGCGATCTGCTCCACGGGGTGGAGGGTTGCGCCGGCGCGAGCTTGTGGAGAAGTCTTGGTGTACCCCGACTCGCGTTTGCCAAACGGAACCCACAAAGCACCAGGCAACAGCAGCGTCCAGGGCAGCAACCCGGCCAGCAATTGGGGAACAAAATACCACAGGGGCCCGTCCCGGCGATGGCCTTCCTTGGCAAAGCGGTCAAAGTGCTCATGGATAAAAAAGAACTCTGAAAACCCTGGGTTTTTCACACTCATCGCACTGAACCACGGGGCTGCGATCAGCAGGAATACAAACAATCCCCGCAACCAGTTGGCTTGGAGCCAGGCCTGCTTGTCGCGGGCCAGCACACAGTAAATCACCAGCACGGCGCCGGGTAATACGACACCCGCCAGCCCTTTGCTCAGTACCGCAAGCGCCATGGCGGCCCATGCGGTCAACATCCAGCCCCGGGTGGATGATTGGGTCGGGCTGGTATGGGCGGCGATCAGCGCCCACAGCGCTGTGGTAAGCATGGCACAAAACCCCATGTCCAGCGCGTTGAGGTGGCCCATCAGAAAAAAAGACAGGCAGGTCCCCAAAATTGCACCGCTGTAGATGCCGATTTTTTGTCCGTACAGGCGGCTGGCGCCCCACGCAGTGATCAGGACGGCCCACAGACCGGTCAGGCCTGTCCATAGTCGAGCCACCCACTCCTGGGTGCCCAACACCTTAAAGGCTGCGGCCGTTGCCCAGTATTGCAGGGGCGGCTTTTCAAAATATTTGAGGTTGTTCAGGCGAGGGGTGAGCCAGTCACCGCTGACCACCATTTCCCGTGAAATTTCGGCGTAACGGCCTTCATCGGTTTTGGTCAGGGGACGAAAGCCCAGGCTGAGCAACCAGCTTGCCGTAAAGACCGCGATAAATACCCAGCGCCAGATGGTCAGGGGGCCGGTCGGCTTAGTCATGGATGATCAACGCGGCCATCACCGGACGGCCCTCAGCCAACAGGATGTTGTAGGTGCGACAAGCGGCGGCTGTGTCCATGACTTCAACGGCCAGCCGGGCCTGTGCCCAAACCTTGCGCGCGCTGATCGGTGGAAATATCTGTTTATTGCCGGTTCCCAGCAAAATGACTTCAGTGCCTGGCTGTACCAGTTCGACCAGCGATTGGGCCAATTGCTGGGCATGCTCGGCGTCAAAGCCCGGATGTGTCCAGTCTTGAGGCAGCATGGCACTGCCAAAAACGATGCTGCGCGTGTAGCGCTTGTTGTTTACGGTGACTGATTGATCATCATAACCAGCCACGATGGCCGCCCCTGAGGGTATATCGGGTTGAAATTTCAAGACAAACCTATATAAAAACCCCGGCAACTTTTGCAGGGAGGGCTCGAAAGCATTAAATTATAAGCTTTTGCCGATTAAGCGGCACCAATTTGCAGGTTAGCTGCTTCAATCAGCCCCTGCGGGTCACTACAAACATCATGAAGCCAATTCAGAAATCCGCCAAATTATCCAACGTGTGCTATGACATCCGCGGGCCCGTCATGGTTCGCGCCAAACAGCTTGAGGAAGAGGGCCATCGCATTCTTAAGTTGAATATTGGCAACCTGGCGCCGTTCGGGTTTGAGGCGCCTGACGAAGTACGGCAGGATGTGATCATGAATTTGGGTAACGCCTCCGGCTATTCTGACTCCAAGGGTCTGTTTGCCGCTCGCAAGGCGATTATGCATTACACCCAGCAAAAAAATATTCAGGGTGTGCAGCTAGAGGACATCATCGTAGGCAACGGTGTGTCCGAGCTGATCGTGATGGCCATGCAAGGGTTGCTCAACAACGGGGATGAGGTGCTTGTACCTGCACCGGATTACCCGCTGTGGACAGCGGCCGTGAGCCTGGCCGGTGGTACTCCCCGCCACTATCTGTGTGATGAAGGCGCTGGCTGGTTGCCCGATTTGGACGATATCCGGGCCAAAGTGAACAAAAACACCAAGGCCATTGTGATCATCAACCCCAACAACCCGACAGGCGCAGTGTATCCGGACGAGATGTTGCGTGAGCTGATCGAGATTGCCCGTCAGCATCAGCTCATCGTGTTTGCCGACGAAATCTACGACAAAATGCTCTACGACGGGGAAGAACACACGTCCATTGCATCGCTGGCCGATGACGTGCTGTTTATCACCATGAACGGTTTGTCCAAAAATTACCGTGCCTGTGGTTACCGAGCCGGCTGGATGGTGATCTCTGGAGACAAGCGCCATGCGACCGATTACATCGAGGGGCTGGGCATTTTGGCCTCCATGCGGTTGTGCGCCAACGTGCCGGGGCAATTTGCCATCCAGACCTCGCTGGGAGGCTATCAAAGCATCAACGACCTGGTAGGCCCCGGCGGCCGCTTGACGCGGCAACGCGATTTGGCTTGGGACATGCTGACGCAGATTCCCGGGGTGAGCTGCGTCAAGCCCAAGGCAGCCCTGTATCTGTTCCCCAAACTCGATCTGACCATGTATCCGATCCAGAACGACCAGCAATTCATCCTCGAAATGCTCGAGGAAGTCAAAGTGCTGGTGGTCCAGGGCACCGGGTTCAACTGGCACAGCCCGGATCATTTCCGGGTTGTCTTTTTGCCCAACACCGATGAGCTGACCGATGCGATGAAGCGGATTGAACGCTTTTTGGCCGGATACCGCAAAAAGCACGGGACCTGATCATCAAGACCATCAGCCTTTTGGCTGAATCGGTTAAAATAGAAGGCTTTGCATCTGGCTAAACACTCATGAAACCCATTCGCGTAGCCCTGCTGGGCATCGGGACCGTCGGCGGCGGCACATTTAATGTACTCAAACGCAATCAGGATGAGATCAAGCGTCGCGCCGGTCGTGGTATCGAGATTGCGGTGATTGCCGATTTGAATACCGCCCGTGCCACCGAACTGGCAGGCGGGCAGGCTCAGGTCACCAACGACGCTTTTGCAGCGGTGATACGTCCTGACATTGATGTGGTGGTTGAGTTGATCGGTGGCTACACCATTGCCAAACAACTGGTGATGGCTGCCATTGAAGCTGGCAAACATGTTGTGACGGCCAACAAGGCCTTACTGGCCGTGCATGGCAATGAAATTTTTGAAGCTGCTCGCGCCAAAGGCGTGATGGTTGGTTTTGAAGCGGCAGTCGCGGGTGGTATACCGGTGATCAAGGCGGTGCGTGAAGGCTTAAGTGCCAACCGCATCGAGTGGATCGCGGGCATCATCAACGGCACCAGTAACTTCATTTTGTCTGAAATGCGCAGCAAGGGTCTGCCTTTTGCCGATGTATTGGCCCAGGCGCAAGCCTTGGGGTACGCAGAGGCCGATCCTACCTTCGACATCGAGGGCGTGGATGCTGCTCACAAGCTGACCATTTTGGCCTCGTTGGCGTTTGGTATTCCGATGCGGTTCGAAAAAGCCTATGTGGAGGGCATCTCCAAACTGTCCAAAGAAGATATTCAGTACGCCGAGCAGTTGGGCTATCGCTTAAAGTTGCTCGGTATTTCCAAACGGGCTGCCAATGGTATTGAGTTGCGTGTGCACCCTACGCTGATTCCGGCCAAGCGCCTGATCGCCAACGTCGAAGGCGTGATGAACGCGGTGCTGGTCAAAGGTGACGCCGTAGGCGCCACGATGTATTACGGTGCCGGTGCCGGCAGCGAACCGACCGCATCGGCGGTGATTGCCGATCTGGTGGACATCGCGCGTCTGGAAAGCGCTGATCCGCAAAGCCGTGTCCCTCACTCAGCCTTCCAGGCCGATCAGGTGGAGGACACCCGCATCTTGCCGATTGAAGAGGTGCAAACCGCGTACTACCTGCGTCTGCGCGTCGCTGATCAGCCGGGCGTGTTGGCGGATATTACGCGTATTTTGGCGGACGGCTCGATCTCCATCGAAGCCATGATCCAGAAAGAACCCGCTGAAGGACAGGATCAAACCGATATCGTGCTGCTCACCCACCGCTGCATCGAAGGGCAAATCAATGCCGCGATTACACGCATTGAGGCCTTGAGCTCGGTGTTGTCGTCGGTGACCCGTATTCGCTTGGAGGAGTTGGGCTGATGAATTATCTGAGCACCCGCGGGGGCATGGCCCCACAAACATTCAGTGCCATCCTGCTTGAAGGCTTGGCGCCTGACGGTGGCCTGGCGATTGCGCAAAGCTACCCGGCGATTGATCTGCCGACCTTGACCGGCTGGAAGGGGTATTCCTACCAGCAACTGGCCTTTGAGGTGCTCAGCCGGTTTGCCACTGATATGGACCCGCAGGCGCTCAAAGGCTTGATCAACAAGGCCTACACCAAAGAGGTGTTTGGCTCTGACGACATCACGCCCCTTCGCACCCTGGAAGACGGCCTGCATATTCTGGAGCTGTCCAATGGGCCGACGCTGGCCTTCAAGGACATCGCCATGCAATTGCTCGGCCAGTTGTTTGAATACGAGCTGGCCCGTCGCGGCGAGGCCTTGAATATTCTGGGCGCTACGTCCGGCGATACGGGTTCTGCGGCTGAATACGCCATGCGCGGTAAGCAAGGTGTTCGCGTCTTCATGCTCTCGCCCAAGGGCAAAATGAGCTCTTTTCAGCGTGCGCAGATGTTCTCCCTGCAAGACGACAACATCTTTAACATCGCCGTTGAGGGGGTGTTTGACGACTGTCAGGACATCGTCAAGGCGGTCAGCGAAGATCTCGATTACAAAGCCCGCCAGCGCATCGGTACGGTCAACTCCATCAATTGGGGGCGCGTTAGCGCGCAGGTGGTGTATTACTTCAAGGCGTATCTGGCCGTGGCCAAAACGGTCGGGGATCCGGTCTCGTTTTCAGTGCCTTCGGGGAACTTTGGCAACGTGTTGGCGGGGCATATCGCTCGCCAGATGGGGTTACCGATTCACCGTCTGGTGGTGGCCACCAACGAAAACGATGTGCTGGATGAGTTCTTTAAAACCGGGGTGTACCGCCCCCGCAAATCAGTGGAAACCTACATCACCTCCAGCCCGTCGATGGATATTTCCAAGGCGTCCAATTTTGAACGCTTTGTCTACGATCTCGTCGGTCGCGATCCGCAGCGTTTAGGTACCTTGTGGAAGCAACTGGCTACTGAAGGGCAGTTTGATTTGTCGGGCACCCCGGAGTTTGCCGCCATTGTGGAGCGATACGGCTTTGTTTCCGGCTCGTCCACCCATGCTGATCGTCTCAAGACCATTCGTGACACGTACGAGCAACACGGGCAGTTTATCGACACCCATACGGCTGACGGCCTCAAAGTGGCCCGTGAGTATCTGGAACCTGGTGTTCCCATGGTGGTGTTGGAAACCGCCCTTGCCATCAAGTTTGCTGAGACCATCGAAGAGGCCACCGGCAAAACGCCTCCCCGGCCTGCTGCGTTTGACGGAATTGAAGACTTGCCGCAACGGGTTCAGGTGATGGATACCTCGGTCGAGGCGGTCAAGGCGTACATCGCTGCACACACCGGTTTATAAGCAAGTCGGTGAGTGTGGCCGCCCCAGGTCACCGATCCGCCCGATTTGCAAAACCTAGGGCATTCTCGGATACGCGCGGGGGTGGCGGGGTTATACAATGTTGTATCACTCATACAACCCCGTCGCTCGCTTGGCATCAGTGCTTAACAATCCGCTTAGAGACACCCAATCCGTACTTGTTGTGGATGACGAGCCGGGCATGCTCAGCTTTCTGGAGCGAGCCCTCTCGCCGCGCTACTCGCGGGTTGACTGTGCAGGCAGTGCCGAGATGGCCAAAGGGCTGCTTGCCCAAACGCACTACGATGTGGTGGTTCTGGATATTTCCTTACCCGGTCAAACGGGATTGAGCTGGCTGCAGGAGCTGCGTCAGAGCGGATTTGCGGGTGACGTGATTCTGATCACAGGCTACGCAGACATGGAAACGGCCATCAGTGCCCTGCGCGCTGGTGCGCAAGATTTTTTGCAAAAACCCTTCCGCATCGATCAGCTCTGGAACTCGCTCAAGCGAATCTCGGACCGGGCTACCCTGATTCGCGAAAACTTTGTATTGCGCCGGGCCGTCAATACCCTGCAGTCGTCCGAACATGCCCTGGTGGGCGACAGCGCACTGGTTCGCCAATTGCGGGCGGTGGTCTGCCGAGTGGCTCAAACCGACGCCACGGTCATGTTCACCGGTGAAAGTGGCGCGGGTAAAGAAGTAGCGGCCCGCTTTTTGCATGACAACAGCCGTCGGGCTGATAAGCCCTTTGTGCCCATCAATTGCGCGGCGATTGCCCCGGAGCTGATTGAAAGCGAGCTCTTTGGGCATGTCAAAGGCGCATTTACCGGGGCCACTGAGCATCACCAGGGGCTGTTTTATTACGCCCAGGGTGGCACCCTGTTTCTCGATGAAATTGGTGAGTTGCCTCTGCCCATGCAAACCAAATTGCTTCGTGTGCTCGAAGACCGCAAGGTTCGCCCGGTGGGGTCGAGTAAAGAGATCGAGGTGGATGTCCGCATCGTGGCTGCCACCAACCGGCAACTCAAAATTGAAGTCGATCGCGGGCGCTTTCGGCAGGACCTCTTTTACCGGCTCGATGTTATGCCCATAGAAATTCCGTCGCTGCGCAGGCGGATGGACGATATCCGCCAACTGACCCGACATTTTATGGATCAACTGTCGGCCAAGCTGCGCGTGGACACCATCGCCATCACCCCCGAGGTCGAAAACCGTCTGTTGTCCTATGAGTGGCCTGGAAATGTCCGCGAATTGCGAAACTTCATCGAACGTTCACTGATCATGGGCTATTTCCCGATCGACACCCTGCCAGCCACCTGGAGCGAAGAGCCCGACACCGTACAGTCACCGGCCGACGCAGGGCAGGCCGGTCGGGATTGCCTGGAAGAAGTCGAAAAACGCCATATTCTGCGCGTGTTGTCCGAATGTGATGGCAACAAGTCCGAGGCAGCCCGGCGGCTGGGTGTGTCGCGTAAAACCCTGGAACGTAAAACGGCCTTGTGGGCGCTTCCGGGTGTCACTGATCGTGATGTCTAAGCCGGCTGTTCCTCATCGTCTGCGTGGTACCTTCTGGCCGGCGCAATGGAGCGTCAAGGCCAAGCTGATCCTTACCTCACTGGTTCCTCTGATTGTGTTGCTGCCGATTGTGATGGGCTTGCTCGCGGTGCTGGGTAATCAGGCCTACAACCGCATTTTGAGCTCCAAGTTGCAAAGTGATCTGGCCATTGCCAGCCAGTACTTTGACCGTATTGAGGACAACCACCGTCAATCGCTTAAGGCGTTTGCCTCCAGTGAGCGTCTGGCCCGCGCTGTTCGGTTGCAGCAGGATGCCGCGCTGGACACACTGATCGCCGAGATCAAGCAAACCGAGCAGTACAGTTATCTGGTGTTCAAAGACTTGAGCGGCCGGCCCCGAGGCCTGTTGTATGCCCGGTCTGCCCAACATGATCCGGATCTGGATATGGTGTATGACAAGGCGCTGGAGGCGGGCAGTGCCTCTGGGCTGACCAGCATGACTGCGCAGGCACTGAGCCAGTATGATCCAGCGCTGGCATTGGCCTCCCGGCTGGACCTTGTATACACACCCAACGCGTCGCCCGACGAGCGACGTGAGGAGACGCGCGGCCTTGTATTGCAATCGGCAGCACGCGTGATGGTCGATGGCAAAACCGTGGGTGTACTGGAAGCTGGAACGCTGCTCAATCGCAATTTGAGCCTCATCGAACGCATCAATCATCTGGTGTATCCCACGGACTCCCTGCTCTTAGGCTCTCTGGGTACAGCCACGCTGTTTTTGGGTGATGTACGTATTGCAACCACGGTCCGTGATGCCACCGGCGATATCGCGTTGGGGACTCGGGTGTCGGCTGATGTCCGTGAAAAAGTCCTTGGTCGGGGCGAGATGTGGCTTGAAAAAGCCTTTGTGGTGAATGACTGGTATATGTCTGGCTATCAGCCTTTGTCGAATCTGGCGGGCTACCGCGTGGGCATGCTGTACGTGGGTTTTTTGGAGGCTCCATACAAGGCGCTCAAGGACAAGATCGTCTGGGGCCTGCTCATCGGAGGGCTGGCAGCCGCCTTGTTGGGTGTGTGGCTGGTCAGCAGTTTGACCAAAGGCATTTTTGATCCCTTGTTGCGCATGAATAACACCATGAGCCGGGTTGAGACAGGCGACGACCTGGCCCGTGTGGGTGATTTGAAGCGTGCCGATGAGTTTGCGCAACTGGCGAGCCACTTTGATGAACTGCTTGATCGCCTGGCCTCGCGCCAAACCGACCTGATCGAACTGAACCGCGCGCTGGACGAGCGGGTATCCGCACGTACGGCCGATCTGGTGCTGGCCAATGATTTACTCAGACAGGCACAGGCCCAACTGCTCTCGAGCGAAAAGCTCGCCACCATGGGGCAGCTTACGGCCGGATTGGCTCACGAGATCAATAACCCCTTGGCGGTTATGCAAGGTCATCTGGACTTACTGGCCCATGGGCTGATAGACCGGCCCGATGGCGCACAGGGCGACTCATTTACTGCCCAACAAGAAATTCGGCTGCTGGACGAGCAAATCCAACGCATGCGGGTGTTGGTCGAAAAGCTGCTTCAGTTTGCGCGTCCAGACACTTATGTCGGTTATGCCGAGCCGCTGGATGTTAACGTAGTAATTCGCGACAGCCTGGTGCTGGTCGATCGGGAAATCAAGCAAAGTGGCGCCGAACTGCTGCTGGATTTACAGGCCCGGGCACATACTCAAGTCAGCCGTACCGAGTTGCAGCAAGTGCTGGTTAATGTGTTGATCAATGCGGCGCATGCTGTCGGTGAGCTGTCTGTGTCAGTGGCTCCCGGTCGGGTACCGCGTATTTCGATTGCGACCGAGGACGTACAGGTCGATGGCGAACCCGCTGTCCAAATCGCCATCGTCAACAATGGCCCGGCCATCGAACCGGACAAATTGGCCGTCATTTTTGAGTTGTTCTACACCACCAAACGACAGCAGGGCACCGGCCTGGGCCTGCCGGTATCCCGCATGCTGGTTGAACGCTACGGAGGCGCCCTGACCGTCCACAGCCCGGTCAATACCCAAGCCACTGAACCCTACGGTGCACGCTTTTTAGTCACTCTGCGATGCCAGGCGCGCTATTCCTCGGATATGATTCGCGCTGCCATCTTCAAAACACAACAATCGGGGGCTGTGACCCTCGGCTCAGGATCGGATGTATGAAAGTAGTCGGCTTTGCGGGATATTCAGGCGTGGGCAAAACCACGTTGCTGGAGCAGTTGATTCCGCGCCTTGTGATGGCGGGAGAGACGGTCTCGGTCATCAAACACGCGCACCACGGTTTCGATATTGACCGCCCGGGTAAGGATTCCTTTCGCCATCGGGAGGCGGGAGCCTCCGAGGTACTGATTTCCTCTGGCAACCGCTGGGTCCTGATGAGCGAATTGCGGGGGCAGCCTGAGCCCAGCCTGGACGAACAGCTGAGCCGATTTGCTCCGTGTGACTGGATTCTGGTCGAGGGTTTTAAAAAATCACCGATCCCTAAAATTGAAATATGGCGTAAGTCGCTGGACAAACCCTGCATGTTTGAGCAGGACGACAATATCATCGCGGTGGCCTGTGATGAGCCGCCAGACGCCTGCAACTTACCCCTCTTGCCGATTAACAATCCGGATGCCATTGTCGAATTTCTGATGGCCCGATTTGCATGACATAACCATGGTTTCTTTGGACGAATTACTGGCCCAGTTATGGCCTCAAGCACGCGCTGTTCAAGGCGTTCAAGACCTGCCGGTCACCCAGGCGCATGGGCGAGTGTTGGCGTGCGATGTGGTGGCTCAAGTCAACGTGCCGTCTTACGATAACTCCTCGATGGATGGGTACGCCCTGTACATCGACCCTGCCATGGATGTCGCTGCGCAACAGGTCGCCCTGCGTGACCTGCCTGTCAGCCAGCGTATCCCGGCCGGTGCGGTTGCCAACCCTTTAAAAGTACATTCCTGTGCACGTATTTTTACCGGTGCGCCCATCCCGGCTGGAGCAAACGCCGTTGTGATGCAAGAAGACACGTCCGTCAATGAGGCCGGGCTCGTCACCGTGACAGCGCCAGTCACCGTGGGGCAGTGGATTCGCCCGGTGGGCGATGACATCCGTCAGGGCGATGTGCTGTTGGGGAAGGGCACCATGCTCAATGCGTCGCATATGGGCTTGCTGGCCTCGATTGGAATTGCCTCGGTGCAGGTGTACCGCCCTGTGCGAATTGGCGTACTGTTTACCGGCAGTGAATTGCAGGAGCCAGGCAAGCCTTTGGCAGCAGGGCAGATCTATAACTCCAACCGTTCCATGTGGTATGGGCTGCTGCAATCAATTCCCTGCGAACTTGTTGATGCAGGGCAGGTGAGCGACACGCTGGAGGCGACCCGCGCCGCCTTGCGCAGCCTGTCTGATTGCGATGTCGTCTTAAGCTCGGGTGGCGTATCGGTGGGGGAGGAGGATCACATCAAGACGGCCGTAGAGCTCGAGGGTTCGCTGCGTACCTGGAAAGTGGCCATCAAGCCCGGCAAGCCGCTGGCGTTTGGCTCGGTAGGGCAGGCCTGGTTCTTTGGTTTGCCCGGTAATCCGGTCTCCAGTTTTGTCACTTTTTTACTGGTGGTTCGCCCCTTTTTGCTCGCGTGTGCCGGGGTGCCTGTTGCATCGGTGGGGTGGGCACGTCATGTTCGCCAGATGCCTGCAGCGTTTGAATGGCCCACACCCGATCGCCGTCTGGAGATGGCCCGCGCGCGAATCAATCCACAAGGCCAATTGGAGTTGTTTCATAATCAAAGCTCGGGCGTACTGACCTCGGTGGCGTGGTCCGACGGCTTGGCCATGCTCGCGCCGTCCCAGCCCGTCAGTCGCGGGCAAGCGGTTCCGTTTATTTCCTTGAATGATTTATTGGCCTCATGAAAGTCACCATCAAATATTTTGCATCTCTGCGCGAATCCCTCTGCATCGGGCAAGAAACGCTTGAGATCGACGCGGCCCAAACCTGTGTGGCGGATGTCCGTCAACTGTTGAGCAATCGGGGCGGCGCTTTTGCTGAACACCTGGCTCCGGGGCAAAGCCTGCGGGTGGCCGTCAACCTGGACGTGGCCCATGATCAGACAGCCGTCAGTGACGGCGCTGAGCTGGCGTTTTTTCCACCAGTCACAGGGGGTTGATTCAAACGTGGAGGACAGGATGAACACCATGCAACAGTCAATCAGCACAACAGCCCCCGAATCGCCACGCACCTACGTAGGCGTACAGACGGATGATTTTGATGTGTCGCGGCAACTGGCCCTATTGCGACAGGGGCGTCCCAATATAGGCGCGGTGGCCTGTTTTGTTGGAACGGTTCGCGACATGAACGAAGGGGCGGGTGTCTCGGTGATGACGCTTGAGCATTACCCCGGTATGACCGAAAAAAGCCTGCAGGCCATTTGTGAGCAGGCCCATGGGCGTTTTGACATCGAATCAGTCCGGGTGATTCACCGGGTGGGCCCTCTGTACCCCTGTGACCAGATCGTCATGGTGGCGGTGGCCAGCAAACACCGGGGCGAGTCATTTTTGGCGTGTGAGTTTGTGATGGATTACCTCAAAACCCAAGCCCCATTCTGGAAAAAAGAGTCCACACCCGACGGTGATCGTTGGGTGCAGTCCAGGGCCTCGGATGACCAGGCGGCCGCCCGTTGGCAACAACCTTAATGCTGCTGCCAGGGTAAGCCTGCCACCCGCCAGCCGTTGACGCTCGACCGGTGGGTATGGGCATCCTTGTCACCCTCAAAACCTTCGAGAATATTCAGGGCACAGGTGTAGCCATGCTCGGTCGCCAACGCAGCGGCGTTGTGAGAACGGGCTCCGCTGCGGCACAAAAACAGTATAGGTGCATTTTTGTTGTCGACGCTGGCTTGCAGGCGATTCAAAAAATCCGGGTTGCGTTTACCTTCGGGGTAGGTGTTCCACTCAATGTGGAATGAGCGGTCTTCCGAAAACGCAACATACCCCACCCAGTCGGCTTCGGCTTGGGTCCGAACATCCACCAGCACGGCGTCCGGATCCAGCTGCAACAGCTCCCAGGTTTCCTGTGGAGTCAGTGCGCCGGCGTAATGCAGATTTTTTTCTGCGGCACGCTGTTTGGCCACGTCCAGTAATTCTTTGATTCGTAAATGGTTCGACATAGGCATTGGTACGGTTAGATGATCATCTGCTCAAGTATAACCCGAGCAATTCAGAAAGACGGTTTTTCACTGCTGTGCACAGCCAAGGTGCATTCTCTTTTTTATTGCACTTAAATGGTGCGTTTGAGGGTTTTCCGCCGTTTCAAAATCGGGCACAGCTTTTGCATAATATCCCCTCGGAAAATCATCTGCGTTCGGAAAAGTTCCCCCAGACGTGGTATCTTTTGCGCTTTCGCGTTTATGCATTTTTAAACGCAAGAATATACAACCTCTCAATGCATCAGGAGATTTGAATGGCAACCGTCCAAGACGTCATGAAACTGGTTGCGGAGAACGAAGTCAAATTCGTAGACTTCCGTTTCACCGACACCAAAGGTAAAGAGCAGCACGTGTCAGTCCCCGTCAAAATGTTTGACGAAGACAAATTTGAATCCGGTCACGCTTTTGACGGTTCGTCAATTGCCGGCTGGAAAGGCATCGAAGCCTCCGACATGTTGCTCATTCCTGATCCAGACTCAGCCCGCATGGATCCATTCCGTGAAGAGCCAACCCTGATCCTGACCTGTGACGTTGTTGAGCCATCCGACGGTAAAGGTTACGACCGCGACCCACGCTCGATCGCCAAGCGCGCTGAAGCCTACCTCAAGAGCACCGGTATTGGTGACACCGTTTACTTCGGACCCGAGCCAGAATTCTTCATCTTTGACAGCATCACCTGGAATGACGACATGTCCGGCAGCTTCGTCAAGATCAAGTCCGAAGAGGCGCCCTGGTCAACCGGCATCGACTACGAACACGGTAACCAGGGTCATCGTCCTGGCAAAAAAGGCGGCTACTTCCCAGTGCCTCCTGTCGACACCTTCCAGGACATCCGTTCCGAAATGTGTCTGTTGCTCGAGCAAGCGGGCGTACCCGTTGAAGTACACCACCACGAAGTGGCAGCACCAGGCCAGTGCGAGATCGGTACCCTGTTCTCCACGCTGACCAAGCGTGCTGACTGGATCCAGATCATGAAGTACACCATCTGGAACGTGGCTGCTTCTTACGGCAAAACCGCCACCTTCATGCCCAAGCCAGTCCCTGGCGACAACGGTTCTGGCATGCACTGCCACCAGTCCATCTGGAAAGACGGCGTTAACCTGTTTGCAGGTAACGGCTACGCTGGCCTGTCCGATTTCGCCCTGTACTACATCGGCGGTATCATCAAGCATGCCAAGGCACTGAACGCGATCACCAACCCAGGTACCAACAGCTACAAGCGTCTGGTCCCCGGTTTTGAAGCGCCGGTCAAATTGGCGTACTCAGCCCGTAACCGTTCTGCTTCGATCCGTATTCCTTACGTTGCCAACCCCAAGGGGCGCCGTATCGAAGTTCGTTTCCCTGATCCATCGGCTAACCCTTACCTGGCCTTTGCAGCCCAGATGATGGCGGGTCTGGACGGCGTGATGAACAAGATTCACCCCGGTGAAGCGGCTGACAAGAACCTGTACGACTTGCCACCCGAAGAAGATGCAAAGATCCCAACCGTATGCGCCAGCCTCGAAGAAGCACTGGATGCATTGGACAAGGATCGCGAGTTCCTGACACGCGGTGGTGTGTTCAGCAACGAAATGCTCGACGCTTACATCGCCCTGAAGATGGACGATGTGACCCGTATGCGCATGACACCGCACCCCGTCGAATTCGACATGTACTACGCCCTGTAATCTGGCGTATTGCATCGACCCGTTCGAGACGGAAAACGGCCCTTCGGGGCCGTTTTTCATTCACAATGAACACTGCGCGGCGGGTGGTTACACAGACGGGTGTGTCGCCTTGTTTGGGGTGTTAGGGGCGATGTGGTTTTTGTACAGTGCGTGTCTGTCCTGATCGCCGAATTGAGGTCATTATGTTTGCAGGTTTTTGTCGTCAGTTAGTGTCTGTGGTGTGGGGTGTGCTAGCCATCTTCGGCGGGGTATGGCCCGCGCTGGGGCAAGCCCAGTCGAACGACATGTATGTTTGTATCGACGACAGTGGGGTACGTACCTACCAAAACACAGGAGGGGGCAAAGGCTGTAAAAAGCTCAATCTCGAACCGCTGACCTCGGTCCCTGCGCCCAGATTGCCCGCGGCCAGTATGGGCTCGTCGTCCTCAGGCAAATCATCTGGCTCAACAATTGCGTCCAGAGATCCAAGCGCTGCCGATCGCGAGTTTGACCGCAAACGCATTCTCGAAGACGAGTTGCGCAAGGAAGAGGCCAGGCTCGGCGAGCTTCGTTCTGAATACAATGAAGGGCAGCCCGATCGCCGTGGCGACGAGAAAAACTATCAAAAGTATCTGGACAGGACCGCCCGCCTCAAAGAGGACCTGGCGCGTTCTGAGGCCAACGTGAACGCGCTTAAACGCGAATTATCGAAACTATAGTGTGAATACAAACGAACGATTCAGCGGACTGGAAACACTGGCCACAGCCGTAGTGGCTGTGGATGCCGATCGAAAAATCATTTTTGCCAACTCGGCGGCGGAAAATCTGCTGGAAGTCTCCCGCCGCAGCCTGATGGGCCAGTCGCTGCCCACCTTATTTGTTGAATCAAGCGCATTTCGGCAGTTGATCCGCACGGCCATTGGTGATCCTTTTGAAATCAAGCGCCAACTGCTGGAAATACTTCGACCCAATAAACACTCCATTCACGTTCATGTCACGGTCTCTACCCCGGATAGCAAGGCCGACGTGATTGTGCTGGAGCTTCGCGAGGTCGAGCAGCAACTCAAAGTCGAACGCGAATCGCGCATGATGGATCAATCCCAGGCCAATCGGGAATTGATCCGTAACTTGGCCCACGAAATCAAAAACCCCTTGGGTGGCATTCGCGGAGCCGCCCAGCTCCTCGAAGGCGAGCTGCAGGCCCCTTATCTGAAGGAATACACCCAAGTCATCATCAAGGAGTCAGATCGCCTGCAAACTTTGGTGGATCGTTTGCTGGCCCCCCATCGCAAGCCGCATGTGGTGTCGTTGATGAATATTCACGAGGTCTGTGAGCGGGTGCGCTCGGTGATTTTGGCCGAACATCCCAACGGGCTGACGATGCGCCGTGATTACGATACGAGTATTCCTGAATTCATGGGCGATCTGGAGCAATTGATCCAGGTCGTGCTCAATATTGTTCGCAATGCGGCTGAGGCCTTGGCCCCGCAAATTGCAGACGCGAGCGCAAAAATTACTTTACGCACCAGAGTGGTGCGACAATCAACTGTAAACAGGCGGTTACATCCCTTGGCACTGGATTTGCAAGTGATAGACAACGGGCCGGGAATTCCGGCTGATATCAGGGACAAAATTTTCTTTCCGCTGGTATCGGGCCGTGAAGGAGGCAGTGGTTTGGGGCTGACGCTGGCGCAAACGTTTGTACAACAGCATGACGGTACGATCGAGTGTGAAAGTAGTCCGGGTCAAACCATGTTCAGGATTGTAATGCCCCTTCATTTTGAGCCTTCGTTGACCTGACACATAACGCACAAACTAGAACAGGAAGTACGGGATGCGACCAATATGGGTTGTTGACGATGATCACTCGATACGCTGGGTGCTCGAAAAAGCATTGGCCAGGGAAGGCTTGCCTTGCACAGCCTTCAGTAATGTTCGTGATGCCCTAGAGCATCTCGAAGAGGAGGTACCGCAGGTTCTGGTGTCTGATATCCGGATGCCCGGCAAGTCAGGCCTGGAGCTTTTGCAAAAGGTGCATGAACGGTATCCGGATTTGCCCGTGATCATCATGACGGCCTATTCGGATCTGGAAAGCGCGGTATCGGCGTTTCAGGGGGGGGCCTTTGAGTACCTGCCCAAGCCTTTTGACATCGACAAGGCGGTTGAGCTGATTCAGCGGGCCGTCGCGGAAAGCCAGCGCGAAGTGGCAGGTGAGGAAGTGCTGGATACAGCACCTGAAATCCTCGGCCAAGCGCCCGCCATGCAGGATGTCTTTCGTGCGATTGGCCGATTATCTCAATCAAATGTGACCGTGCTGATTACCGGTGAATCCGGATCGGGCAAGGAGCTGGTGGCACGCGCCTTACACAAGCACAGTCCACGGGGCAAAATGCCTTTTATTGCTTTGAATACCGCTGCCATTCCTAAGGATTTGCTGGAGTCAGAGCTGTTCGGTCACGAGCGTGGCGCGTTCACTGGCGCTGCCACTCAGCGGCGAGGGCGCTTTGAACAAGCTGAAGGTGGCACGCTCTTTCTGGATGAAATCGGCGACATGCCGTCGGAGTTGCAAACCCGTTTGCTGCGCGTGTTATCGGATGGAAATTTTTACCGCGTGGGTGGTCATCAGCCGATCAAGGCCAATGTGCGAGTGATTGCCGCAACCCACCAAAATCTTGAAAACCATGTGCGGCAGGGCTTGTTCCGGGAGGATTTATATCATCGATTGAATGTGATCCGTCTGCGCCTGCCCGCTTTGCGGGAGCGGCGTGAGGATATTCCACTCCTGGCGCGTCACTTTTTGGCCAGCAGCGCCAAGGAGTTGGGTGTTGAAACCAAACGCCTGACTGACAACGCCTCCAAGGCGCTGACTCAGCTGAACTTTCCAGGTAACGTTCGCCAACTCGAAAACCTGTGCCGCTGGCTCACGGTGATGGCCCCAGCCCAAACCATTGAATCACATGATTTACCCAAAGAGTTGCTCGAAACACTGCCAGACAGCACCGCGACTGTATCTTCGTCTGCACCTTCGCCGGCTGCTTCGGTCTGGGCGACCGAGCTGCCAGACAGCAAACCGGCTCAACCCGAGGCACCGCTTGCCGATCATGCTCCGCTTCATACGGTAGCCAGTGGGGATGGTCCACCGGTTGCAGAGGGCATCTCAACACCACCTGCAATCTCGACCCCTGGGGCAGTGGGTGACCGCGTAATGACGCCTCAGACCGCAGGCGATTATGTCAAGGCGGCCGTGGGTGATCACTGGACCGACTTGCTTGAAAAAGTCGCTGAGCGTGAAATTGCGGCGGGAGGCCCCGATGTGATGGACAAACTCACGGCCGAGTTTGAGAGCATTCTCATCAAGACGGCGCTCAAGCACACGCATGGGCGACGCATTGAGGCTGCCCAGCGTCTGGGTATCGGGCGCAACACCATCACCCGAAAAATTCAAGAGTTGGGGATCGAAACCTCAGGACCGTTAGATACGTAAAAGGTTCGGTGGGGGCAAAACAGGGGATGGCTATTGAATGAACGGGCTAACAGTAAAAGTAAGCTCTCAATAAACCATCCCCATTTTAAAGTGGCCAATACCCCACTTAGGCAAAACGCCGGATCGCGGTCAAGAGCTCTTCAGAGACTGATTCCATGTGCCGCGCTGCCTCCGCTGAGTTGGCGGCGGTCGCATGGTTTTCCTCCGACATCTCCGCAACGCGTTCTACTTGTCGGGCGATGCTGTTGGAGGCTGAGTTCTGTTCACGCAACGCGACGTTGATGGCCTCCACCGCGGTTGCAACATGACCAGCTTCCGCATTGATATCGTTCATGGCCTGTCCGGCCACATGCACCAGTTCAACCCCGCGTTGTACCAGTTTGACCGCTGTTTCCATGTCACCCACGGCAACCCCGGCGCTTTTCTGAATGGCGCCAATCATGCCGCCGATCTCTTCGGTTGATTCTCGGGTGCGTTCGGCCAGTCGTCGAACCTCGACGGCTACCACTGAAAATCCACGCCCTTGTTCACCCGCCCGCGCCGCTTCGATTGCGGCGTTCAGCGCCAGTAAATTGGTCTGCTCGGCGATACCCTTGATGATGGCGGCAATGGCTGAAATTTGTCGTGATTGTTCGCCCAGTTGTTCGATGACATGAGCGGTCGATTCGACTGAGCCGGCAATCTGATTCATCTGGGCGGTTGCCGATTCAATGGATTGATAGCCGCTGCGAGCCAAATCGTTGGCCCGATGACTGACTGCCAGGGCCTGCTCTGCGCTGGCGCCTACGCTGCTGATGCTTGAGGTCATCTGTTCAACGGCGGAGGCCATGCCAGCGGCTGCGTGGCTTTCATTGCGGGCGCCGTCGGTCAACTGCTCTGCCGCGGTCGATAGCTCTTCTGAGGAGTGTGAGACCTCTTGGGCGCCGTGCCGTACCGCATCGATCAGTTGTCCCATTTGCTCAGCCATGCGATTAAAGCCGCGGCCCAGCAAGATGATTTCATTGCGGCTTTGGCCTTCATTTATTCCAGTAAATGAGGCGCGAACCTTTAAGTCACCATTGCCCAGACGCAAGACCATCTCGGTCAACTGGCGCATGGGTTTGATCCGTGAGGTCGTGGTGGAATACAGCAAAGCCAACAGCAGTGCCGTGCTGACCGCTCCCACGCCCACCATGATCAGCGTCATGTTGCGCGTGGCGGCAAAGAGTTCCTGCTCGCTGGTGCCGCCGACCACGGTGATGCCGCCCCATGTGTCTGAACTGATATATGCCATGAGTTGGCGGCCTTGTGGCTCACCCGCAATACCCCAGTCAAATTGAACCAGGCCTTCTCCACCGGCCAGTACGGGTGCAATCAATTCAGACAAGCCCGGGTTGTCTTTGCCCAGGTCGGAAAGATTTTTGCCTGCCAGGGTTCTGTGGACCATTAATTTGCCTTTGTCCTTGCCCTGTGTCTGTACCACAAAGCCCTGACCTGTCTGTCCAAAGTGATTGGACAGAATCGATTTATTCAGCGCGGCCAGTGTGTCAGTCAAATCAAAGCCCACAAACAGAATTCCGTTCACCTCACCTTTGCTGTCTTTGACCGGTGAGTACTTGGTCATGTACTGGCGACCAAACAAGGTTGCCCTGCCTGTGTAAGCCTGTCCTTGAAACATGCTTGCATAGGCCGGGTGCTGGTGATCGAGTTTGGTCCCAATGGCGCGCGATCCATCTTCCTTTTTCAGGCTGGTTGAAATACGGATAAAGTCGTCGCCCGATTTCACAAAAATCGTGGCCACGCCTCCGGTTGCATGGGTAAATTCATCAACGGCGCTAAAGTTGTTGTTCAATACAACCCCTTGATAGCTGGCTTGGGGGCTGATCTGCGTACCGACCACCACCGTTGATGTGTCTGATACGTCAAGGCCTTTGGAAAAGGTTTCGTTAAAGAGAGTCGCCAGCCGGTCGGTGGATGTTTTGGCCAGATCGTATGCAATGGACAACTGGTCCGCGGTGCTTTTGACCTGTTGCTGCAGGTTGCTCTGTGCCTGTTGTCGAGCGTTCTGGTTGGAGTACCAGGCTGCAAAGGTGACTACCAAGACCAGTGTTATCAACACCAGGCCTGCGGTAATCATGCTGATTTGTTTTGCGAACGCTAAATGACGGGGTTTGAACACGGTATGCTCCTGAGCAATCGAACGCCATACGGATGGGCGGCTAGTGACGATTGTCAGGTACAAAGGGCAGATCTGAAGCCCCAAAAAGGGTAGCTAATGCGGGTTAAATCAGTGGCTGATGGTCCAGCTCGGTGATCACAGGCGCATGATCAGAGGGTTGGGGTAGCTTGCGCGGCGCTCGATCGATCCGACTTGCTTTGCTCAGCGGCTCAAGCGCGGCGCTCAGCAACACGTGATCAATCCGCAAGCCCCTGTTTTTTTGGAAGCCCAGTTGCCGGTAATCCCACCAGGAGTATGACTTGGGCGCTTGCTCAAATTGCCGAAAGCTGTCAGTCAGGCCCAACTGCAACAGGTTGAAATAACGCTCCCGCTCGGGCGGTGAGCAAAGCACTGCCTCGCCCCAGCCCGCCGGGTCATAAACATCTTCATCGGCAGGTGCGATGTTAAAGTCGCCCACCAGCGCGAGCTTGGGGTACTGCTTTAACCAGCGTTCGCAATCGGTAAGCAGGGCATCGAGCCAGGCCAGCTTGTAAGCGTATTTGTCTGAACCGACTTCCGACCCATTGACCACATAAGCACTGATAAATCGCAGATCACCAAAGCTGGCGCCAATCACACGCTTTTGCTCATCTGGATAGCTGGGGAGGTTGATGTCCACATCCGTAGGGGGGGGCATCGTCGCCAGACGGTAGAGAATGGCAACCCCGTTGTATGTCTTTTGCCCCGCAAAGACCGCACCGTAGCCCGCCTCGCGCAACGCGTCGACCGGAAACACGTCATCGGTGAGTTTAAGCTCCTGCAGGCCTAACAAATCCACCGGGTTGTCGGCCAACCAGCCCAATACGTGGGGAAGACGCACTTTGAGCGAGTTGACGTTCCAGGTGGCTAAGGACAATGACATACGGTTCCTGAAGGGAAGAAATGATCAATCGACTGGTTATACAGCGTACGGTTCGGCCATCCCGCTGTGGCGCAGCAGTGCATCTATGCTGGGTTCACGTCCGCGGAAGGCTTTGAAGGATTCCGCTGCCGGGCGGCTACCGCCGACGGAGAGGATTTCCTCCCAGAATCGTTGTCCAGTGCCAGGGTTCAGTACACCGGTTTCTTCAAACTGGCCGTATGCATCGGCAGATAAGACTTCAGCCCACTTGTAGCTGTAATACCCCGCGGCATAGCCTCCCGAGAAAATGTGGCTGAACGAATGCGGAAAGCGGTGGTAGCTAGGAGGGCGAATCACGGCCACTTCATCACGCACTGATTCGAGCAGGTCAAGGACGCTTTGCTGGCTGTTGGGGTCATAACTGGAGTGCAGCAGCATGTCAAAAAGCGAGAACTCGATCTGCCGTAGGGTCTGAAGGCCACTCTGGAAATTTTTGGCCGCCATCATTTTGTCAAACAAGGCCTTGGGCATGGCTTCACCCGTGTCCACGTGGCGCGTCATTTTTGACAACACGCTCCATTCCCAGCCAAAGTTTTCCATAAACTGGGAGGGCAGCTCTACGGCATCCCATTCAACGCCGTTGATGCCTGCGACCCCGAGCTCTTCAACCTGGGTGAGCATGTGATGCAAGCCGTGGCCAAATTCATGGAACAGGGTCAGCACATCGTCGTGGCTCAGGGTGGCGGGTTTGCCGCCTACCGGTGCAGGGAAGTTGCAGGTCAGGTAAGCAATTGGCGTTTGCAGGGCGTCACCGATGGTTTTGCGACCGCGGGCATCGTCCATCCATGCACCACCGCGTTTGTGTTCGCGGGCATAGGGGTCCAGATAAAAATGGGCGATGGTCTGCCCGTTTTTCTTGACTGCAAAAAAGCGCACATCCTTGTGCCAGAGTTGGGTTTGCTCAGGAACAATTTGTACGCTGAACAAGGTCTGGGTCACTTCAAAAAGACCGGCCAGCACCGCAGGTTCGGGGAAGTACTGCTTAACCTCATTGTCCGAAAAGGCGTAGCGGTGCTGACGCAGTTTTTCCGATGCGTAGGTGGTGTCCCAGGGTTGTAGATCCGGCAGGTTCAGATGCTCGCGGGCAAACTGGCGCAGCTCTTCGAGGTCTTTTTCGGCGTAGGGGCGGGCACGGGCCGACAAATCTCGGAGAAACTTCAAGACATCTTCGGGTGATTGGGCCATTTTGGGCACCAGTGACATATCAGCAAAATGTCTAAATCCAAGCATTTTGGCCTCTTCTTCGCGTAACTTCAGCAAATCGACCATCAGTTGAGAGTTGTCCAACTCGGCGGGGCCAAACTCGGATGCTCGTTTGGCACTCGCCTCGTACAACGTCTGGCGAAATTCGCGTTGGTCCGCGTATTGAAGCACCGGGAAGTAAGACGGGAAGTGCAGCGTAAATTTATGGGTTCCGTGGCGCGATGCGTCATCCTCTCGCTCAGCGGCCTCGGCCGCGGCAGCGATGACATCCTCAGGCAGGCCAGCCAAGTCTGCAGGGTCGGTGACCCAATGCGCAAAGCGGTTGGTCGCATCCAGGATATTTTCAGAAAATTTGGCCGACAGGGCAGCTTGCTGTTCCTGTATTTGGCCATAACGGGGCTTTTGATCGTCCGGTAATTCGGCACCGCCCAGACGAAAATCACGCAGTGCATGATTGATGACTTGTTTACGGGCGGTCGAAAAATTGGCAAATGCCTCTGAGGCTGCAATCGCTTTGTATTTGGCATATAGACGCTCGTCCTGGCCTAAAGACGTCCAGAACTCGGTCATTCGGGGCAGGTTGGCGTTGTAGGCGTCGCGCAAGTCAGGGCTGTCAACCACAGAGTGCAAATGGCTGACCACGCCCCAGGCGCGGCTCAAGCGTTCGGTGGCGGCATCCAGGGGACCTGCTACTGCTTCCCAGGTGGCCGGTGTATCAGGGGTCGTGACAGCGTCCAACGCGTCCTGGGCCGCCGAGAGCAACTCGTCCAGGGCGGGTGCGATGTGGGTCGGTCTGATGTCTTCAAAACGGCTAAAGCCGGAAAAATCGAGCAGCGGGTTGTTCAGGCTTGGATTGTTATCGGCACTCATACAGCGTCCTTTGTGCGGTTGGGCTCAGATGGCTTTACGCCGTGTGGCGGCCTCGAGTGTGTTCTGCAAGAGCATGGTGATGGTCATGGGCCCAACGCCGCCAGGGACCGGGGTGATCCACCCGGCAACGGACTTGGCTGATTCAAAGTCTACATCACCACACAGTTTGCCGTTTTCAAGCCGGTTGATGCCGACATCGATCACCACGGCGCCGGGTTTGATCATGTCGCCGGTGATCATGTTGGGGCGACCTACCGCCACCACCAGTACATCAGCCCGGCGCGTGTGGGCCGCCAAGTCACGGGTTTTGGAGTTGCACAGGGTGACGGTCGCGCCGGCCTGCAACAGCAGCATGGCCTGTGGCTTACCTACAATGTTGCTGGCGCCAATCACCACCGCTTCTGCGCCGCGCAGCGGCAGGCCGGAACGTTCCAGCAGCTTCATCACACCGTAGGGCGTGCAGGGGCGAAACAGGGGTTGGCCGGTCATCAGCAATCCGGCGTTGCTGATATGAAAACCGTCGACGTCTTTTTCGGGGGCAATGGCTTCGATGACCTGATGTGCGTCCATGTGCGCAGGCAGGGGCAGTTGCACCAAAATGCCGTCAATCGTGTTGTCCTGGTTCAGTTGTTCGACCAGTGCCAGCAACTGTGCCTCGGGGGTGTCGGCGGGCAAGCGGTGCATGACTGACAAAAAACCGGCCTGTTCACAGGCTGCGACCTTTTTCCGAACGTACACTTGTGAGGCAGGGTCTTCCCCCCCCAGCACAACCGCCAAGCCGGGGCGATGGCCCTGTTGCGTCAACACCGCAGCTTGTTCGGCGATTGAGGTCCGCAGTTCGCGCGCCAATTGCGCACCATCGAGAATTTGAGCAGTCATGTGGGTTGGCAGTCGTACAGTAATCATTGAGACTGCAGTTTACCACTGCCCTGCCTGTCCATTTGTGTCAGCCCGGCGTTCGTGTCAACGCCAGTTTAAGCAGGTCCGCGACGGTGCTCACTTCCAGTTTGTCCATGATGTTGGCGCGGTGGGCTTCGACGGTTTTGATGCTGATGTTCAGGTCATCTGCAATCTGTTTATTCAGGCGGCCAGCCACAATACGTTCGAGTACCTGTAGCTCGCGGCCCGTGAGTTTGACGAACAGATCATCAATGGCCTTTTGTTTTTTGCTGTCGGCAAATCGGTGGCGGCTGTTTTCAAGGTGTTTGCGGACCAGTTCGCGAACCTGTGCCTCGTCAAACGGCTTTTCCAGAAAATCGACAGCCCCTTTTTTCATCGTGTTCACTGCCATGGCCACATCGCCGTGCCCTGTGATGAAAATAATCGGTACATCAATATGACGCGAGATGAGTTTTTCCTGAAGCTCCAACCCGCTCATGCCCTGCATGCGCACATCCAGCAAAATCACGCACAGGTGGTTGGGGTTAAATTCCAGTAAAAACCGCTCGGCGCTTTCAAAAGCCTGCACTACATAGCCGTCCGACTCGAGCAGCCATTGCAGCGAATCCCTGACCGCCTCGTCGTCGTCCACAATAATGACTCGTTCCAAGGGCTGACCAACGTCTTTGGTCATGACTCTACTCATATCCTGTCCTCGTGTTCATGTTCTAGTTGTTGTGTCGTGGTATCGGGCACGAACAGCGGCAGTGTAAAGCGGAACAGGCTGCCCGTGCCTTCGCGGCTGTCCACCCACAAACGCCCCTCATGATACTCAATGATGGTGCGGCAGATGTTCAAACCCATGCCCATGCCTTCTGATTTGGTGCTAAAGAATGATTCAAAGAGTTTGTCCTTGATGTCGCTGGGAATGCCACACCCCCGATCGGCGACGATCACCTCGATCGCCGTTTCGTGTTGACACACGTCGATGTCGATGATTCGTTCAGACGGTTCAAGATGGCGCATGGAGTCCATCGCGTTTTTGATCAGATTCAGCAGCACCTGCTCAATCAGGATCGGGTCTGCATTGACCATCGGCAGTAACCTGGGGACCGTAGTGCGGATTTGTGCCAGCTGGTTGCGGGCCTCCAGATCGGCAAAGCTCACGGCGTCTTCAATGACTTGTCCGATGCTGCATTCCTTGCGGTTGGGGGCCTTGCGTTTGACAAACTCCCGGATTCGCCGAATCACATTGCCCGCCCGTTGCGCTTGAATAGTTGCCTTTTCCAGTGCGGGTAAAATGTCATCGACCGAGGCGCGCCCCGATTTGATGCGGGTTACGCTGCCCGCCGTGTAATTGGCGATAGCCGACAGCGGCTGGTTAAGCTCATGCGCCAGCGAGGAGGCCAGCTCGCCCATGGTGACCAGCCTGCTGGTAAACTGCAGCTTCTCCTGCTGCGCCCGGGCGGTGTCTTCGGCCAGTTTGCGGTCTGTGATATCGGTGGCCAGTTGCATCGTGACCATTCGACCGTCCACCCAGGGAATACGG
>DAITMV010000014.1:0-31309 GCA_036834985.1 Burkholderiaceae bacterium | reverse complement strand
GTGCCAATACAGCCTGGGTACCAAGCCCAACCGCTGCCACCCTGCATGCCATGCACTACCACGCGGTTAGCGTAGCCGCCGTGCAAACCGAGCTGGAAAAAATTGACGCCGACGCAGAACGCCCCGGCATTCTGGCCAACCTGCTGCAAATCCCTGTGGCCACCAATACCAATTGGTCCGATGCAGAAAAGCAGCAAGAACTGGACAACAATGCCCAGGGCATTTTGGGTTACGTGGTTCGCTGGGTAGACCAAGGCGTCGGCTGTTCCAAGGTGCCAGACATCAACAACATTGGCCTGATGGAAGACCGTGCGACCCTGCGTATCTCCAGCCAGCACATTGCCAACTGGATCCACCACGGCATCGTGACTGAAGCCCAGGTCATGGACACCATGAAGCGCATGGCCGCAGTGGTTGATCAGCAAAACGCCAGTGACCCGCTCTACCAGCCCATGGCGGGCCGTTTTGACACCTCGGCCGCCTTCAAAGCAGCCTGTGATCTGGTGTTCAAAGGTAAAGAGCAACCTGCCGGCTATACCGAGCCCTTGCTGCACGCGTGGCGTTTGAAAGTTAAAGCGGCTTAAAACGGGTGAACCATCCGTTCGGCTGTTTTATCAGCAACGCATGACAAAAACGCCTGGCTACCCGCCGGGCGTTTTTTTGCATTCAAACCCATTGCGCACTTAATGCCTCCTGGGTCTCATACGCCTCTTGCATCACGCGCTGCACCAGCTCTTTGACGGTTGGCACGTCATTGACCAAGCCTTGAACCTGACCGATCAACTGCACGCCCCGCTGGTGATCCCCTTCAATGGTGGCTCGACGAATCTGCAACACCGCCGCCCCAAAAAAAGTGACACGCAGGGTTTGTACAAACCCCATGTTCATCACATCCTTGATCAGGCTGGTCAGGGGACGCTGCATATCGCGCGCTGCCTGCAAGGCTCTCCACAAGGCCCGCACTGGAGAAAACTTCCTGGACATGATTTTTTGGGATGTGGGCGTTGTCATGACTCGACACGGCATGCTGTCAAAATTCGAGTTGTAGAGGGTCTCCTCAACGGCTTTTTGTACGATGAGGGTTTTGGTATGGGCGTGAACCGGACTCTCTTTGGAAGCCGCCCACCGCGTACCCATGGCCACTGCATCTGCGCCTAATGCCAGTGCGGCCACCAAGCCTCCGCCGGTGCCAAAGCCCCCAGCCGCGATAATGGGCAGGCGAGTCACCTGCCGGATGGCAGGGATCAATACAAGCGATGTGACAGCCCCGCCATGGGCGGCCGCTTCGTGTCCTGTGACCAGCAAGGCATCCACCCCGGCCTTCTCGGCACTCAGTGCATGCTTTGCACTGATCACGGTGGCGATGACTTTTCCACCATACGCGTGAACTCGACGACACACATCCGCACCACTACCCAAAGAAAAGTTGATTACGGGCACTTGCTCACTGAGCGCAACCTCCAGATTTTCACGCGCACCAGGCATGATCAAGGCGCAGCCGATTCCAAAGGGTTGACGGGTCAAGGTGCGCACCTTGCGGATCTCTGCCCGGGTCTGATCCGGCGTCAAATGGCCGATGGCCAAGATACCCAACCCGCCCGCGTTGCTGGTGGCGGCCACCAGGTCGGCGTTAGCGACATAGGTCATCCCGGGGCAAATCAAAGGATAGGTGATGCCCAACAAATCAGTGATGCGGGTTTTCATGGTGAGTTCAGTGCCATCGAGGTTTTTTCTGATTATTTATATTACAACACCATTTACCGATCAATTTAAATATGTAATGAACCCACCCCAAAAGCCGATTACGTTACGGGCAACGCCAGGAGCGCGAGCTGCGTTTAATAGAGCAATACCTTTAAAATCATGGATCTAACCCTTGAAGACATACTTATAAACAATTAACGTGTTATACATAGCAATTAAGGTGCTTGTATCTACGACGCATTCAAGGCGTTGCCGCCTATTGAGTTTTTGATTACGGATGCCGTTATATAAGCAAGGCCACGTGTGGGACCACCCACCAGTCATTATGGAGTTTTAATACATGCACGCAGATAACCTTGTTTTTCAGGATCTGGTTGCAATTTCAAAAGGATATGCCGTTATTCGAGGTATCCCCGGGCGAATCGGTGTGCATGCGCACTGGACCCATCAAATTGCCATCACCATGAACGAGGAGCGCGTTGACTGTACCTGCAATGCCAACGAGCTGGTGGGTCAGGGCGTCTTTGTGCCCGCCAGGCACACCCACGCCGTACAACCTGGCATGCAGATTAATCTGTTTTTTGATGAACAGGCAGGATGGGTGCAAGACATTCTGGGCCCAGCAACAGGCTTTGAATGTGCCAGCGTGCTGGACACAGAGGCTGTACACGCCATCAACACCTGCTTTCACCGCGGCATGGATTTAGCCACGGGTCTGGCCATCTTTGAAGACACTTTTCAGATTGCTGACAAAACGTCACCTGAGGTTGCTGATCGCTGGAAGGCCGTCATGCAAAAGGCGCAGGGGATCATCGCCGATGCGACCGCCAAAGGCGACATACCTGACTCCACCGAGGCTTTGATACAAAGCCCGGTTTTCAAAGAGCTGGGCAATCTGTTTTCACCCATGGGCATGACCGCGTACTAAAACTCTGCATGTAATCGAACGGCAGAGACGGCAACAGGACCACGGTTGCCGTTATACGCGGGGTTCCAGATGCGTTGGTGATCGGCGGTCACCCAGAATCCCTTGTAGACCCCAACACTGTAAAAAGCCTCAACGATGGTTTCAGGGCGGTACTGCAATGCACCGTCGCCGATAAAAAACGACACCCCTCCCGACGCCAAAAACTGTCTGCGATCATTGGAAATACCATTGCGGGCAAATGCAAAACCGGCGGAATCAGGCTCGCGCCCCCAGGCGGCGCCTTTGGAGATCACACCGAGCGAGACTGAGTTGTCCGCTTCAGTGAATGCAAACGTTTCGGTTCGTCCATCCGCTTTCATGGCGCGAATAAATGTACCCACATTGCTGTTGATTGCCTGTTCGACGTTAAAGCCCAGGCCATATTTTATTTTTTCAGTATTTCGTGACTGAAAAAACGACTGCGCATCGGTTCCGGGGTTGGCTCTCAGGTAATCCAGCGAATCCTTGAAGCTGGCCACCACCGCACGGTTGCGCCAAAACAGCAACCTGACCTTACCGGGCTGATCCGCCAGGGTGTGAGCATGTTCCAGTTCGAACTGATCACCGTAGTGGCGTGCCAATCCAAAGTCCATAGGCAAGCCATTAGGGTCTTTGGGGCCCGTCATGCGGCCAAACCGAAACACCCAATCGCCTTGATACCACTCACCGGCAAAACCAATTCCAAAGCCACGGGCGTCGGCTGCGTAGTCATACGCTGCATACGTCCAGTTGCTCCAATTCATAAATTGGGTGCGGGGGTCTTTGGCATAAGTGTTGTCGTCAAACACATCCAGCGTAGAAAAATTACCCACCGTCAGAACAAAACGGTTCTTGTCGACCGTCCCTGCCATCTGGTTAAAATCAGACTCTACTTTTTCGGTCCCTCCACCGTTGTTCCAGGTTTGCCGAATAAACAAACGTTGCACATAGGGTTTGGGTTCAGTGCCGGCGGCACGCGTAATTTCACCGTTGGTAAAACCACCCAAGCCAACCAGATTCTGGCTAAAAGGCACGCCAGCCGCCAACTCAGGGTTGAAATACACTTCAGCCCCTTGCCACAAACGTGCGCCCCAATGCGCTGTGGCGGTGAAGGTAAACATCTTGTCACCCGTTGGCACCAAACTATTGGTGCCTGAATAACTGGCAGGGAATGAGGGATACCGCTGCCAGTTGTAGGTGCTCTGGAATTTGGCAGTGCTGTCTTCGTACTCAGGTGTCTGGGCACCCGCTACGCAGGTATACAACAGCAATAGGAGGAGTTGGATTTTTTTCATCGCGCCAAGTGTATGACATTAAAGTGAAGCGTCTGTGACACGATTGGCTATTAGGTCATGTCATTTACGATCGCCCATTATAAACGGACTAAGCACCACTTACCTTTGGTAACGAAATGGTACTTTTTATAATAAAAACATGTCTTTGAGCCGTGTTACACTCGGCGCGTTTTCATTGACGGAGGTCCCATCCGTGGACAGTTCCAGTTATTCGTTGCAGGTTCAGGCAACACAGGCACGGTAACCGTCGGACACCCTCCACGCTACCCTGCCACATAGGCGGGTAGCGAACCCTCTGGCTCATTGAGCCGCAAGATCGCTTCCCACACACGTTCAATGCATGCTTTAGTCTACAGTGTGATCAAACACGCCCACCGACAGGAGCATGACTGTTTTATAGGGACGATCACATGATGACGTTGATCAACTTTAAAGATTTGTTTGCAGGTTTTATCCGAACCCGCAGCATCGGCCGCCATTTTCACCGCAAAGCCCTGCTGGACAACATGCCCAAGCGAGGCGGTGTTGGCCATGAAATTCCGGCCACTTTATCGCAACAACTGGTCATGGCCGCGCTCAAGGATCCAGGTCAATTGCTGGCACAGCTCGGCTCGCAACCGGACGGTTTGAGCCAAACGCAAGCCGATGCCATTCGTATGACCGTCGGCTTAAATGAAGTCGAACAGGACAAACCGCTGCCCTGGTGGATGCATCTGTGGCTTTGCTACAAAACTCCGTTCGACATGCTGTTGACGGCGCTGGCCGCCATCTCCTATCTGACAGAAGATACCAAGGCAACCGTTGTGATTGGATCGATGGTGGTGCTGTCGGTTGCGATCCGCTTTGTCCAGGAAACCCGATCCAATAAAGCGGCCGACCAACTCAAGGCCATGGTCAGCAATACCGCCACAGTGATTCGCCGCGACAAAGCCAAAGATGCAATGGAAGACGCTCGTCGTTACTTTGACGTACAGCTGCATCCCAAGCCCGCAGTAAATGTTGAAGTTCCGATCAAGCTCTTGGTACCAGGGGATGTGATCGTGCTGTCAGCCGGTGACATGATTCCTGCGGATTGCCGCGTGTTATCGGCAAAAGATCTGTTTGTCAGCCAGGCTGCGATGACCGGAGAATCGCTCCCAGTAGAAAAATTCGTTGAACAAAAAGACAAGGCGGTCACCAACCCACTTGAGCTTGAAAACTTTGTCTTTATGGGCACCAACGTGGTCTCCGGATCGGCGACTGCTGTGGTCGTGCACACCGGCAAGCAATCCTACTTTGGCGCACTGGCGCACCGTGTGACCTCTACATCCCGGACGCCCACGCAATTTCAGGCTGGGGTCAATAAAATTGCCTGACTGTTGATTCGCTTCATGTTCCTCATGACGCCCTTGGTTTTTTTCATCAATGGTTTGACCAAAGGCGACTGGACCGAAGCCTTCTTGTTTGCTATGTCTGTTGCGGTGGGCTTGACGCCCGAAATGCTGCCCATGATTGTGACCTCCACCCTGGCCAAGGGTGCGGTCAAGCTGTCGCGTAAAAAGGTAATCGTTAAGCGGCTCGAATCGATACAAAACTTTGGTGCCATGGATGTGCTGTGTACCGATAAAACCGGCACCTTGACCCAGGATAAAATTTTTCTGGCCCATCACACCGACGCCTGGGGACAGGAATCAGACGATGTGCTTGAAAGCGCCTACCTGAACAGCTACTACCAGACAGGTTTAAAAAACCTACTGGATGTGGCCGTACTGGAACATCTGGAAGTTCACCGGGAAATCGACCCCACCAAGAACTTTCAGAAGGTTGACGAAATTCCATTCGACTTTAACCGCCGCCGCATGTCGGTCGTAGTGGCCGAGCAAAATGATCATCACTTGCTGATCTGTAAGGGTGCAGTCGAAGAAATACTGTCGGTCTGTACGCGGGTGCGCCACGGCGAGTCGGAAGAAGTACTCACGCCCCAATTGCTTGCGCAGGTCAAGGCGGTGACTGCCCACCAAAATGCAGACGGTCTGCGTGTGGTAGCTGTCGCCTCCAAAGAAATTTCACTGAGCCAAACCACTTACACCGTGGCCGACGAATCAGACTTAACGCTGATCGGTTACGTTGCGTTTCTGGATCCGCCAAAAGAGTCCACAGCCCCTGCCCTGTGCGCACTGGCAGCCCATGGTGTTACCGTCAAGGTGTTGACGGGCGACAACGAGTTGGTGACGGCAAAGATTTGCCATGAAGTGGGACTACCGGCCGACGGCATTTTGTCCGGCTCGGCCATTGAATTGATGGACGACGCTCAACTGGCCCAAGCAATTGAGCAGCATTCGATATTTGCCAAGCTCAACCCCACCCATAAAGAGCGGATTGTGCGGCTACTCAAAAGCCACGGTCATGTGGTCGGTTTTATGGGCGCCGGGATCAACGATGCGCCAGCCCCGCGGGCCGCAGATATCCGCATCTCTGTGGACAGTGCAGTCGATATCGCCAAAGAAGCTGCCGACATCATCCTGCTGGAAAAAAGCCTGATGGTGCTGGAAGAAGGTGTGATCGAGGGCCGCAAAACCTTCGCCAACATGCTCAAGTACATCAAGATGACCGCGTCGTCGAATTTCGGGAACGTATTTTCGGTGTTGATCGCCAGCGCGTTTATTCCGTTTTTGCCCATGCTGCCAATGCATCTGCTGGTGCAAAATCTCTTGTACGACATCTCGCAAATTGCCATTCCGTTCGACAATGTGGACGATGAAATGGTCGCAAAACCTCAGCAGTGGAACCCCTCGGGTATCGGCCGGTTCATGCTGTATTTTGGCCCTGTCAGCTCAATCTTTGACATCACGACCTATTGGGTGATGTGGCATGTATTGGGCGCCAACTCTGCAACCCATCAAACGCTGTTTCAGTCTGGCTGGTTTATTGAAGGCTTGATGACCCAGACTCTGGTGGTACACATGATCCGAACACAAAAGGTGCCGTTCCTGCAAAGCAGACCAGGGTCGGGTTTGATGGTGATGACGCTGCTGATCATGGGCATCGGGATTTTTATACCCATGGGTCCACTGGCCCATTATTTCAAAATGGAGGCGCTACCGCTGGTGTACTTCCCGATACTGCTGGTGATCATGATCAGCTACATCGTACTGACCCAGTTCATGAAGCGTTTTTACACGCGTCGTTTTGGCTGGCAATAAGCCAGCCTGACGTGCTTTGTGAAGGCTTTAAACGCCGTATAAGGACACTTCAAAAATCAGGGTGGCGTTGGGTGGAATCACACCACCAGCGCCACGGCTGCCGTAGCCCAGGGACGCAGGGATGACCAATCGACGGGTCCCGCCGATGCGCATACCTTGTACGCCCTCGTCCCATCCCTTGATCACTTCACCGCCGGCCAGGGTAAAGGCAAACGGCATGTTGCGATCCAGACTTGAGTCAAATTTCTCACCGGCGCTACCGTCGTCGTTTTGCAACCAGCCGGTATAGTGAACAGTGACGTAAGCGCCAGCGGTGGCTTCTTCACCCTGGCCAAGCACCACATCCTGGTATTGCAGGCCTGAGGCCGTAGTTACAAAAGACATGCGTAATCTCACTTGAGTTGACAATAAAACAGCATTTTACCTTGCATTGTTGAACGGACCAGCTGCTGGCTACTTTTTAACCAGTGCATGCGGAAAATTAAAACGAAACAGACTCCCCTGTACCAGCGCAGGCAAGCTGTCGACATGTACTTTGCCGCCCAGCAGATCGGTCGCCTTTTTAATGATGCATAGACCCACACCAGAACCGGCGATCCCCATGATGTTGTCTCCACGATTAAAGGGTTCGAATATTTTTTGCAACACATTCTCTGAAATACCCAACCCTTCATCCTGTACTTCAACAGTACAACCGCTTGCACCCGCATGGGCGGATACCCGCACAAATATGCGGCCGTTCGATTGCGGCGTGTATTTGATCGCGTTGGAAATGACGTTGTGAAGCAGCATTTCCAAGGCGTATTCGGACACGCCCACCATGGTCCATTCATCGTCACACTGTACAAACACTTTACCCTGAGACACCGCATATAACTCGCACTGTGTCTTGACCACCGAATCAATCAGGGGCTTGAGGGGTACATCAGTCAGATCAAGCCGCAGGGTGCCACTTTCCATCTTGGCCAGGGCCAGCGTATTTTTAAGATACTGTTGTGCCTGTCGGGATGCCTCCTTGATGCGCACCATGCATTTCTGTGTGATGTCGCTGATGTGTGTCGACTCGGTGAGGCGTTCATGTAAACCGACGTTCATCGAAATAATATTCAGAGGGGTTGCCAGATCATGCCCGACGATACGCAGCATATGCAGACGTGACTCACTCTCGGTTTGTAAGTGAACTTCGCGTTCCCGTTCATAAGTTACATCGACCAGAGAGCCGTGCAAGCTGACAGGCAAACCGTTGATTCGACTCCACTGGGCGACCACTTCACAACGTACATAGCGCAGCTCACCTGAATTACCAAACATGTGTAATGTGATATTGCAGTGAGGGATGCTGCCAGACAGATAATTGCTCAGGGTTTCGCGCCAACGGGGTTTGTCTTTGGGTGTAATTTTTAACTCGATATAACCCATCGGCCCAACACCTGCGGCCAGTTGAACCGGCCGTGCGCCCTGAACGGTCTGGTCAATCACAAACGTTTTGCCCTCAGAGGTATCCAGGCAGCCCAAGCCCAGTGACGATGATGGCGCCTCCCAGAAAAACAGCCCGACGGGCGTCACCGACAACACCGAGGTTATCCCGTTGATCAACTTCGAGTGGGTCTGAGCCATGGAGGTCAACAATTCCAGCGACTGGCTGGACACCTGCTCTTGCCGGGACATTGAAATTTTTCGGACCGAATCCAGAATGTAAACGGAATACACCACGGCCAGCATGGCAAACCATGCAAAGCTGCCGTCCACGTGGGTGGGAGGCGTATCGGTCACAGAGCCTGACAGCCCTTGGAAGGTGGGCGAATGCCGAGCCACATGTCGGACCAACTCCAGAAAGTAGATAGTAAAGACTGAGCACATCACCATGGAGAAACCAAAGAGTCGTACATGCAGCGTCTTGATATTGTGAACAATGGATTGAATCCACCGCGGTAATGACACAATGGGTGCCGAGATAAACTCACGAATGCAAACAATCGCCATGCGGAACGACGCATACCGGTACATGGTCAGCAAGGAGCACAACACCACAAAAACATAAAACGTGGAACGGTCCGGTGACATACTCATGGCCAGCAACCAGACATAACAGCAAAACGCGGACGTTGCGAGGGTTGAAGACGCCACCATCGCCCACGGCCCTTTGTCAGGCCGTATCGTGACATACGCAAATACCGACATGGCCGCCAGGTCAATCAATCCGCAGAGAATGGCCAGCAGCACCGATGGGTAAGGCAATTGAACAAGGCGGCCCCCCGTGACATAGAAATCCAGAAACACCAGCCATAAATCGATACCTGCCCAGCTGATGCTAGCACCGATGGCGTAACGCACTGCAATGGATTTTGTTTTACCCAGCCCGCCGCAAATCCAGAAGTAGCAGCTTAGTAAAAAAGTAAACGCCAGAAACAAAACACCCAACAGCCATAAATAAACCGGGTTTTCACTCAACACCACACCACCCATACCCTAAGACAAAATAGTCGATCCTGTTTCGGACCTGTCATTGCACAGCAGCCACAGAGTGCCACGATTTAAGGGATTCCGACAAATGTGTCGAAAAATTCTCACGGTATCTCACAAAATATTAGCCCATCGGTAAAGCTTGTTTTAATATGCATTCGAGCATAAGAAAAATTACATGTACATACGGAAAACATCAGACAAGCGGAGGAGTGGCGAATGAATGCAACAGTGCTAATCGTTGAAGATCACCCACTGTTTGCCTCCGGACTTCGAGACCTGATCAAATTGATTCACCCCAACGCGACGGTGCTGCACACCTCCGATCTGAGAGGGGCCAAGCGGCTGCTAGAGCAACACGCCCCGGTGATGATAGTCAGTGATCTGCATCTGCCCGACTGTACTGACCGACAATTGCTGGACTGGCTGGAACATTCCATCGCCAACATACCGACGGTGATCGTGACCGCCGACCTGGACTTTATCGAGTCCTACACCGCCACCTGCAGACCAAACCTGTGGGCTATTGCCAAACAGATGTCATTTGAGCAAATGACTGACTTATTGTCTGAAGCGTTTATCCAGACTGCGATGATGAACATGCACGACGGCGGAGACGCCATTCACATCACACAGCGTCTGATAGAGCGGATCAGCCATGCGCCGCAGAAAAAAGAGCTGACAGACAAGCAACATCAGGTGATGCAGCTGGTGTCAGTGGGTTTGTCCAACAAGGAAATTGCCAGAGAAATGAATGTGAGTCTTGAGACGGTCAAGCATCACATGAAAGACATCTTCGATCGTCTGGATGTCTCTTCAAGAACGCAGGCGATGGCAATCTTCAGACAAAACAGGGCTTCAGACCCCCTGCGTGTCAATCCATGATCGACGGCGTATCCAGATACGCAACAAACTCGAAACAACTGCCCTGCCCCAGCGTACTGGTCACCGTGACATCGCCCCCCATCAGTTGCGCCAATTGACGACAGATCGCCAGCCCAAGGCCGGTGCCGCCGTAATGGCGTGTCGTTGAGGTATCAGCCTGTGCAAACGGGGAAAAGATGGTACCGATTTTGTCAGCCGCAATACCGATACCGGTATCTCGCAGCTCGCAAATGACCTTCACGCGCGAAGGCCCCACACGCTCCGTATAGACGTCAAGCGTCACCTCACCGGTCTGGGTAAATTTGATGGCGTTGTTGATCAGATTAAACAGGACCTGTCGAACCCGCACCGGGTCACCCAGGACGGTATCGGCCTGACGAACGTGCATTCGACACACCAGCTTTAAGGACTTTTGCTCAGCCAACGGCGACAAAGACTGCACCACACCACTGGTCAGCGACGACAGCTCAAATGGAACACTTTCCATGGTCAGGTTTCTGGACTCGATTTTTGAGAAATCCAGAATGTCATTAACAATGGCCAGCAAATGCTCGGCCGACTCCTTGGAAATCAGCAGCAAGTCGCGCTGGCTGGCCTCCAGAGGGCCATCGAGCACCAGCTCGGTCATCCCCAGCACGCCATTGAGTGGCGTCCGGATTTCGTGACTCATCGTGGCCAAAAAAGCACTCTTGGTTTGATTGGCCGATTCAGCCTGTACGCGTGCCAAACTCAACTCGGCTTCGTGCTCCATTTGCTCGGTGATGTCTTGAAGCAAGCCAACGACATGCGGATGAATGGCCAATGGATGGTTATCGGTGGATCGGTACGATGCATAAGCATGAACCCATCGAACCTGCCCGTCGGACAGTCGCCGAATACGAAAGGCCTTGTCCAGCCTCCCCTTGCTATCCCACAAACCTTCCCACAGCGGCAACACCTCAGCCCGGTCATCCGGATGAATCAGATCCAACCAAACCTGCCAGGTTTTTGCTTGTCCATGCGTCGCTCCGATGATGTCATCGAGCGTAACCGTGGAGGTCCATACCCGGGTTTGAGCATCAATCGAATAACCACCGATTTGAGCCAGGGCCTGGGACTCGATCAACATCGCCTCACGTTCGCGAAGGCGGTTTTGCACTTGCTGCCGCTCAAGCAGCGAGCGCATCATCGCCAGAAAAAACACCAGCACCAGCAATGACATCAAGATCGCCGTGATCAAGATACTCCAGCGTTGGGCAACCAGCGAGTCTTGAACGCTTTTAATGGAACGCCCAACCACAAATGTCATTCCGTAATCAGCCAGACTGTAATAACCGTAGATACGCTCCCGACCATCCGTTTCAGAGACCTTTTGAAAGCTGCCCGACACCTGGTCTGTAGACTTCAAAAAGTCGGCATCCTTGATCACCCGTCCGATCGAAGTGTCGGCCAGGGGATATCGCGCCATCACCTCGGCGGTACGACGGATCACGGTGACCGAACTGTCGTCGGACATGCGTAATCGTTCGGAAAAACTGGCAAACAGATCTGGGCTGATCGACACAACAATCACCCCCGCAAAACCATTGGCATCCCGTATCGGCCGGGTAAATTGAATCGACCACTTGCCAGAGACCTTACCCTTTACCGGGCGGCTGATGAACAGCTTGTCGTCGGCCGGCGCTTGTTTATGTACTTTAAAATGTTCGCGTTCGCTTAAATCTGTTTTGGTGGTGGCGGGTGCTAGATTAGAAAACAGCAGCAGACCATCCCGGTCGATGACAGCCACCTGAAACGCCACATCGCTGATAAATTCCTGGCGACGCTGCACCTGCGCAGCAAAAGACTGCCAGTCACCCGTCCAGTAGGTGCGCAAATCAACCAGCAGTTCGTTCACCCGTTTGATGGTTGAGAGCGAAAACTCAGCAAAGATCTGTGCCTGGGCGGCTGTCTCAACACGGGCTTCGTGAAGCGCCGCCTGCTGGTTGCGCTCAAACTCATACCAGACACCGCCCCATATCAGGAGCAATATGGCCACCAAGCCAATAATGAACTGTTTTTGAAGAAAGGCGAATTGTTTCATAGGACGAAGGTGGCCACGCTGTTAAACGGGGTAAATACGGATTTTTAACATTTTTAATGCACTTTAACATTCACCCGGGTCCTTTAAAACACAAAACAGAGACTGTTTTAGTCACAAGCTTGACCTAAAAGTAAAGACCCTTGCGGTTTGTGCGTAAAATTCAGGTGTAAGCCCGCTGTTTGCCCTGGAGAAACCAATGAATCATGTGTCCCGTTACTGTCAAGTGCCGTGACTTGATGGCTTATGCCCTCAGAAAACAGAGCAAAGCCAATCTGGATAAGGCACAATTTGATTATCAAAAAGTGCTCGCCATCGACACGCGTCATAAACGGTCCAGGGAGTATCACAATGAGTTGCTTCTGATGAAAAAAGACCTGAACGGCGCCATTGAGACTTATCAGAAGGGTCAGTGAACCATGCTTCCAACCTCCGTCAGTCAGCCTGAACAATGCCATCTGTCATTTTACAAATTTGTCCAGATCGAGGACCCAGATGCGATCGTCGACCGCTTCCGCGATATCACAGAACACCTCACGGGTAGCCTACTGATTGCGCAGGAAGGCATCAACGGCGTTATCGCAGGGCCTGTTGCGCAGGTGGATTCGTTTGAACACGCCTTGCGTACGGACCCTGAGCTCAAGGGTTTGTTCACCGATATCGTGATCAAGCGGACCCTGTGCAGCACCCTGCCCTTTGGTCGCATGAAAGTGCATAAAAAGCCGGAAATTGTTGCCCTTGGCGTGGAAGGAATACAGGCGATCGGCAAGCCGGGGGTTCAGCTTTCGCCGGCCCAGTGGCGCGAATTGCTCAATGAGGACGACGTAGTAGTGATTGATAATCGCAACAGCTTTGAGTATCGGCTGGGCCACTTTAACAAAGCGATCGACCCAAAGGTATCGCACTTTCGGGACTTCCCGGAATTCATCGAACACAATCTGGACACCTGGAAAAGTAGCGGCAAAAAGGTCGCCATGTACTGTACCGGTGGCATTCGTTGCGAAAAAACCGGGGCATGGCTGCAAGAGCGCGGCTTGACGGTCTATCAGCTCGAAGGTGGCATTCTCAATTACTTTGCACAAATGCCTGACGCTGATCGGGATTGGACAGGTGAGTGCTTTGTGTTTGACAGCCGTATCGCACTGGATACGCATTTAAACGAGACCTCCACCACGCTGGAGGATGTGTACGACGAAGAACTCGATGGCAAGTGGCGAGTCGAACGGGCAAGACGACTCAGCGGTGATGATTTCTAAACAAGGTATCAACCCGAGCCGCATCGCCCTGCCGCCCGGCCCTTGGGCCACTGTGCTGGATTTTTTGTGTGAACGCTTTGGACACATTCCACGGGATCAATGGCACACCCGAATGGAACAAGGCTTGGTCACCGATCACCATCAACAGGCCATTGGCCCCCAAACGGCCTACCGGGCTCATCAAACCCTGTTTTACTACCGACATGTCCAGGCAGAGACGCCAATCCCCGGAACCGTACGAATAGTGTACGAGGATGAGTTACTGGTCGTGGCAGATAAACCGCATTTTTTGCCGGTCACCCCTGCAGGGCAATATGTACAGGAAACCCTGCTGACCCGCTTGCGGCTGCAGTCGGGGCTCAGCAGCCTGACTCCCATTCATCGGATCGACCGGGAAACCGCCGGTTTGGTGGTATTTTGCAGGCAAGAGAAACATCGCAACGCCTATCAACGTCTCTTCCGCGAACGAGCGGTATCAAAAACGTACGAAGCGATTGCACCTTACATCGATGTGCCTCTGCCCTTGGTGCGCTGCAGCCATCTGACACAGGGCGAGCATTTTATGCAAATGAAAGAGGTGCAAGGCCCAATCAATGCCCATACAGACATTGATCTGATCGAGGACAATGGCCGGTGGGCGCGTTACCGCTTACGGCCCCTGACCGGCCAAAAACACCAGCTCCGCGTGCATATGCTGGGGTTGGGCATACCGATTGTGTATGACACGATTTACCCAACGCTCGGCGAATCATCGACGCCTGATTTTGCCCGGCCCCTGCAGTTGTTGGCCAAGCACATTGCATTTGACGATCCGGTCACCGGCCTGCACCGTGCTTTTGAAAGCAGCCTGCACCTGCACAGCCTTGCGCAGGTGACAGCGGATGTATCAAACCCTACTCACCCAGCGTAAGTCGATTCCAGATAGTCTACGATGGCTTGGGATTCGTACATCTCAACGCCCGTATTGGGGTCGATCAGATACGGCACCTGCACCTGCCCCGTTCGATCGGCCAGCCATTGGCGATTGCGGGTGGTACCCATGGGGCCTTTGAAGAGCTTGTCACGGAACATCGGAGGGCCCAGATCAGTCAGTGCCCCCTTGCCTGTGTTGTGCAACACATAGGGCAGCTGAAGTTCACACAGGACATTGCGCACGGGCTTGGAAAACGGACTGGCTTCAAAGCTGTACAACTCCAGCGGCTGATCAGGTGCCTTGGACGGGCGAACTTTCATGCCTCGCAAACCACCGGGGCGATACTGCAAGGCGGAGGCCAGCATGCCGCTACCAACAGCCAGCTTGCGCATCAGGCCGGTGGGAGAGCTCACTTTGCCTTGGTAGGTTGAGCCCAGGTATTCAATGATGTCGGCTGACTCGTACATCACGGTGTTGGTATTGTCGTCGACCAGCAGTGGAAATTGTTGTTTACCGCCCAGCGCCTGTGCCTGGGGCCTAAACCGATCGCCGCCCGCAGGACACGGCAAAATCATCACGTCCAGATCCAGTTCGGTGAGTACCTCGCGCACCATCCTGCAGTACGGACTGATTTCTATATCGTACAGCTTGAGGAGTTGCTCGGGCTGCTTGCGGGCCCTGCCCTTGACAGCGGCTCCGCGCCAGCCGCGTGCGGTGCCCGCCACCAGATTAATTACTGCGTCGATTTTTGTATCCATGTATATGCCCTGATCATGATTATTATTGGGTACTGACTGGCGTTTGCTTAGCCACCCACTTGTGCACTCACACCGCCGTCAACCGCCAGCGTTTGCCCGGTGATGTGTTTACCTGCAGCACTGGCAAACAATAAGGTGACGCCCTTCAGATCATCTTCATCGCCTACCCGCTGCAGCGGCGCATGTTGGGCAATCGTGTCACTGCCCACCATATCCAGAATGCCTTGGGTCATTTTGCTGGGGAAAAACCCGGGGGCGATGGCATTGACCCGAATGCCCAGTGCACCCCACTCGCAGGCCAGTGCACGGGTAAAGTTAATGACGGCCCCTTTGCTGGTGTTGTAGGCAATGGTTTGCATAAACGGGGGGTTTCCACCCAAACCGGCGATAGAGGCCACGTTGATGATGCTGCCGGATCGATTGGGAATCATGGACGCATTGGCTACGGCTTGCGATAGCAAAAAGTAGCCGCGCACATTCAGGTTCATGACTTTGTCCCATGCGGATACAGGATGATCCTGGGCAGGAGCGCCCCATGTGGCGCCCGCGTTGTTGATCAGAATATCGATACGTCCCAAAGCAGCCATTGCGGCATGGACCAAGGCGTTGATGTCATCCTCGCGGCTGGCATCGGCCGCATGCCACGCAACATCAATGCCTTCTTTTGCCAGTTGCGAGGCGGCCTGCTCCAGATCACCGGACTTGCGTGAACTGATCATAATTTTTGCACCGGCCTGCCCCAGGGCCTGTGCCATCTGAAACCCCAAGCCGCGTGAACCCCCAGTGATAAGCGCGGTTTTACCGGCCATACTAAACAGCCCCAGTGCGTTATTTGTCATGCCGTAGCCCTATTATTTTTGTGTCTTGTTTAAGAAGCGATCGCCAGGCTTAGTCTCTTAACGAGGCCGCCATGTAAGCAATCGCCATTTTTGCAGCCTCTTGGCGAACGGTCTCAGTCACCCGGTTATCGCGGTAGTACCCATATTTCATGCAGGAAAATGCAGCCTCGGTTGCCAAGGTCGTGGTGTCCGGATCTTCCGGAAAATAAACCGGCGTGTCGAGCGATGCCATCAATTGACGAACCCCTTGACCGATATTGGAGATCGTAACCTCCTGCGCCAGATACGCAGATCGACTGAAAGGCCCGCCCAAAATCAGCATGCTGGCCACGGGCGTTTGGTCATAATAATCGGCAGCGCGATTGATCAGGATAGGTACCGCCTCCATCCAGTTCAGAGGCTGACACAGCGGAGCCGCCTGCGCGACTACGTCGGAGACCCGCTGCAGATGGATTTCTGCCAGATGGGAAAACAAGACATATTTGTTCGGAAAAAACTGGTACAGCGACGCTCGCGGAATGCCTGAGGCCAGCGCGATTTCAGGAATGGACGTTTCCTCAGGGCCCAGTTTTTGCAGGAGCTTTTCAGCCGTTTCCAAGGCTTGCGCGACACGCAGTTGGGACCGCTCTTGCATGGGAGGTTTATGGCGTTGCAGTTTGGCAACCGAGCCTGCCTCTGAGTCTGCGTGCTGCTGTTTGTGATGATCGTCGTTCATAGGCTATCGCTCTGGAGAGGATAAAGTTTTGTTGTTGTAATGAGTTGTTGCGCTCTAACTAGTCGACCACTTTTTGTAAGCCCGCCTGAAACTGGACGACGACGAATAACCGCTTCGACGCGCTACCTCACCGATGGAGCATACTGACTCCGTTAATAGCGCCTCAGACACCCGCTGACGTTCTATTTCCAAAATCTGCTTGAATTTTACGCCATTGTCCGTGAGCCGTCGCCGTAAAGTTCGCTCGCTCATGTTCAACTTGCTGGCGACCATGGCAATGCCCATGTCAGGATCATCCAGATAGCGGCTGACCATGCGATGCACCGCATCAACAATATCGTTATTTTTAGGCAGTACCTGCTGTAGCGTCTCCAGGATGGAGGCGGCTTGAGCAAACTTTTCCTGATCTGCCGTTGGGAGTGGATCGGCGATCAGATCCAGGGCCATACACATGCGCAGGCTTTGCTTGCCAAAGTATATGGGGCATTTAAAAACATCCTGGTAACCATGTGCGTAGCTGGGCTCAGGGTACGGAAACTGTATCCAGCTTAAAAACGGATCGCCCAAATTCAGATACTGCGCCATCTTGACCACACTGGCCGCAAACTCTTCAGCCAGGTAATGTTCCAGCCCGGGCTCTTCAAAGCGATGGGCCGTTTGCAAAATGATTTGTCCATCTTCCATCGCATAGGAAATATCAACCACCGAGCCTAACCACACCTGGTTGTTGATTCCAAAATCAATCGCTTCCTGATAATCCCTGCTGCTGATCAATCCCATCCCGGCCACACCCCAGGCAGTCAAATCCTGGGCCAGGCCAACCACCAAGCCGGTGCCCTGTGAACCCAGCAGGTTTAATGCGCGTCGGATGAATCGAAACGTCTGTCGATAAGAGACCAGAAAATGCGGATCAGCCAGTTCTTCCTCGGTAAAGGGAAAACCGCCCAGCAGTTGTGATGAGGAAAATCCCCGTTCTTTGGCCAATTGAAGGAGCTGACGGATATGCAGTGGAACAACACAGCAGGACTCATAATCCGGCTTCTTCATTCAAGCACTCCGTGTTCTATCAACAGATCACCCACCACCTCAAGCCGTACCAGGGGATTGTCCAGCGACATCAGTTGCTGCTTGATCTCCAGAGCAAGCGGTAGCAGTTCACACCACCGGTTGGCCACCCATCCGCAATCGTTCAGTTGGTAGGGTTCGGAAAATGGCAAATAGGACGACTCAACACCATCGGCCTTGAGGCGGGCAATCAGGTCCAGCAGGGAAGATGCGGTTATTTTTAATTCGTCGGGGATCGACACCAGTGGGTCCGGATCCATGCGTTGAACCTGCGCGGTCCACAAGCCGTATTGACCGCGCTCAGCCTGGATGATTTTAAAACGGTCTGTAGCCACGGTCTGGATTTTGATCAATCCTGGGCCCAGTATGTCTTGATGGGTGATGACAGCCATGGTGCCTACCGACGCCAGTGCCTCATCGACACCGGGCCGCTGCACCTCACCTCCGTCGACCAGAGCCACAACGCCGAAAGGCTGATGGTCCTCCAGACAACGCTTGACCATGTCCAGATAGCGAATCTCAAAAATCTGCAGCGGTAAAATGCCCCCCGGAAACAAGACCGTATTGAGCGGGAATAAGGCTAATTGTGTGAGGCCCATCGTTGAGACTTGTCCATAACGCTAGCAAATAGATCAGACTGCGTGAACCCGCTTAACCATCGGACAAGACTGGGGGATGCATGGCGGTTGAACCACTCCAGATCAACATGAGCCAATTGGCGAATAAACGGGAATACGGCGACATCAGGCCATTTTATGCGTGGACCGAACAAATAGCCATTTTCATCGAGCCTGCGCGTAAGCGACTGTAACAAATCCATCGCCTGATCGCGATACGTCGATGCATTTTCCTCGGGAAAACGGATGTGATACTTATAACGATCCAGCCATTGCTTAAAGGGTCCGTCATTGGTGGCAACAATGGTTTCAGCCTCCATCCGCTCCTGGGGCGTCAACAGCAGCCAGCCCTGCGGATCGGCCTGTGTCAGGGCCCAATGCATGATGTCGATGCTTTGTTCCAGAATAGTCCCGTCAGGTAACTTTAAAACAGGCACAGTGCCCTTCGGTGACAAGCGCAACATGTCAACGGGTTTGTTTTTCAGGTCAACTTCAATGAGCTTGATGGAAACGCCACTGACACAAACGGCCATGCGAGCCCGCATGGCGTAAGGGCATCTGCGAAATGAATACAGGACAGGGACGTCAGACATGAACAACAACAGGCAAGTACGGGAGCCCTACCTTACCAGATCACCCGGGCCCGGGGTGCATACCCCCCAACGGGCTCAATGACAGGTTGCAAAGTCTGGGATGTCGCGGACCGAAATCTTCAGGCGAGCAAGGTATTCAACCGATTCGGCGACGGCAGTGAGCATTTCCAGTGAGTGCGGAACGGTGCTCATCGCGGACTCGGCGACGCGTTCGATATGCTTGGCGATGGTCTCTGTGGTGACCGGGCTTTGATTCACCAGAGCACGCCACAACCGGGACTGGCCGGTTTTCTCAAAACACTGCTGGGCAGCCCACCACGACCACTGACTTCGCTCCTGTGGAGGGGCAACGAACTGATTCACATGCGGCTCAAACACTGAGTGTGCCAGACGATTCACTGTTCTCATGACGGTCTCCTGCGAAGTCATGAATCCAGTCTATGCTCATACTTGCGTTGAACAATCCCCGATTAGAGGCACAAATCCCCCCCGTTTAGAGCTTAAGCATTCGCGACTTCGTAGTTATAAGACCTTCAAAAAACTGACAAGTTGCCGTTGTTCCTCTGATGAGAGGTTCAAGGGCAACAGTTCGGTATGACCGTAGTCGCCGTCCGGATTGGGAGCCTGCACATAATGTTGAACCACCTGCTCAAGGGTACTAAAGCGGCCGTCATGCATGTAAGGAGCTGTTTTGGACACCCTGCGCAAGCTGGGTACTTTGTAGGCGCCCACCAAGTCGGCAGACAGCAGGTTCACATACCGCAGGTGTTGGCACGCGGTGCCCATGGCCTTGTGCTGTACCTGAGGGACATCACTCAATACGCCACCACACCGATAGATTGAGGCCTGGGCCTGCACGATACCTGATGCCCGTCCGGTATCCGCCTGCAAGACGCCATCAACCCAGGCACCGGGTGCATCAGCAGACAAACGAGAAGCAACACCGGTGTTGTGAAAACTGTGATTGGTGTAGAGCGGTCCCGAATGGCAGCGAATACATTGCCCTTTTCCGGTGAACACGGCAAAGCCCATTTGTTCATCCTTGCTCAGCGCAGCTTGCCCCGCCAAAAAAGCATCCAGCCGGTTGGCTGGAGGTCGTAGGGTGCGAATGTACGCCTCCAGTGCCTTGCCAACATGGGCGACCACTTCTTGCTGTTGGCGCAGCGTACCCACACGCAAGGGACCAAACAGCTCCGCGTAGGCTCGGGCATAGTGATCTGCAACCCGTTGACAGAGGGTTTGAATCGTCAAACCATGCTCTTTCGGATCTAACAGGGGATTGATACTCTGAGCCCAGACGCTATCCGCTTTGCCAGCCCACCCCTGCCAACGCGACCACGGCGCTGCGTACAAGGTGGGCGTATGGCGATTTGCCACAGCGCCAGCAACCCCACGCGCCAGAGGCTGTCCATCACTGAACGATCGCTCGGGTTGATGGCAGCTGGCACAAGACACCTGCCCGGTCTGGCTCAAGCCAGGATCCATAAACAGGGCGGCGCCCAAAGCGCGTGCCTGGGGGTTATCAGCCCAGCGATTGGACAGACTGGGCAGAGGTGCCGGCAAACGGTCAATCGAAAAGGATTGTACCGACACCGTCTGCGCGGGCAGTCCACGACCTTGTACAGGGACACCCCCCTGCAACGTTTGTGCGCCTGCTGGCATGGTGGGGCAGAACCCCAGACACAACAGTATGGCCCCTGCCGTCAGGCCCCAAGCTGTTGCGCTACAGTTTGACCAGAACATTCAGACTGGCGGAGTCATCCACCTTGTTTTTAGCGATGTAAAAATTCATCTCCCACCACCCGGCCATGGTCAGAGCCAGGCCTTTAACCAGATACTCGCCCGGTTGATCGCCCGCCTGTATCTGCGGCTGACTGAACAGGCCATGTCCATGAGCCGGCATGCCGCCTTGCACATGAACGTCAGCCCCACTGACGGGCTTGCCTGTTGCATCCGTCAGTGCGACGACCCACTGCTCGAATCCATCTTGATCCGCCACGGCTCGATGCAGCAATTTGACGTGATAAAACCCATGTCGACTGGTTTGTTCCGTCCGTAAATCAACCTTGGATTCAAAATCAACACCTTCTGCCCAGGCCGCTCGGCGTACCTGCTGATACCGACCACTCTCTGGCGCCCACTTGACGCTGGGGCCTAAATTACCGGGCCTTGGCTGTGCAGGAGGCATACTGGGCATGGCCTTGTCAGTGGCGGCCGGTGAGTTGGGTTTGCACCCAGCCAGCACCGCCACCGCCAGCCCGATCAGCACCAGCTGCCGACTGAAGAAGGCGTTCATCGCGCCACCTGACCGATCACCAGCGGCAAGCCGTTATACACAGCGCCCGGTGAATCAGAGCTGAAGGCCAAATTGACCAACTCCAGACGATCGACCACTTTGACGGGCGTCGAGGTGTCTTGTTCACTGCTTGATGTGTTTTGATTGCTGCCGGTGTTTGCCGTACCGTTACCGGTAGTAGACCCCCCTGTGTCGGCGGCATTGACCGTGGAGGGCGATGGGGTCGATGTACTGCCATCACCACCACAACTGACCAAGGCCATCGATACAACCACCAGCAACGCCAACACCACTCCCTGTCGACGACGAATGCCGCCGATCAACAAGAAGACTCCAACCGCACCGCCCAGTGTCTTGCCCAAACCACCTGCCAGCAATTGCAGGGGATGGTTGTTGGCCGAGGTGGTTACGGCAGCCCCCGGACGCTGCAACTGCGCCAAGGTTGCAACGCTGCGATCAACACTCACAGGCGTGGTGAATGTAAAGATCAGCAGGTTGTCCGTGATCTGCGGATTGCTGGCCGACATCCCGTTGATCGTCAGGGTGCTCGACTTGAAACTTTGTACATCACCGGTCACACGGATGGAAACGGTTTGCAGCGAGTGCGCTGCATTCGATTCGTTGTGCAATACAAAGTACGCCAGTTGCTGCTGCCCCCCCACCACCAGACTACCGTCGCTCGGCACCTGTGATGTCACTTTGTTCTCAAACTGACGGCCGGCCGGTGCGCTTAACGTAGTAAAGAACGGGCAGTTATCCTTGGAGGATGGATCATTACGTGAGTACATCAGACAAGGCACAAACTGTACGATGCGGATCGGGTAAGCCGTCGTAACCTGATTGATCAGGTTGGTGTAATCGCCATCAGGACAGTCACCGGGCAGTGGATGCAATACATCGGTATCGGCCTTGATGCTGCCACTGGACGATGTGTTGCCCTTCCAGCAATTGCCTTTGCCACTACCGTCCCACCAAAAATCAACACCATTGGGTTGCTTGAATGATTGACCGGCAACCAACGCGTTTTCACCCAGGCGGTTGGTCAAGAAACGGTTGTAATGGGCCGTGTAGACAGGCTGACGCAACAACAAAGGGGCCGAGCCGGTATCGATCGCCAACTTCAAGGCGCCGACCATCGAGTTCGCATCATTGACCGGACCACCGACCGGCGCGGGGATCATGCCGGTTAATGCACCCGGCACCGGCTTGGGTGCATAGGGCTCGTTGATCATGTGAATCAGGGTAGGCGCCGAGATCAGCCACGTCCCTTGACGCCAGTTATCAAAGATTTGGTTGTTCTGAATCACGTTGTAATTGCCACCGCCGATGATGATGCCGGTGCCGGTCGGAAAGGGAATCGGCGGGCACACAATGGTGCGATCCATCACCGCTTCCTGATGATCGGCAGGCAAGCGATCAAAATACGCAGCCTCAGGCGGTACAACGCCCCGATCACGCGGAGCCTTGTTCACACAAGGCCCGTTGGTCGAAACAAAACGATAGTAGTCCTTGTTGTTTGAATAGATCTTGTTGTTCTCAAACAGCGCATGGTCTTGCGGCATCCCGGGATGTCCGCCGTAAATGCTCTCAGTGGCCATACCCGTTTGATTTTTATAAAACTCGCTGTCGTGGACGTACGGCGCATTGCCGGCTGTCCCGGAATAACCCAACGCAGAATGGTGACCTTTTGAATTACGAATCTCAGTGGCCTGGCGCTTGCGTAAATCCACCCCAGCATGTGTGGCGTTCGGATAAATATCCGCGCCAGAGCCTGGGTATTGCACCGAGTCGGCGACGTTATATCCTTCTGTGTAATCGTACAATCCGTGATCGGACGCAAACGACAGGAACGCATACTCATCCACCCAACGTGACAACAGATGGTCAAAGACAAAGCCGTCGATCTCCATCGCGTAAACCGCGTTAAATTCGTAGATCTGTGTGGTGAAGTTGCGCAGATAGATGCCATCAGCCCGATCGGCGCGGATACCGTTCAAGTAACGGAAGTGACCGTCTGCAGGGTCTCCAGGTTTATTAATAAAGTCACCGGAAAAAACAACGTCAGTGACTTTTTGACCTGTCCCTTCGATCTGCAGATCGTAGTATTGACATGCCGACTTCGCAGGATCGCAAGCCAATGTCTTGGGGTCACCTGCACATTTACCGGTACGTTGAGTCCCGCAATTATCATCGGTAAAGTCAGGGTCACCAAAAATAGCCACCGTATTTTGAATATGTGGGCAGCGGTATTGTTCCTGATAGCTTAACTCTCCAACCCCACGTGCCAAGACGGCCTGGCAGTAGGTTCGATCCTGCGCAGACTTGGCGCCAAAGTTATTTTCCAAGGCGCGAATGCTGGGCTGCTCTTTGTAAAGGCCAGGCAGCACATAGATGGTGGTACCTCGTGTGGTCACCGCGTCCACTGCCGCCTGCAAATGTTCAAATTTGCATTCCGAGTACAACTGCTCATTGGCGCGACGCAAGCCGGTTGCCTTGATGGTCTTGATCAGAGTTGCACTGTCGGTGCCGGCCGCCACACCTTCTTGGCCGGGCTTTTTACACACCACCAGGCGATTGGCCTGAAGGGAGGGATTTCCGGACACATCGAGCATGGGGCGATAGGCAGGCCGCGCGCTGACCCGATTGACCGGAAAAAACGCAGGTCGCTCAGCATGTGCCCATGCCTGTGATACGCCTGCCCCGAGCAATACGGACGCTGTGAATGCTATCCAGACCAACGATTGTTTAATGCTTCGATTCCACATACCCCACCTGTATCGACTTGTTATTTATATGTCACATACTAGTGAGTGGGATTCATCAAGAACACTGCAAAGTTACCGACAAAGTGTTAAAAAACGGGCTTAATGCCTTGCCACACCTTAAATTGGCCGAAAAAGTATATTCATGACTGACGGCTAACATCACCTGAGAATCAACGCCGCACAGCTAAAAAAAAGCACCCGTACAGGGTGCTTTTTTAACAGGGCACAACGTGCACCCGCAAGAAAACTCAGGTATTACTTCGCAGCTTTTTTGGCAGGCTTGGAGCGAATTTTCTTGACGATGTTACGTACTTCCAAAAGACCGGCTTCGGTTTTCAACAAAACCGCTGGTGCTTTATTGTTTAATTCTTCAGCTTTGGTAACGAGCCATTTGGCCACAGCAGTTTCACCCACCTTGGCCTTTAATTGTTCGACCAGCGCAACAAAATGAGACAGACGCATCATTTGTTTAACGTTCAGCAGAGCATCAGATGACACTGCCGCGTTTTTTAAACCGACTGCAGTACGAACCAATGATGTTTCTACTCCTGCCCATTTAGCCACTTTAGGCAAAACAGATTCAGCGTAAACCGCTTTGACCGAATCGACTGACTGCTTGGACATTTCAGCCAGATTGGGAATGCTCAAACGTGACAGGACTTTTAACTCAACAGCCTGTTTGGATGATGCAACCTGACCTTTGGCTTTGCTGGCGACTGCCTTGGCCTTGGCCGGAATCGCTGCTTCAATTTTTGAAGCACGTTTTTTAATTTCAGACTGAATCGCAGCACCCGCATTGCTGGCTGACTTATTCAGAGCAGACATCACGCTGGAGGCCTTGGCCATCGCGGCAGCTTTTTTGGATACGGTTGCAGTAGGCTTTGCTGCAGGCTTGCTGGCAGGTTTTGCAACCGCTTTTTTAGCAGCGGGAGCCTTGACCACTGCAGGTTTTGCAGCTGCTTTTTTAGCGGCAGGTACCGCTTTGGCAGCAGCAGGTTTGCTTGTGGATTTTGTTGCGGGCTTGGCCGCTGCTTTACTGGCAACTGGCTTTGCAACTGTTTTAGCAGCTGGTTTTGTAGTGGCCTTGGCAGTGGCTTTAGGTGCGGCTTTAGGAGTCACTGCTTTTTTGGCAACTGCTTTAGTCGCAGTTTTGGTGGCAGGCTTTGCAGCCGATTTTGTAGTTTTTGATTCTGAGGATTTTGCAGCGGCAGTCTTTTTGACTTTGGTTTTATCTGTACTAGGCATGTTTAAAATGCTCCACTGTATACAATGATCGAATAGTACATTTAAATTCAAATAGCTGGCTACCTAATTTAAATAAATCAACCTAAATAGATTCGATTCTGTATCACACGGGTATCAAACCAACTTGGTCGAATAGTTCGTTGGGCGATTTGAAAAACGATCGGTCGCTACGCTCACCTGAAAACCAAGAGATACTTTTGCAGTGGTATTGTAGATATTGTTCTTGAGCCATTGAATCGTTTCATCACCCGCCGCCTTACCCAATACGGGGATTTTCCAGGCACGCAAATCAGCATCCCATCTGAAGCCTTTATTACGTAAAGCGTCTTTGGTTTCGAATGGAGAATTGAGTGCATAAATAACAAATTCTTTTTGCTCGGCAGCTTGCACCAGCAGCGCCACCGGCAACATGCCAGACTTGGGCAACGGATGAGCCAGCGCTGTGAGCAAGGCATAGCAGTCCGTGACGGCACGGTGTGCGTCAAAAAAGTACCCCAGCTTGTAGACAATAAATTCGAGCTTGGACGATCCGAAGCCTTCATCATTCCAATTGATTTGTTTAAAGGTACAGCCCCATGGCAAGGTTTCAAATGATCGGAATCGATTCTCCAAAAATGGGCGATCAAACGCAGCATTATGTGCAAGTACCAACTGCACACCGTCAAGCAGCTGATGCATCGCCGCATCATCAAATCGTTGTCCTTTGACCATCTCATCGGTAATGCCATGAATGGCAGTGCTCTGAGGAGGAATCGGAAATCCAGGATCTTCCAGTCCGCTGTAGGTATTGATGACTCGTCCGATTTGTCCGGTCTCTGGATCTGCCTCTACCAGAACGGCACCAATTTCGATGATTTTGTCTGTGTTGTGATCAACGCCGGTGGTTTCAGTATCAATGACCAACACACGAATTGATTGTGATACGTCACCATAACTATCGGGCTCGGGCAGACGGCGCAGCACTTTGTACTGCGGCAGGCTATCAACGTATTGCACCAGCTCCAACAGCTGATCAGCGGGTATCGGGTCAATCACAAGTAACTCCTGTAGACATTGGGCGCTGATACAAAGAAGTCAGGCCTACCCGGATTTAACCACCCTTTAGGGGTTGGGACAAAGTCCATAAGCCCGCAGTGGTCAAACCCACCATCCAAAAGAGCATGGGTAATTGAGATAACAGCAACTGAAAACGCGACGCACAGTAAGAGCGTGCCTGCTGATGAGCAATATACAGGCTGGCAAGGTGCCCCACCATAATGCTGATCAATTGCAGATTCCAGACAGTTTGCGTATCAACCAGCCAAGGGGCTCGCAGCCTGTAGGCGGTGCCGAGCAGGTTCCAGCCAAATCCAAACGGATCTGACAATAAGTGTACGATCTGGGTACCCTGATTCAATAGCAAAGTCAGGTAATGCGCGATGTGATACCCCAGCACAATCGGCAGCAGCGCAATCCCCATGTCAGATGCGACATCGCGAACAAGCATCCGGGCTGGACTGAACCGATCCAGTCGTGGTCCTTGACTTCTGGCAATGAGAGCCACGCTGGCATAAGCCACCAAGGTTAATACCAGCCCATACAGCAGCGGGCTTACGAGCCACACCAACAGCTCCACCGCGCGATAGGTGCCCGTCATGTCAGCCATGGCTTGCAAGGGATTGCTCACGGCATAGGGGCTCATCGGCAAGACGAGTTGCCACATCCAGTTGTTCCATACAACCGACTCGCGCAGGGCGTCAAACGTTGTCCCAGCCAACATGATCATGATGAACAAGATACCTGACGCATCCAGACGAGGACGGTCCGGTGCCGTTAACCGGCTCGATCCCCCTAACCAATTGGTTGGAGATAACCAGGAATACATTCGACACATCAAGGACAAGGGATCAGCCTGCCTGAACCAGTAGGCGCTACCCATCAACGCTGCGCCCAGCAGGGTGTACGCAGTGTACGTCATCAACAGATGGCCCAAAGTACGGGGAGAGGGAATAAAAAACAGCTCGGCGACCAGCCACATCATCATCCCCGCGCAGGCGGGCCAGTGCTGCCATGTGTGCGGCACCATCAGCAGGCCTCGCGCTAAGGGTGTGCGCTCCACCAACCAGCGCCACGGGTTGATGTACGGATAAAAGTAACCGCACAACGCATTCAGATACGGCACGCCGACCCAGCAAATCACCCAGACAAAGGTCATGGAGAAATTATTGTGGGAGGCCGCAACGCCCCACACCGCGGTGGCCAGCGTCAAGCCCAACAGCCCCACACTGAACAAGCCCACGGCATGATTGATGACAGTAGGCTTGACCCATGACTCTGGGGTATAGGCACCTGCAAATTGCAGATACGGATTGGATGAACGCACGGGTGCTGACCACACCAGCAACACCAGACATGAGACGATCAGCGCCCCTGCTGCTCCGAAGCCATACATCCAGAACGGCAGCGGCAGACTGAAGCGCGGACCAAAGCTATGTGCGTAAGCCTGCTGCGGCCATAGCAACACCCAGGGTATGCACAGCAGCAGGCGATGACGTTGGGTTATCAGGCGACTGAACACAAGCACTTAACGATTCAGTGTTCGTTCCCACATTTGCAAATACACCTCAGCCGAGTCGTACAACGCATCCAGCACCTCTGGAGCAGCGGGTCCAGCCTCAAGGCGCAACTCTTCAATGAAGTCTGGTTTCAGACCGTAGTGGGCCTGGCCATCGATGTTCACATCAAAAATGCGTTCACCGCTTTTTTGACGATTCACGGTCAGTGGGTTCAAGCGAGCAAACTTGTTGCTCCACCCATCCCCTTTAAAGAGACTGAACGGGTAACGCACCGGAGTAGAACCCGCTGGACGCGGCCCCGCCTGCTCACCTAAACCATTGGTATCGGCGCCATAACCCACTGCAAACGGATACTTGCCGCTGCTGGTGGCTTTGATCTTTTTGTACAGCGACATGTAGGCTGTGCCATTGTTATGGTAGGGGTAAATAATGCCGCCAACATTCCAGATACGCTTGGCCTGCTCGGTGCTGATGCCGCCATGACCGCCATGAGTCGAGACAATCGGGTAGTTGGGTTTTTGGGCCTCGGCCATATCAAGCAAGGCGCTTTTGATCGACAGTTCCAGATGGTCGATCTCAATAATGATTTTCTTGTCCATTAACTTCTGGAACGCGTATTTGCCCAGCTCCGTCAAGCCGGCCTTATTGCACTGCTTGGCGGAGGTATTGTAGAGCGGTGCCTGCCCACGGGCGTTTTGAATGAGCAGCTTGGTTAATGGATCCGAACCAGCCCCCGGAACCGTGGTCATTGTCGCGCCTGCCGGGTACAGATAATCGACAGCCGGGCAATCGTAAGTTTCCCAGAACTGACCTGTATCGACCTTATTACCGACGTTCAAGACAAAGCCGTCAAAAATGCCATTACCACCAAACGCATTATTAAACTCATGAATCGGGAACATCTGGCGAACACCCAACTTGTACAGCCGATCGATTTGTTCATCAATCGTCGCCTTGGTACACCCGGCCACGCCATTGGAAATATTGCAATTGAACAGATGAGAAATCTCAACCCCGAGCACCACCGCCAATTTGCCGTCGTTGATGACTTTGCGCGCCTCCTGCGGACTGGTGACAATCCGGAACCAGCCTTTACCCGGACCGCCCTCTTGCGCATCCACATAATCTTGAAGCTGACGAGCCACCTGGACTTGGGCCACAGCGGTTTCCATCTCGTTACACTGTGGATTCAAGATGCCACGGGATTCAGACACCAGTTTGCACAACACCTCGTTTTGAACGAGATCGGTCACCAGCAGGCGTAAACCCGCCTTATAAGACCGTTCGATCCACTTGTAGTAAGTCCCTTCATGGCTGAGTGAGTTATGAGCAGGCCAATCCGCAAATGTTGGCCAACCCTTGGTGTCATGTGGTTTGATCGGTGTACCGTAGGACAAGAAGTTTCCGACAATGTCTTTGGTACCATTGGGCCCATGCAGCTTGGCGCAATCCTCCAGTGCATGCGGGGCTCCAAACTTGTCAAAGGGTGAGCCGTAATGAACGCCGCCCAGGAATGTTGTAGCAGTGATGTGATTGTGTACGTCCGCAAAACCAATCGCGGGCTGATCAACGCCGTTGCCTTTGTAGGTATCGCCGTCAATGTCAGTGGTGATTTCCGGGTACACCGAGCAGCCTGAGGCCTTTTCAAACTTGAATACGCCCAAGTCACCGGCCCCCTGACGCGCAGTGAGCACCAGTTGTTGAGACACGGGATCAACGGTTAGCGTTTTATTAGCCTGCGGCAAAAATACGGTGTAGCCATCATCGCCATTCCCGTCGACCAACCAGTCTGACGCATCGGTGGGCTGCGCCTGGCTGCCTGCCTTGGCATTGACAGCGGACATCACTGTCATGTTTTTGGCCATCAACATGTAACTGCCCAAGGCAGTGGGTTTCATGTAGAGGGGCTCGGCCATGCCCTGGGTATCCACATTGGCCGAATATGTGCCAACTGAATCTTTTGAAACCAGTTTGTTATTGGCCACCGAACGCATCACAAAGCACCCATTGGCCATGTCATAACGCGATGCAACCGCTGGCTGCACGACCACCGAGGAATCAGCTGGCTGGGTAGTATTACCCGCGGCAGCGGTGGTGCTGGTAGAGGGTGAATCGTTGCCACATGCGGCCAACAGCCCGGTCAGCACACAAAAGCTGGCAATCACCACCCCGTGTCTTGGTGAGGTTTGCATAAAAAATCTCCTCGTTTGTCTCAAACAATTTTTTTGGTATTGAAGTGATACTGAAACACCGGGGATAGAGGATTCAACGGATTTGCCCCTTAGACCGCTCGGGCTACAATGGCTAGCGGCCCACACCAGTAACCGTTGCGGGTCCGGTTACTCAATTTTTTAATTCTTAAAGTGATTGCCATGTCACCCAGTCTGTCCGAAAAACTCGTGATCGCTATCTCTTCCCGGGCCTTGTTTAATCTGGAAGAAGAAAACCACGTTTTTGAACAATCCGACGACAAGGCCTATATGGCCTTACAAATGGAGCGGCTGGAGCAGCCAGCGGCTCCAGGCGTGGCCTTTCCGTTGGTCAAAAAGCTCTTGGGCTTTAATCGGGCGGGCCAGCATCGGGTGGAAGTGGTGGTGTTAAGCCGTAACGATCCCGTCTCGGGCATGCGGATTTTCAAAAGTGCGCAAGCGCATCAGCTTCATATTGAACGGGGCGTCTTTACACGGGGACAACCGCCGTTCGGCTATTTAAAGCCGCTGGGGGCGCATTTGTTTTTGTCTGCCAACGAGCAGGATGTGCGTGGCGCGCTGGATGCGGGCTATCCATCCGCGCGGGTGTTTAATCATTCGTTGATGGATGCCGACCGTCATCCAGGTGAACTGCGTATTGCCTTTGACGGAGATGCCGTGCTCTTTAGTGACGAAGCCGAGGCCATATACCAGCATGGGGGCTTACAGGCGTTTGAAGAACACGAAACCACACACAAGCACCGACCTCTACCCGCAGGACCACTCAAACCACTACTCGAAGCGTTGCATCGCTTGCAATTGGATCAGGACCCTCAGACACACGTCAAAATACGCACCGCGCTGGTGACTGCACGCAGCGCACCCGCCCACGAGCGGGCCATTCGCACCTTGATGAACTGGAACATTCAGGTCGATGAAGCGATGTTCCTGGGCGGTCTGCCCAAGGGC